>VFJJ01000100.1 GCA_009886115.1 Actinomycetota bacterium
GCACGGCCGCGTGGCTCGCCGAGTACGTCGAGAGCCATCCGGGCGTGCGCGTGATCGCCAACGCCGCCAACGTCGGGTTCTCGGCGGCATGCAACCTGGGCGTCGAGGCCTCGACCGCCGAGTACGTCGTGTTCCTCAACCCCGACACCGTGGTCACCGAGCACTGGCTCCGGCGGATGCAGGCGCACGTCCACCGGGCCGACGCGCTGGCTCCCGTCGGCGCCGTCGGCCCCGTCAGCGACACCGTGGCCGGCGGGCAGAAGTGGGGTTGGTACCTGCCCGATGCCGAGGCCAAGGTCGCCGATCCCGACGAGGCTGCTCGACGCCTCGTCGCCGAGCGCAGCGGGCAGTCGGTCACGACGCGGCTGCTCATCGGGTTCTGCCTCATGGTGCCGAGGGCCGTCCTCGACGAGGTCGGCTGGCTCGATCCCGAGCTGTTCCTGGGCAACGACGACCTCGACCTGTCGTGGCGCCTCCGCCGAGCCGGCTACCAACTGCGGATCGCGCTCGACACGTTCGTCGCGCACGAGGGTCAGGTGTCGTTCCGGTCCGAGCCCAAGCCCTTGACCAAGCGTCTGGTGCAAGAGAGCACCGACGCCCTGGCCCGCAAGCTCCTTGCCCACTACGGACCGGGTCTCGTCCCCACCTCCGAGGAACTCTGGGGCATGGCCTGGTTCACCCCGTCCTTCGATCTCTGGGGGGCCGACCGGACCGAGCACCCGACGGTTTCGACCCTCGACGGCTCACCTGGCACCTCCCCGCACGCCAGTCGGGAGCGCCGAGGCCTGCGCGTCACACCTGATTGATGATGACAACACCATCGGCACGGGACGAACACGGAGAACGATGATGAGCGAGATTCACAGCGCGGACATCCTCAGGGACAAGAGCCACGGGGTCCGGGCATCGAGCGGCGTCGTGAGCGCCGAGGAGAAGCTCACCGATCTCATGCGAGCGTTCCCGGCGCCGGCACGCGACCTCGCTCACGCCCTGCCGTTGTTCGTGATGCCCCATGTGGTGCGCCGGATGATGTTCTTCGCCGACCTGTACCGTCTCGTGCTCGACGTCCCTGGTGTGATCATGGAGTTCGGCGTGCGATACGGCCGGGACCTGGCGACCCTCATCGGTCTGCGAACCCTGTACGAGCCACTGAACTACTCGCGCAAGATCATCGGGTTCGACACCTTCACCGGGTTCCCGTCGGTCGACCAGAAGGACGGTGCAGTCAACGACCGGGCCGAAGGGGCCTTCTTCATCGGCGAGGATTACGACCGTTACCTCGCCCACGTGCTCGGGACGCTCGAGGCGATGGCGCCGTACGACCACCTGAAGAAGTTCGAGGTCGCCAAAGGCGATGCCTCCAAGACGGTGCCGCGGTATCTGAGCGATCACCCCGAAACCATCGTCGCCCTGGCGTACTTCGACATGGATCTGTACGCGCCGACTCGGGACTGCCTCGAAGCGCTCCAGCCCCATCTCACCCGAGGGAGCGTGCTCGCGTTCGACGAGCTGAACTGTCAGGAGTTCCCGGGTGAGACCGAAGCTGTTCGCGAGGTGTTGGGGCTCGACCGAGTTCGTCTCCGTCGCTTTCCCGGGACGAACCCGGGGCTCCCCACCTATCTCGTCGTGGAGTGACGCCGCCGATCGACGACGCGGTCGCGCGGAGGCACCGTCCACGTTGACCCGGATTCATCGAGGGTTCAGGAGGGCACCCGGGCTCGCACACCGATGTTCGCGAGCGATTCCGGAGCCAGCTCGTCGGAGATGGCACACAGTGCGTCGATGAGAGCATCGGGCCAATCCAACATCATCGAATTCGGCACGGTCTTCAGGAAGTGTCCGAACCGTGATTCCACCTCGTATCCGGCCTGCTCGAGATCATGAATGAGCGTGTCGAAGCCGTAGACGCGCTTGTGCCCGACCATCAGATCGCGCGGCGACAGGTCGTCAAGCCTGCACTGAAGTCCCATCCGGACCGCGAGCTGACGATGCAGCGATTCCCGGTTGGGAACCACCACGACCAGAGCCCCGCCGGGGACGAGCCAGTCACGGAGACGCTCGAGCAGCCGTGTCGGCTCGTCGACGTGCTCGAGGACATGCAATGCGAGCGCGGCGTCGTAGGGCTCGGTGGGTGTGAACGCTTCGAACAACCCCTCGTGAACGGTCAGCGCCGGATGACGCGACCGGGCCTGGGCGCACAGCACGGATGATCCTTCGATGAGCTCGATGCCGACCCCCCGAGCCTGGAGCTGGGCCGTCATGAAGCCTGTGCCGTAGCCCATCTCCAGGACTCGCTCGGCGCCGTCGAGAGCCACGACGATCTGCTCGAGCCCAGCATGCTGGACCCGCTCCTCGAGCCCGAGGTCTGCGGGCGCGTCAGACAGGTAGTAGCGATCGGCGTACTCGTTCAGAGCGTCGGTGCTCAGTGCCATACGGGGCTCCGATCGATGATGGCCGAGGCCGCCCACAGTCCCTGGACGATCTGCTCGTTGAGTGAATCAGCTCCGAACGCAGCTGCCCCCCCGATGACGATGGCTGGGACCCCGAGCTCGTTCCAGCGATCGCGCGCGGCCTGGAACTTGACAAGGTTCGTGAACGTGGGATCGGTGAAAGAGTTCGCGGCGATCTGATGGATGCTCTGGACGCACGATCCGTCTTCGACCACGCCCAGCCGTTCCAGGTGCTGGCCTGCCATCGGGGCCAGTTCCTCGATTGCGCAGTCGTGGCGCCACTCGATGGCGAAGGTTCGCTCCCCGGGCGCCGCCGGGCCTGCGTCGCTGAGCCGGTACACCGGACAGTCGTCGTCGACGACGGTCATGACGCCGGGCGCCCCGACGAGCTTGTCCTCGGGCACGTCGACCCAGCTCAGCGCGGTGCGCGCCCGCGTGAGCTGCAGGTCGATCCCAGCAGCACCGAAAACCTGCTCCGGGGTTGACCCCAGCACCAAGGGCCCTCGGACCTCGACAGGGCCTTGGGCCTCGAGCTGAAGGGTCACTCCGCCTGGTGTGACCGCGAGACTGCTGAGCGGACCTGAGCGGACGATGGCGACGGCGCTGCTCGATCCGAGTCGTTCGAGGAGCGCGTCGACGACCTGCCAGCTGGCTGAGCCGCTCACCGTGTGGAACCGGCGGTCGGGCCGATACGAGGGTCCGGGGCCGGCGCTGGCCTCGAAGAGGGTCTGCGGATGGAAGATGGCTGCCCAGACCTTTCGTCGAAGGGCGAGCGGCACGTCGAGCAGACCACCGGGCCGTACCTTGCGAGCGAGTGGAGCGCCGAAGAGCCGGTGGAACGAGGGGCCATGGTTCATGAGCATCGCGTGCGACGACTGGTGGCGCCAAGGGTCCC
This sequence comes from Actinomycetota bacterium, assembly GCA_009886115.1. Lineage (GTDB taxonomy): Bacteria > Actinomycetota > Acidimicrobiia > IMCC26256 > VFJJ01 > VFJJ01. The sequence continues at coordinate 3,346 of VFJJ01000100.1, forward strand.
ACGGTGTTGCGCCACCCAGGACACCGTCACGGCCGATCAGCCCCACGGCATGGGCTGACTCACGGCCGATCGCTGCCAGCTCCTCGTGGGTCACGAGCTCGCGTAGCGAGGTCAGGTCGACGGTGAAGCCGAAGTCCTCGGCCACGACTCCCCTGAGGCTCAGCTGGGGTGCCGGGGCCCTGACCAGACCCTCGCCGAGAAGATCCTCGAGGTACCGTCGAACGATCGCTTGGTGTGGCCGATGCCCGCTGGGGCCCGGGACGTACTCGCCGAGCGGTACGGGCTGTTGCCCGATGCCGGAGTCGTCGTAGTCGAGCTCGAGGAGCCGTGCGCCAAGCGGGAGCCGGCGTCCTTGATGGGCGATGCCGCGGAAACCGCTGCCGAGGTGATCCGAGACCAGGATCGCGACGCTGGTACCGGCTCTTGCGAGACGGTCCGCGCACACGAGGCTGGCGACCGAGCCGCCGATGACGGTCACGTCATGCATGTGGTCCTCCTCACTGATGCCAACGTGCGGTAGCCGTCTGGTGTGCTGGGGGCCGGGCTCCACTCGCTGGTGGTGTCGTCCCCTGGCTGTCCGATCCAGATCCGTCGTCGACCGTCGGCGCTCTTGGCGAGTCGATGCCCGTCGGTGACCACGATCTCAGAGACCATCTCGGGATCGTGGCCGTTGTCTGCCAGGGTTCGGGCGACGAAACGCCCGGTCTCGTCTGCTGACCACGATGTCGTCAGATCGCGGACGATCACCAATGAGCTGGTGGCTGTGGCGTCGAGGGCCCGGACATAGCTGATGATCGTTTCCCGCAGCGAGGAGGGATCCGACCAGTCGGGGCGCAAGACGAACTCGCAGCCCTCGGGCTGGATCGCAGCGAGCGGAACATGGTCGGACGAGCTCCGATCCAGGGGGGAGTTCTCGCGACTGCCAACGAGCCGGAACAGGTCTTGACATGCCTTCCCCAGTGTGTCGACGAGCTCAGGTTCGTCGACGAGCGAGAGCTGATACGCGGCCGCAGAGAGAACGCGCGCCGCGGCTGTCCTGGTCGTTCGGATGTCGGCGAGAAAGCCGAGACCCGGCGCGGCCTCGAGGAGCCGTACCCAGTCCCTGACGCCGATCACACCTGTGCGACGGTCCCGTGAGCTCTGCCCTGGGTGAATCCGAAACGAGCTCAACGTCTCGGTCTCGTACCACAGGTCGCCCCGGCCCAGGAGCTGGAGCCAGAGCCAGATGTCGGCGTTGGTCGTGAAGCAGTAGCTGCCCCACCACCACAGTGACGTCGAGGCGACGAGCGCGCTGCGCATCAGCACCGTCGAGACCTCGCCGATCTGGTTGCAGGTCGTCCCAAGCATGAGCTCGGCAACGCTGTGCGCGTTCAGCGTGCCCGTGACCGTTGACAGCTGTGCTGTCGCAGATACATCGTCGAGCGGCCAGCCGTACTGGTCGATGAGCCGGCGACGCGACGTGGAGAACGCGAGTGACCGATCGGCGATGAGCGGCTGCACCAGACGGGTGACGGCATCGGGCTCGAGGGTGTCGTCCTGCAGGAGCGGCTTGAGGAACTCGCCGTGAACGGCGGCGTAGAGCTCCCGTTGGTTGAGCGCCGGTCCCAGATTGTGCGGACGTTCGAGCAGACGGATACGCGAGTCGGCCCGAGCAGCCGCGCGGGCGATCTCGAGCGTTCCGTCGGTCGAGCAGTCGTCGGCGATGACGATCTCGAGGTTCTCCCAGTCCTGGCTCTGAGCTGACCGTAGCGTGGCCGCCAGAAATGCCGCCCCGTTGTAGGTTGGCATGGCGATGCTCACGAGCGGCGACGACGTCATGGCGATTCCTCCGCCGGTCTCGCTGCCAAGACGAGGTAGTTGATCGCGCAGTTCCCTGGAAGATGATGGGCGACACGCACGAAGCCCTCGATGACCTCCTCGGGCAAGGTCTCCATCAGGGAATTCGGAAGGGGCTTGAACAGCACGCCTTCACGGTGCAGCACCTCGAGCCCCGCCATCGCTCCCATGCATGCGAGCTCGTCGGCCAGGTAGAGGCGTTTGGTCGAATAGTTGCGCCCTCGCTCCGACACCGTGCTGAGGTCGGAGATGAGCCCCATCTCCAGTGCCACCAGGCGGTGCAACGACAAGGGGTTCTGGTGGGTGAGATGCAGGTGCCCGTCAGGCGCGAGCGCGTTCCGGCACCGTTCCAGGAACCGGTGGGGATCGTCGAGCTCGTGGATCACGTTCGCCGCCACGACGTGGTCGAACTGCCCATCGGGGAGACCCTGCTCGATGTCGGCTTCGATGAGATCGACACCGGTGAGACCCCGCGCCTCGACCCGATCGAGATAGGTCCTCGCCCGGTCGAGTGCCGTCACCCGGGCTCCCGCATCGACGAGCACAGCGGTCATGGCTCCCGTTGCGCAGCCGAGCTCGAGCACCCGGTCGCCCGGCGTGATCCACGCGGCGATCCGATCGACGCTGGCCTTGGTGTACCAACGATCGAAGTCGTGGTCGGGGTCGTAGCACGCCGAGTAGTCGGAGGTTTCGGTCTCGGTTTCGGTCACGATGGGCCTCGACGGGTGCTCGCCGAGAGGTCGAGCCGGAGCGACGGCCGCGCCCCGATGCTCTGCTTGAACTGGATCAGCCCGTGGTTGGGTCGGCCCTGCTCACTGGAGATACCGAGATCGAGCAGCGTCACGCCGTCGGCCAGCGAGCGATCGACGACGTGGTACGCCAGGGCGTTCATCGGCGAGTGCTCCAACCGGTGGTCGTCGCCCCAGGCCACGACGTAGTCGCGCCCCGGTGCAACCCGATACACGAGTGACGCGGCCACCGGTCGGGTGCCGTGATACAGGGTCTGCATGCGTACACGCCCCGGGAAGGCATCGCGGATTCGCAGCACGTACGAGAACGACAGCCGCATGGGCCGTTCGCGTGACTGGCGATTGCGCTCGATGACACCGTATCCGGCCGCCCATTCGGCGTCGGTCGATGCGTCGACGGCCGTGCAACCCAGGGCCATGCTGTGGCGCAACGCCTTGCGGGCGGGCTTCTTCAGAGTTGCTGTGTATTCGTCGGTGCTGGTGTGGTCAGCGAGGTCGATCTGGAAGTTGAGCTCGCACGCCGTGATCGTGAAGCCCAGGTTCAGGGCGAGGAACGCGATGGTGGGCTCCGACGCCGAATAGGCGTCGGCGCGGGCGCGGACGTTGACGGTGGTCACGCCGAGCCCGTCGAGGCTCAGCAGCGAACCGCGGATGAGCTGCTCCAGATGGGCCGCGGTCTCGGTGTCGCGGACGAGGTCGATACCGCCGAACGGCGCGCGGTGTCCGGAGGTGAACGTTGGACCGTCGACCACACCGGCGAGGCTCCCGACCGTGCGGCCGTCAGCGGTCAGAGTGTCGAGGCGGACGTAGCGCTCCGATCCGTCGAGGTTCAGCTCGTGGTATCGACGGGTGTTGAAGAGCGAGAGGTGCGCTGGCTCACCGGGGTCGTGCGAGGTGTCGACTGTCGAGGTCGTGCTCGATGAGAGCGTATCAACGAGCATCGGATCACACCGCCCGTGTCGCGACGAGCGCGTCGCGGTCGAAGGCCGTGATGGCGTTGGCGACACGCTCCACGTGGTGGGTTCGGAGGTGGGGTCCCATCGGCAGGCTCAGCACCCGTTCGGCGAGCATGTCGGTGACCGGGAGGGGCGCGCGGACCAGATCGGCGTAGGCGGCCTGACGGTGCGGAGGCGTCGGATAGTGCACCTGTGTCTCGATCCCCTGGCGCTGCAGGTGCGCCTGCAAGCGGGTGCGATCGTCGGTCTGCACCACGTAGAGGTGCCAGACGTGGCTCTCGCTCGCGTCGTGACCCGGCGGCGGCGCGGGCCGGTCGACGCTCGTCCATTCGAGCGCCGTGGCGTACAGGTCGGCCGTTTCCCGGCGGCGCGTGTTCCACTCGTCGAGGTGGGGGAGCTTGACCCGCAGCAGTGCGGCCTGGAGCTCGTCGAGCCGGCTGTTGCAGCCCAGCGACTCGTGCACGTAGCGCTCGACCGAGCCGTAGTTGCGGAGCTTGCGCACACGCTCGGCCACCGCCGGGTCGTTCGTGGTGACCGCTCCACCGTCGCCGAGCGCCCCGAGGTTCTTGCCCGGGTAGAAGCTGAACGCCGCGGCGTGGCCGAACGATCCGGCGGCCCCGCGCGCGCCCAGCCGGGCGCCGTGGGCTTGGGCTGCGTCCTCGACGAGGGCGAGGCCGTGACGGGTGGCCAGCGCGCTCAGGCCGTCGACGTCGGCCAGACGCCCGTAGAGGTGCACGGGCATGATCGCTGCGGTACGGCTCGTGATGGCCGCCGCGCACGCCTCGACGGTCATGTTCAGCGTGACGGGGTCGGGGTCGACGGGCACCGGTGTGGCCCCCGACATCGTGACCGCGAGCCACGTGGCGACGAAGGTGTTGCCGGGAACCACGACCTCGTCGCCGGGCCCGACACCCAGTGCCCGCAAGGAGAGGTGGAGCGCGTCGAGGCCGTTGCCGACGCCGATCGCGTGGGCGACGCCGCAGTGTCCGGCGAACTCCTCCTCGAACGACGCGGTCTCGGGGCCCAGCACGAAACGCCCGCCGAGCATCACCCGTCGGGCGGCCTTCTCCAGCTCGGACGTGATCGGGCCGTGGATCGCCTGCAGGTCGAGGAACGGGACCCTCATGGCTCCGGGTCCGATCCGGCGCGCGTGGGGAGGCGATCGATGGCGCGGGACCCCAGGTGCGGCACCGGCTGCGTGGACGTGGACCCGGACGTGAACGTGGACGTCGACGCGTTGTGGGCGAACGTGGCGGCGAGGAACTCGTCGTAGTCGCGGTAGTAGTCGCTCGCGTCGTAGTGCTCGGACGCCAGCACGAGACACACCGAGCCCGACGAGAAGTTCTCGAGGTCACGCCAGCACATCGCCGGGATGTACAGGCCGTAGTACGACCGGTTGAGGAAGATCCGCTCGCGTGTCGTGCCGTCGTCGACGACCACGTCGAAGCTCCCCGACGCCGCGATGAGGAGCTGCTGGAGCTGCTTGTGGGCGTGCCCGCCCCGGTTCGTCCCGCCGGGGACGTCGTAGAGGTAGTAGACGCGCCGGCATTCGAAGGGGATGTGCTGGCCCGCCTCGATGGCCGTGAGGTTCCCCCGGGGGTCGGTGATGCGGGGGAGCTCCACGAGGCGCGCCCGCGACGGCTGCTCGTGGCGCGCCAGCGTCGCCGGTGTCTTCGGGGTGGCGCCCGACGGCGGTGCCTCCGTATCGAGCCGCTCGGGGCCGAAATGCAGCTTCACCCGGACAACTTCGGCATCGCGAGCGGTCGGGTTGAGGACGGCTCGGTCGCAAGCGGGTGCAAAGGGACGACGCGCCGAAGCCGTCGGCCGACCGCGCTCAAGACCCTGCGTCGGCGTGTCGATGCCGGTCCGGTCGAACCATGGATGGAATCGCCACGACGGATCGTGGCATGCCCTCGCACTCTCTCTCGGGGTGGTGGATGTTCCATCAGTCGTTGTCGATACGCGCCGTGAGCTCGGACACCGAGCCCGGCAACCACGTGCGGATCGCCGCTGGCCTCGCCGCGTCCCGTCGCACGCACGGGGATGACCGGTGAAGGCGCGCGAGAAGGCCGTCACCGTCCTCAAGGCTCTGCCGATCGCGCATCGCGTGGTGATCGTGGTGGCCGGTGTCATCCTGGTCTTCGCCACCCGCATGTTCCTCGGGTGGCTGAGCACGCCGTCGTACACCGTGCTGACCGCGGGGCTCGACGACAAGGAGCTCGCCGAGGTCATCAACGAGCTCGAGACCATCGGCGTCGACTACAAGATCGAGGCGGGCGGCAGCCGGGTCGTCGTGCCCCGGCAGGACCTGGCCACCACCAAGGCCAAGCTGGCCGAGGCCGGCGTGGGTGGTGGCATCGACGCTCCAGGCTACGAGCTGCTCGACAAGCAGGGCCTGTCGGTCTCAGACGCCATGCAGCAGGCGAACTTCCGGCGGGCGCTCGAAGGCGAGCTGCAAAAGGCCCTGGGCCAGATCGACGGCATCAACTCGGCCACGGTGCACCTCGTCGTGCCCGAGACCACCCTCTTCGTCGAGGACCAGAACCTCACCACCGCCGCCGTCCTGCTCGACACCAGCTCCACCCTGTCCGAGAGCAAGGTCGAGGCGGTCATGTACCTGGTGTCGCAGTCGGTGGAAGGCCTCTCGACCGACAACATCACCATCAACGACACGGCCGGCCGGGTGCTCATGGCCCCCGGCGGCGGCGCCGGCGGGCTGGGCTCGAGCAGCGACAACATCGAGATGACCCGCCAGTTCGAGAGCCTGCTGGCCGCCGACGTCCAGCGCCTGCTTGGCCCGTTCGTCGAGGCTGAGGTGGTCGTCAAGGCCGACATGAACTTCGACACCACCCACGTGGAGAGCGAGATCTACGACCCGCTCACCACCGTGTCGACCTTCGTGCTGAGGACGGAGGGCCGCGTCGAGGTGTCGGGCACGGGCGTGACCGTTCCCAACGGCATCGTCGGCGTCGACGGCGGCCAGGTCACGACCACGACGATCGCCGGGGAGACCACCACGTCGGGGGCCTTGGAGTACGCGCTCGACGAGAACACCACCGAGTTCGGCGTCTCCCGCGAGGTGTCGACCATCGACCAGGCGCCGGGCAAGGTCGAGGCGCTGCACGTGGCGATCGTGCTCGACAGCGGCGTCAACACCGGCGTGGCTCCGGCCGATGTCGCCGACGTGGAGGCCATCGTGGCCGCGGCGCTCGGAATCGACATCAGCGAAGACGCCCAGGCCGACCCGACCAGAGAGGCCCGGCCCGACACCATCGAGGTCAGGCTGTTCGACTTCCCCGCCGTCGACGAGGCCGCCGAGGCCGCCGAGGCCGAGGCCGCCGCCGGACCGGCCGCCGCCGGATCGAGCCCGATCAAGCTCGTGCCCCAGGTGCTCGGGGGCCTGGTGCTGCTGCTCGTCGGCTTCTCGATGTGGCGCATGACCAAGAAGCCCAAGGTGAAGAAGGCCAAGAAGAAGGACGACGACGACGAGGAGGAGGTGCTCGCCCTCGGGCCGGGCGCCCGTCCTCTCGTGCTGGGCGTAGGCGGGATCATGGTGCCCCGGGCCCTCGAGTCGGGCGAGGTCGATCTGGAGATGGCCGAGCTCGACATGGCCAACCAGAAGATGGAGAGCCTCCGCGACGACGTGATCGACCTCGTGCAGCGTGAACCCGAGGCCATCGCCGTGTTGCTGCGGAGCTGGCTCGCCGACCGGCGCGTCGAAGCCCGCTGATTCCGTGACCCCCGTGCACGAGCACCTCCCCGAGCACCTCCCCGAGCACGTCCACCACCACCAGGCTGGGTGACCCATGGCAACCGCTGTCGAGACCCCCAACTACAACTCGCTGGTACCGAAGCAGAAGGCCGCGACCCTGATGATCGCCATCGGGCCCAAGAACGCGGGCTCGGTCCTCAAGTTCCTCACCGAGGAAGAGGTGGAGCTCCTCGCGACCGAGGTCGCCCGCATGGGCTCGGTCCCCCGAGAGGTCCAGAACTCCGTGCTCGAGGAGTTCTACGAGGAGGCGCTCGTTCACCGCTACGTGCTCGAGGGTGGTGTGGAGTACGCCAGGGAGATCCTCGAGCAGTGGCAGGGCACGAGGGGCGAGGAGATCCTCGAGCGTCTGATGCAGTCGATCCAGATCACGCCGTTCAGCTTCTTGTCGCAGTTCGAGCCCGACCAGCTCCTCCAGTTCCTGCAGGACGAACACCCGCAGACGGTCAGCCTGGTGCTGTCGCACCTGCCCCACGCCTATTCGGCCAAGGTCCTCGCTGGCCTCGGCGAGTCGAAGCAGGGTGAGGTCGCCATGCGCCTCGCCACCATGGACCGCATCTCGCCCGACGTGATCCGCCGGGTCGAGGACACCCTCAAGCTCCGCCTGGGATCGGTGACTCACGCCGAGCTCACCGCCCAGCGCGACGGGGTGAAGGATCTGGCCGAGATGCTGAACCAGGTCGATCGCACGACCGAGCGGGCGATCCTCACGGCGCTCAGCGACACCGACCCCGAGCTGGCCGAGAAGGTCAGGTCGCTCATGTTCGTGTTCGAGGACGTGGCGACGCTGGCCGACCGCGACATCCAGGAGATGCTGCGTGGGGTCGAGACCAAGACGCTGGCCCTGGCCATGAAGGGGGTCAGGGAGGACGTGCGCCAGTCGATCTTCCGCAACCTCTCCGAGCGAGCGTCCATGTCGTTGCAGGAGGAGATCGAGATCCTGGGCGCTGTCAAGATGAGAGACGTCGAAGACGCCCAGACGAAGATCGTGACCGTGATCAGGAAGCTCGACGAGGCCGGCAAGATCGTGCTCCGGCGTAACAGCCTTGAAGGCGGGATGATCGAGTGAGTCGCCTGGTCAGGTACGCCTCGATCGGCGACGCGCCCGTCGACATGTGCGAAGCGCCGAGCGACCCGCTCGCCGCGTTCGGCTGGGATCTCGAGGCCTACACGGCCGAGCGGGTCGAGCAGGGTCGCCAGGACGGCATGCGCATCGGCTACGACCTCGCCATGGCCGACCACCAGCACCTGACGACGCTGGTGCAAGGAGCGCTGCTGGCGGCGGTGGCCGAGATGGCGCAGGTGCGTTCGATCGACGCCGATGCGGTGGCTCGGCTGGCGATGGACATCGCCCGGACGGTGCTGGGCCACGAGCCCTACGACGGCGGAGCGGCGCTGATCGCCAAGGTGCGCGACGCCCTCGGCTCCATCGACGATCGACCGTTGAGGTTGTACGTGCACCCGTCCGACGCCGAGCTTCTCGGTGAGGCGCTCAGCGACGTCGACGGCCTGGGCCTCGTCGCCGATCCGATGCTGGCGCCGGGCGACGCCCGGGTTCAGGGCCGCTGGTCGGACGCCGACCTCACTCGCTCGGCGGCGATGCTGGCCGTGCAACGGGCACTGGGCCTGTAGCGGCGGCGGGGTCTTCGCCCTCGTCGGCCTCGTCGGCCGTCTCGGCGCCCGTTGGGTCGTCGGAGTCCGCGCGGTCCTGAGACCGGGTGTCCTCGGTGTTCTGGGACGGGGAATCGTCACCGGCCTCGGCCGAGGCGTCGCGGGCTCGCTCCCTGCGGCCCACGAGCACCACGGCCGTGACCGAGACCACGAACAACACGATGCTCGTCCACACGTTGATGCGCAGCCCGGCGACCTTGGTGGCGAAGTCGATGCGGATCAGCTCGATCCAGAAGCGGCCCAGGCAGTACAGCGCGCCGTAGAGCGCGAACACCTGGCCGCCCTTGAGCTTGAAGCGCCGTTGCGCCTTGATGAGCACGGCCACCACGAGCAGGTTCCACAGCAACTCGTACAAGAACGTGGGGTGGAAGGTGTCGTTCGCTTCGTAGCCGCGGGGGCGGTGTTCGAGGTCGATCTCGAGGCCCCAGGGCAGGTCGGTGGGCCTGCCGAACAGCTCCTGGTTGAACCAGTTCCCGAAGCGCCCCACAGCTTGCCCCGCAGCGAGCCCGGGCGCCAGGGTGTCGAGGAGGTCGCGCAGCCGCAGCCGGTTGTGGCGTGCGTAGAGCCAGATCCCGATCACCCCGCCGCCAACCGCGCCCCAGATCGACAGGCCCCCCTTCCAGATCTTCAGGGCCCGCACGAGGTCGTTGTCGTACTTCTCGATATCGGTGGCCACGTGGTAGATGCGGGCCCCGATCACGCCTGCGGGCACGGCCCACATGGCGAGGTTGGAGAACGTGGCTGGGTCGCCGCCCCGGGCCGTCCAACGCCGTCCCGCGATCGAGACGGCGGCGATCACCCCGAGCGCGATGCACAACCCGTACATCCGCAGCGTGAGCGGCCCCAGCTCGATCGAGTTCCTCGAAGGGCTGGGGATGGAAGCGATGAGCGTCAACGGATCGAAGCGGTGCACGTGCTGGAAGTTACTGCCTGCGGGGCGTCGTCCCCTGCCGCCCCCCTGCCACGCATGCGCTCAGAAGCTCAGGAGCGTCCTGACGATGTCGGCGACCCGGCGACCCGGCGACCCGGCGACCCGGCGACCAGCACCGGGTTCGACGGAGCCGAGGCGATGCACGAGTCGCGAGCGCTTGACCGAGCGTGCAAGAGCGATGGGGCGCGGTGCTCGGACGCTCACTTCACCAGGCGCGACAGGCGGCGGTCGGCGAGGAGTTTGCCGCCCGTCTGGCATGGAGGGCAGTAGACCACCTCGTGCGAGGAGTACGAGATGCGCTGGAGCTCGGCACCGCACGTGGGACAGGGCGAGCCGTGCCGGCCGTGCACCGTGAAGTGGTCGCCGAGCTTGGCGGGGAGGCCGCCGGTCCTCGTGCGTTCGCGTTCGAGGCCCTCGGCCAGCACTTCGTGCACCGTGGCGATGAGATGCTCACGCTCGTCGGCCGAGAGCTGGCCGAGCGTGACGAAGGGCGACAGCCGGGCCCGGTGCAAGATGTCGTCGGAGTAGCCGCGGCCGATGCCGGCGACGGTGTGCTGATCGCGCACCAGGGTGTGGATACGCCGGTTGTCGTCGCCCCGTCGCACGAACGCGGCGAACTCGTCCGAGAGCGCCTCGGGGCCGAGCGACGCCAGTGGCCCGTCGTCGCCCGGCGCCAGCAGCCACCAGCCGGCCTTGCGCTCGGTGCCGAACTCCTTGACGAGCAGCGACGGACGGCCGTCGAACCGGAATCGCACCACCGCCCCCTTGGGCTTGGTGGTCTTGGGCGGAGCCTCGACGTCGACGCGGCCCCCCTGCGAAAGGTGCACGAGGATGCGTGGCCCGTCGAGATCGAAGACCAGGAACTTGCCCCGACGGCCGACGCCGCTCACGGTGCGTCCGACGAGCGACTCGGGCGTGGGCGAGAACGTCTTGAGCGCCGCGAACTGCAAGCCGGTGGCCCCTTCGAGCACCGCGCCCCCGACCACGGCGTCGAGCCGGTCCGCCAGGGCCTGCATCTGTGGCATCTCGGGCAAGGCGACCTCCCGGCTCGGGCACCCCGATGTTGCGCTCGGGCTCAGGGTACCGTGGCGGTCCATGGCCAAGGCGGCGCCGGCAGCGGAGCTCGAGATCGACGGGCGCACCGTCCGCATCTCCAATCCCGACAAGGTCTTCTTCCCCGAAGGCGCGATCACCAAGCTCGACCTGGCGCGCTACTACGTGAGCGTTGGCGCCGGCGTCGTCCGGGGCGTGTACGAGCGGCCGATGACGATGAAGCGCTACCCCAACGGGGTCACGGGCGAGTTCTTCTACCAAAAGCGCGTGGCGAGCGGCCCGGCCCGGCCCGAGTGGCTGCAGACAGCGGTGGTGCACTTCCCGAGCGGGCGCTCGGCCGAGGAGCTCGTGGGGGCCGATCTGGCGCATGTGATCTGGGCCGTGAACCTGGGCTGCCTCGATCTCAACCCGTGGCCCGTGCGGCGACGCGACCTCGACCGCCCCGACGAGCTGAGGGTCGACCTCGATCCGCAACCCGGTGTGGCGTGGGGTGATGTGATCGCCGTGACCCTGTGCGTGCGCGAGGTGCTCGCCGACTTCGGGCTCGTCGGCTACCCCAAGACATCGGGATCGCGCGGGATGCACGTGAACGTGCGCATCGAGCCTCGCTGGGGGTTCACCGAGGTTCGACGGTGCGCGCTGGCCCTGGCCCGGGAGGTCGAGCGGCGCCTGCCCGACATCGCGACATCCAAGTGGTGGAAGGAGGAACGGGGCGACAAGGTGTTCATCGACTACAACCAGAACGCCCGCGATCGCACCGTGGCGTCTGCCTACAGTGTGCGTGCAGTCGCCGGCGCCCGGGTCTCGGCGCCCGTGCACTGGTCGGAGGTTCCCGACGTGCGCCCCGAGGATCTCACGGTGGTCACGATGCCGGCCCGCTTCGCGGCCATCGGCGATCCGGCGGCGTCGATCGACGACCGCTACCAGTCGCTCGAGTCCTTGCTGGAGCAGGTGCGCCGCGACGAGGCGGGAGGCGAGGGCGATGCGCCGTGGCCCCCGTCGTTCCCGAAGGCCGCCACCGAGCCGGCCCGGGTCCAGCCCAGTCGCGCGGCTCGGTCGCGTCCCCCGGAGGAGCCCGCCGATGGCGTCGACCGCGCCGGCGGCGCCGCCGAAGGCTCCGCCTGACCGACGATCCCGGTCGAGCGCTGGCCGCGGGGAACGACGAGCTGCGGTCAGCCGTGCTCGCGTCAGCCGTGCTCGCGTCAGCCGTGCTCGCGTCCGCCGTGCTCGCGTCAGCCGTGCTCGCGAAAGAACGCCCGAACGTCGTCGACGAACAGCCCGGGTTCCTCCATGGCTGCGAAGTGGCCGCCGCGGGGCATCACCGTCCACCGGCGAACGTCGTAGAGCCGCTCGACCCAGGCGCGGGGCGGAACGAATCCGTCGGCCGGAAACCGGGCGTAGCCCATGGGGACGGGCACCGGGCGATCGGGCAGTGACGCCCCCGCACCCGCCCGCCGGGTCTCGCGGTACAGGCGCATCGACGAGTTGATCGTGCCCGTCACCCAGTACAGCGTGATGTTGGCGAGGAGTTGGTCGTCGGTGAAGCTGGCCCGGAGATCGCCCCCGCAGCCCGACCAGGCCCGGAACTTCTCGACGATCCAGGCCGCCAGACCGGCCGGCGAGTCGGTGAGCCCGTAGGCCAGCGTCTGGGGACGGGTGCCCTGGATGGCCTGGTAGCCCATCTCCTCGGTGCCGGCGGCTCGCATCCGGGCCAGGTCGGCCTGCTCGGCTTCCGACACGCCGGCCATCGGATCGCCGTCGCGGGGCTTGGGCGCGATCACCATGTTGAGGTGGATGGCGCTGAGCCGCTCGGGCACCTGGAGGCCCAGTTGCGACACGACCATCGAGCCCCAGTCGCCGCCTTGGGCGCCGAAGCGCTCGTAGCCCAGGCGCTCCATGAGCACCGCGAACGCCCCGGCGATGCGCGCCGGGGTCCAGCCAGCTTCGGTGGTGGGCCCAGAGAAGCCGTAGCCGGGCAGCGACGGGACGACGAGGTGGAAGGCGTCGTCGGCGTGGCCGCCGTGGGCCTCGGGCTCGGCGAGCGGCCCGATCACGTCGAGGAACTCGATCACCGAGCCCGGCCAGCCGTGGCACAGCAGCAGCGGGCGGGCGGTCGGACTCGACGAGCGCACGTGCAGGAAGTGGATGCGTTGCCCGTCGATCTCGGTCAGGTACTGGGGATGGGCGTTCAATCGGTTCTCGACCGCTCGCCAGTCGAACCCGGAACGCCAGTGCTCGCACAGGCTTTGGAGATGGTCGATGTCTGTCCCGTCGATCCAGGCCGGTGACGGTGACCGGTCGGGCCAGCGGGTACGGGCCAGACGCTTACGGAGGTCGACGAGGACGGTCTCGGCAATGTCGACGACGAAGGGCTCGATCGAGGTCATGTGCGGATCGTAGGGGCCCCGGTTCCCGTGGTGCAGGGGCGCAGCGGCGAGACAGGTCGCCGCCCGCCGCTCACCGCTCACGATCGATCTCACGCTCCGATGCTGGAATTGCGCTGAGCGTGTTCAATGCTGTTCGCTGTCGGACGCTGGGACTCCGTCAGGCAGGTGGTGATTCCCGGCGCTCGGGGGTCAGTGGCGACATCGGGGAGGGATCGGTGCAGATCGTCGGCGGTCGCGCATGCGACGGGCGCGCGGAGGTGTACTCCGTGGCGGGAGGGGGCCCGTGGGTGCCCCTGGTCGCTCGCATCGAGGACGCGCTGTTGGTTGCCGAGGTGAACGGCCACCACCAGTCGGCCCTGGAAGCCTTGGCGGCGTTGACGTTGGTCACGATGCTCCGCGGCGATCTGAGCACGGCAGCGATCGCAGCGCGGCAGCTCACCGTGCGAGGCCACGATCCCTCGGTGTCGCCCGTCCGGCTGTGGGGCCAGGGGCTCGGCGCCGAGGTGCTCCTGCGTCAGGGTCGACCCGACGAGGCGCTCGAGGCGCTCGACGTGGCCGAGGCAGCCGCGGGTCGCACGGGGCCGAGCGAGATCCTCTGGATCCACGGCCTCCAGGCCTCGGCGTTGACTCAGGTCGGTCGCCACGCGGAGAGCGAGGCCGTGGCCGCGGGCTGTCATCGCCTGTTTCGGCGGGCGTCGCCCGAGAGCTGGTTCACCATCGCCGGGACGGTCGCCGTCGCCGAGACCGACCTCGCGCTCGGTTGGTCGCGGAGCTCCGAGTCGCTGCGGGCCCTGCGGCGGCTGGCGCGGAAGGCTCCGGTCGCCGAACCGGTGCTGTTGGTGCTCTCGGGTGCTCGGGCCCGGGCACGGGGCGATCACCGGTCGGCGCGGCGCCTGCTCGAACGAGCCGTCGACCAGGCGGCGGCTCGTGAGCTCCCGCACGAGCGGGCCCGGGCCCACCGAGGCCTGGGCGCGCTCCTCGAGACGCGTGATCCTGCGGCGTCGGCGCGCCATCTCCTCACAGCGCGCGACCTCGCCGAGCGGCTTCGCGGCTCGGCCTCGACCCCCGACACCTCGGGCGCGGCCTGACTCAGCCGGTCCCGGCCCGGCGTGAGGCCTGGCGACGGTCGAAGGCGTCGAGATCGACACGGAACGTCGTGGCCGCGGCGACCTCCAGCGCGAGACGCTCGTCGACCGTCCGGCCCCGGCCATCGTCGTAGAGGTGCTGCATCCCGAGCACCGACGCCGAATCGGCGGCCGCGATGGCCCCAGCGAGCGCGAGGGTGAACGGCATGAGCTCGTCGTGCGGCACGAGATGGTCGGCCAAGCCGATGCGCAGTGCCTCGGCTGCGTCGATCGGTCGGCCGGTGAGCGACAGCTCGCGAGCCTTGGCCACACCCACCCGCTCTGGTAGGAGCGCCGTCATGCCCCAGAACGGCATCAGCCCGAACTTTGCGTGGGTGTCGGCGAACGTCGCTCGCTCCGACGCGACGACGATGTCACAGCTCACGACCATCTCCAGGGCGCCCGTGTAGCAGAAGCCGTTGACGGCGGCGACCACCGGCTTGGCGATGGCCCGGATGGCCGACGCCGGGTTGCGCAGCGCCGCCGCAGGTGGCCCGCCGGCCTCTGCGGCCTCTGCGGTCGTGGGGGTCGTGGGGGGCTTGGCGCGATCGGCGGCGGGGACGGCGTCTCCCGCCTCGCCGGCGCTGATCTCCTTCAGGTCGACACCGCCCGAGAACGCGGGATCGGTGCCGGTGAGCACGAGCACGTCGACATCGTCGGCGCCGTCGACCTCACCGCAGCACCGGATGAGCTCCTCGCGCATGCTGCGGTTGACGGCGTTGCGTGCCTCGGGGCGGTGCAGCGTGATGGTGCGGATCCCGTCGACCGTGCTCACCAGCAGGTTGGGATGGCTCATCGCTCGTTCCTCCGGGAGTCATCGTGGCTCACCACGTGACGTCGACCCGTTGCGGGCCGCGGAGCTGGAGCGTGTTGCGCCATTCGAACGATCCGGTCCCCGGACGCAGGTGCGGGAAGCGGGCGAGGAGCGTCTCGATGCCCACCGAGATCTCGGTGCGGGCCAGGGCGGCGCCGATGCAGTAGTAGGCGCCGAACGAGAACGCGAGGTGATGGGTGACGTCGCGTGTCACGTCGAGGCGGTCGGGATCGGCGAAGCGTGCGGGGTCACGATTCACCGCGCCGAGAAAGATGTAGACCATTCCTCCCGGGGGGATCTCCGCCGGGCCGGAGGTCATCCCGTCGAGAACCACTCGGTGGTTGATCTGGACCGAGGCGTCGTAGCGCAGGAACTCCTCGACGGCATTCTTCATCAGCTCGGGGCGCTCGGTCAGGAGCGCGAGCTGGTCGGGATGACGGAACAACGCGACCTGCGCGTTGCCCAGGAGGTCCTGGGTGGTCTCGTGGCCCGCCTGCAACAAGAGGATGCAGTTGGCGATGAGCTCGGTGTGCGAGAGCCGGGTCCCCTCGGCCTCGGCCTCGAGCAATGACGAGAGCAGGTCGTCGGCCGGGGCCCGTCGGCGCTCCTCGGCCAGCTCTGCGAAGTACTCCATGAACGCCCTGGCCGCGGCGTCACCTCGGGCCGAGACCTCGGGGGTCACCGACTTCTCGCCGGCCCGGGCGAAGTCCCACGCGAGCTGGCGGATGATCGGGAAGTCGTCGTCGGGGATGCCGAGGATCTTGGCGATCACGTTGAACGGGAGCTCGTAGTTGTACTGGTCGACGAGCTCGGCGTGGTCGTCGACCTCCATCCGATCGCAGAGCTCGTTGGCGACCTGCTCGGCGATCGGGCGCCACCGGGCCATGGCCCGGGGGGTGAACGCCGACTTCACCAACGTGCGCACGCGTTGGTGGGGCTCGGGATGCTGCCAGAGCATCACGTTGCGCATGACGCTGGTGAACGTGCCGTCGCCGTGGGTGAACGCCTCGTCGACCACTTGCGGATCGTTGACGACCCTGGGGTTCTTGAAGATGATGTCGGTCTCGGCGAATCCGGTGAAGGCGTAGGCGCCGTGGAACAGCTCGGGACGGTTGCGGTACACGGGTGCCACCCGCCGGAGCTGGTGGTAGAGCGGGTACAACTCGCCTCGCTGGGCCGGATCGACCAGGCGGGCCATGATCTCGTCGCCGTCGGTCGGCAGCCCCGGCGGGTTCCAATCGACCGGCTCGAACGTGGCCGGGATCCCTGGCGCCTTGATGGCACTGACCATGTCGCCTCCGTTTCGTGGCCCCCGGCCTTCGTGGCCCCCGGCCTTCGTGGACCCCAGCCGCCGTGGACCCCAGCCAAACTTGTGCGGAAATGCTCACGGGGTGAGCATTTCCGCACACATTTCGGGATGTGGGGTTGGGGGTGATGGGTGAGATGATTCCCCGCCCGGGTGGTCGGCGTCGAGCCCGTCCCCGGAGCGGCCCGCAGCAGCCTGGCGCTCAGCTCTTCCAGGTGATGATCGTCCGCCCGATGGTGGTCCGGGTCTCCATCTCGTCGAGCGCCGCCGGGAGCTCGCGAGATGGCGCCACCCGGCCCACGACCGGGCCGATCCGCCCCTGGCCCAGCAGGCCGAGGAGCGTGCCGTGGACGGCGTCGCCGACCGAGCGGGGCCAGACGTTGATGCCCGCTGCGGCGAGGCCGCCGACCGGATCCGACCGGTAGGCGAGCAGCACCCCGCCCGTCGAGAAGTTCCCGAAGCACAAGGAGCGGGGCAGCACGCCCGGGAGGTCCTCGGCCTCGATCCCGCCGGCGAAGCCGACGATGACGTGGCGGCCGCCGCGGCCCAGGCACCGCAAGGAATCGACGGTGACCGCCCCGCCGACGCCGTCGAACACGACATCGACACCGCGACCCCCGGTGGCCTCCAGGACGACGTCGACGAAGCTCCGCTCGCGATGGTCGACGACCACGTCGGCGCCGAGCTGGCGGCACCGCTCGACCTTGGCGGACCCGCCGGCCACCGCGATCACCCGGGCGCCGGTCGCCGCGCCGAGCTGGATTGCCGCCGATCCGACGCCTCCGGCCGCCGCGTGCACGAGCACCGTCTCGCCGGGCTGGGTGGCTGCCCGCTCGAACAGGCCGAGATGGGCGAGATGGAACGGGAACAAGAACGCGCCACCCTCGACGTCGTCGAGCATCTCGGGTGCGGCGAACGTCATGTCGGCCGAAGCCAGCGCGTACTGTGCGTGCGCTCCGGTGGCGCCCACCGCCGTGGCCACGACCCGGCGGCCGATCCACGCCGCATCGCTCGGACCGGGCCCGGCGGCGGTGACCGTGCCCAGCATCTCCATCCCGAGCGTGTACGGCAACGGCGGGTCGATCGTGCGGTAGCGCCCGTGGCAGCCGTCGACCTCGTTGTAGTTGAGCGCCGTGGTGGCGACCTCGACGAGCAGCTCGCCCGGCCCGGGCACGGGCATCGGGCACTCGTCGAGACGCAACGCCTCCGACGGCCGTCCGTGTCGCACGACCCGCCACGCCATCATCGTCTCGCCCGTCGTGTCGCCCGTCGTGTCGCCCATCCCGGGAGTCTCTCGCGATCTCGGCTCGTTCGAGGGGTGCGATGCCCGGGACGGGCCGCGCCGTGTGGCTCCAGGGTTTCCTCGGCGTAAGGCTCGCGTTCGCCGTCCGGGCTGGCCGGGTCTCGGCCAACGTGCGCATGGGCGTGGCGGTGGTGGACGTCGCTGACGTGCTCGTGGATGTGGGTGAGGGGCTCGTGGCGGTGCTGGTGGCTGTGGATGCCGTCGGCGGGGTCGGGACTCCCGGGCGGGTGCGAATGCCGATGATGCTCGTCATGGCGATGGCGGTGCTCGTGCTCGAGCGGGTCGTGGTGGTGCTGGTGGCCGTGCCGATCGGTGATCATCGCCACGAGCCCGGTTGCCATGAGCGCGCCGGCCACCACGTCGAAGGCCGAGAGCCGATCGCCGAGAACGACGAACGCGACGAGGGCACCCGCGAAGGGAGCCACGGCGAACACGGCCGACTCCCGGGCCGCGCCCAGCAGTCGCAAGGCGTAGGCGTCGGCGACGACGGAGATGCCGTAGCCGACGGCGCCGATCGCGACGAGCGCAGCCAGCCGCGATCCGCTGGGCCACGAGGCGCCGCGCATCGCCGCGATGACCACGTTGACCGTCGCCGCGATGCCGGTCTTGACGGCCACGATGGCGAACGGGTCTCGGACGGTGAGCGTCTGGGTGAGGTTGTTGTCGATGGCCCAGGCGGCGCACGCCGCGACGATCAGGAGCGCACCGACGGTGTCGGCGTCGCCGAAGGGGCCACCAGCCGCGGTGAGCACGAAAGCCCCGCCGAGGACGAGGGCGGCGGCCACTGCGCTCCGGCGTCCGAGGTGCTCGCCGAACGCGACCACGCCCACGACGAGCGTGAACGGTCCTTCGAGGTTCAACAGGAGCGAGCCGCTCACTCCCGACACCCGCTGTAGCCCGGCCATGAGGAGCACGGGTGCGATGATCCCGCCGAGCACCACGAGCCCGACGAGCGGGCCGCGATCGCTTCGCTGGAGGCTGGCCTCCCGGGTGCTCCGGCGGCGTGCAGCTGCCACGGGCGCGATGGCGAGAAACGCTCCGGCGTAGAGCAGACCGGCGACGAGTTGGGCGTCGAGGTTCTCACCCGAGTGCTTGGCCAAGGGGGCGCTGGCCCCGAAGGTGACGGCGGCCGCGGCCCCAGCCAGGTACCCGACCCGAACCGGGCGTCGAGCCACCGGGTCGCGCTTCATGTGGTCAGACGGGCGAGCCGTCGGACGGCGGTGGGGTCTGGCCCTTCGCGAGTGGCGACCTGGGTCTCATCCCGGCTCATCCTGCGGGTTGCAGGATGAGGCCGCTGTGGCCGCCCGCCACCATGATCGTCTCCGGACTCGACAGCTGGTTCGCCGCCGTGCCCCTGATCTGGCGGACGCCCTCGAGGATGTTGTTGAGGCCGTGGATGTAGGCCTCGCCGAGCAGACCCCCGTGGGTGTTGACCGGGAGCGTGCCGGTGAGGTCGATGTTGCCCTCGGCGATGAACGCGGCCGCTTCGCCGGGGCCGCAGAACCCCAGCGCCTCGAGCTGCAGGAACACGACCGGGCTGAAGTTCTCGTACAGCATCGCGGCATCGATGTCGGAGGGGCCCAGCCCGGTCTGTTCGTAGAGCTGCCGCCCGAGTGCGCGGGCCTCGGGGAACTCGGCCAGGTCGCCGTGGTAGTAGTTGAACATGATGTTGCCGTCGTTGATGTGGGCGTCGGCGACGGCAGCCACCTTCACGGCGCGGTTGGGGAGGTCGTTGGCCCGGTCGGCCGTGGTGACGATCATCGCCACGCCTCCGTCGCTCTCTTGGCAGCAGTCGAGCAGCCGCAGGATCGGCTCGACGATCCACCGTGAGCACTGGTGGTCTTCGAGGGTGATCGGCCGCTGGTGGAACCAGGCGTTGGGGTTCGTGGCCGCGTGACGCCGGGCGACGACGGTGTAGCGCCCGAAGTCCTCGTTGGTGAGGCCGTAGCGGAACATGTAGCGCTGGAACCCGAGCGAGTAGGTCTTGGCCGGGGTGTCGAGGCCGAACGGCAGGTACCAGTTCCAGCCCGGAGGCGTGACGCGAGCGTTGGGCTGTCCGAACCGCCGACCCGAGCGCTCGTTGAACGCCCGGTACACCAGGACCGCCTTGGCCGCGCCGCCGTGGACGGCCAGGGCGGCGTGCTGGATCGTCGTGTGCGCGCCCGCCCCGCCGTTGGGGGTGCGCGACCAGTAGCGCAGCTCGGGGATGCCGAGTGAGCGCATGAGCAGCAGCTCGTCGTTCGAGTCCTGGGTGAAGGTCACCATGCCGTCGATGTCGGCCGGGGTCATGCCCGCGTCGGCGATCGCGCTGCGAGCCGCCTCGGCCGCGAGCTGGAGCTCGCTACGCCCGCTGTGCTTGGAGAACTCGGTCTGACCGATGCCGGCGATGATCGTGCTGCCCGCGACCGTGACCCGGCTCACGTCGGGCTCCCCATCGGCACGGGCCCCTCGACGCTTCGCGGGCGGAACTGGGGCAGGAGCACGCCGTCGATCTCGCGGAAGCACACCTCGACCGGCATCTCGTTGCGCACCTGATCGAACGGGGTGTCGACGAGGTTGCCCACCAAGCGCAGGCCTTCGGTGAGCTCCACCAGGACCACGACGCGCGCCTGGTCATCGGGTTCGCTGGGATGGCGCGAGATGATCCAGCTGTGCACATGGCCCGTTCCCTGAGCTTCCTGCACGCCCCGGTCGGTCGCGTGGCAGCGGCCGCACATCGGCACGGGCGGATGACGCAGCGTCCCGCACGAGCCGCACGTCTGCAGGAGGAGGCGATGCTCCTTCACCCCGTCCCAGAAGTACTCGTCATCGGCATCGACGGTGGGCGGTATCACGCGGGCCATGGGCCAGCTCCCGTGTCGTTCGTGGTCTCGGACACGACGCTTCCCCGCCCCGACGCCGAGGCGCGAACCGCAGCCGAGATGCCGTCGATCAACAGCGTGCGCTGGATGGTGTCGCTCGCCTTCGTCTTCGAGCTCGTGCTGAAGCTCGACGCGATCAGGTTGCCGACGAGATACCCGCGGAGCGCCGTGAACGCGTAGTTGACGAGCCCGGGCTCGGCAGCCGACTCGCCCAGCGCCTTGGCGCAGACGGGTCGCCAGGCCCGACTCAAGCGTTGCGCGTGGCGTCGTACCGCTTGGCGCGTCTCGGTCGAGGTGGCCGGGTTGTTCGCCAGATCGAGGCCGATCTGCATCGTGACGAGGTGCTCGGGTTGGCCGTAGTGCTGCTCGAGGATGGCGAGGAGCTCGTGCAGCCGGTCCTCGAGCGTCGCTCCGCAGATCTCGGCGCTCACCACGAGGTGTTGCAGTCGGTCCCAGCGGTCGTTCAGCACCTCGAGCAGGAGGGCCTCCCGGGAGCCGAACTGGTGCTGGAGGACGCCCCAGGTCACGCCGGCGCGCCGGGCGATCTCGTTCGAGCTCGATTGGTAGTACCCGACGTCGAGGATGCTGGCGATCGCCGCTTCCAACACGCGTTGGCGGGTGAGCTCGCCATCGCGCCGACGCACGCGCCCGTCGCCGGGCGTGGCCCGTCGTGCGCTCGAATCCTTGGTGGTGGCGACGGCTTCGGTCATGGTCGCTCGATCGGGGCGTCGAGGACGGCGTGCTCCGCTGCCATGTCGTCGATCTCGGTATCGGTGTAGCCGTGCTCGCGCAGCAGCTGCCGTGTGTGCTCGCCACACATGCACGGACCGCCCTGGATCACACTGGGGGTGTCGGAGAAGCCGACGAGCAGCCCCGGATCTTCGAAGCGGCCGACACCGCTCGCCCAGGTCTCGGAGACCAGGCGCTCGGCTCGGGCGTGGGGATCGTCGAAGATCGTTCGGCAGAACGACTCGTCGACCACCTCCGCCGGGACCCCGAGGGCGTCGAGCGCGCTCTGCCAGGCCGCCGCCGGTCGTGACCGGAAGCCGGCCTCGAGGTCGGCCTCGAGGTTGGCCTCGAGCGCGGCCTCGAGCGCGGCGCCGGCATCGCCCCGGGTGTTGGGGGGCTCGACAGCGCTCACCGCGTGGCCCGTCACCGCATGGAGGAGGCGAAGTCGGTGCTCGGGTGTGAGTGCGGCGACGAACAGCCAGGCATCGTCTTCGCACTGGTAGAGCCGGTAGTACGGCGACAGCCCGTGCTGGTCGCCGTCGACGTGGCCCCAATCGGCGGACGTGCCATCGGAGGCGATCCAGGCGTACGAGGTGTGGAGCAGCCCGGCGTTGACGATCGAGGTGCTGACCGCCTGCCCCTCGCCGGTGCGCTCCCGGTGATACAGCGCCGCGGTGATGGCAGTGGCGGCGAGGAGCGCGTTCCCCGTGTCGCCCATGTTCGAACGACTCCACAGGGGAGGGTTTCCGGCGTCGCACGCGCCGTCCTCCCACTCGGTTCCGGTGAGCGCGGCCGCCGTCTGGTCGGTACCCGGCAGGTCGGAGCGGGGGCCCTTCTCGTACCCGCGGGTGTTGCAGTAGACCAGGCGCGGGAAGCGCGCGTGCAACGTGTCGAAGTCGAGCCTGAGCCGAGCTGCGGCGCCGGGACGCCAGTTCACCGTGAACACGTCGGCCTGCTCGATGAGCCGATCGAGCGCGGCACGACCCAAGGGGTGCTTGAGGTTCACGGCGATGCTCCGCTTGCCCCGATTGGTGCCGAGACCCATGTGGGTCCCCGACCAGTACCCGTCGTGCATGGCCATGACCTTGATGACGTCGGCGCCGAGATCGGCGAGAACCCGACCCGCGAACGGTCCTGCGACGCCGAGCCCGAGGTCGAGCACCCGGACCCCGGCGAGCGGATGGGCGAGGGAGACACCTGGGCGCGGGCCCGTGCCGCCCTCGCTGCCCTCGCCGGCCTCGCCCGTCGTCGTCGTCGGCCGTGTCGGTGCTGCCGGCGAGGCGATGATCGCCGCAGCCTCGGCGAGGACCTCGGCGGTGTGGGCCCCTGACCGGGGCGACGGAGCGGTGACGCCTCCCGGCGTGGACGAGAACTCCAGCACCGACCCGACGTGGCGGATGCGACCGACCTCCGGATCGTCGACCTCGACCACGCAGCCGTCAGCCAGGAACGACTCGTCGGCCAGAGCCTCGGCCGGTGAGCGCACCAACGCGACGCCGATCCCGGCCAGGGCACCGGCTTCCACCCAATCGCTCGACGGGAACTTCTTGAACGCCTCGGCCAGCAGCGGGTGCAAGAAGATTCCGGTGAGGAACCCGTCGGCCTCCATCGAGATCCGATCGGGATCGTCGCGGTACGCGGTGTCGAGCACCACGTCCTGAGGACGCTCGGCCTCGGCCGCTCCGAGCACCCACTTCGGGCGGACCGTCCAGTGATGGACCCAACGGCCGTCGGCGCACTCGTAGATCCCCTCGATCGAGCGTGAGTCGATCGGCCACATCCAGTAGAGCGTGGCGTCGGGGTTCTCGACCCTCTGCCAGTTGAGCGAGATGGCCGCGAGGGCACCCTGAAGCAGCGAGGTCTCGACGTGCTGGCCTCGACCGGTGACCTCGCGGGCGCAAAGTGCGGCCGCGATGCCGAGCGACGCCACGTAGTTGGCCCCGATGCTCGGCCAGGGCGTTCGTGGGAACACGGGGCCGGGGCGATCGGCGCCGCGGACGAGCCCGTCGGGTGCGTCGTACTCTGGGTGGGGGCCATCTCGACCGACGATGTACTCGAACGCCGTGCCCCGCCGGCCCTTCTGGTCGTACAGCAGCCCGGTTCGGGCGGCAACGAGTGCGTCGTACCCGGGTCGGTCGGCGTGGTCGGGGTGGCGCCCGTACCCGGAGATCGAGCAGGTGATGAGCCGTGGGTTGATGGCGCACAGCGTGGCGTGATCGATGCCGAGCTCGTCGGTGGTGCCGGGAGAGAACGTCTCGACCACGATGTCGGCGCGAGACGCCAGGGCGAGGAACGCCGTGTGGCCCTGGGGTGAGCGGAGATCGATGGTGGCGCTGCGCTTGCCCCGGTGCCAGACGCGGTAGCCGGTCTGGTCGGCGAACGGGTCACCCTCGGGACGTTCGATCCTCGTCACCCGGGCGCCGTTGTCGACGAGCATCATCGTGGTCATGGGTCCGGCAATCCCCCACGAGAGGTCGAGCACCTGCAACCCGTCGAAGACTCCGGCCATCGTCCACCCCTTGTGGCCACGCTCGAGGAATACGCGGATCGTCGTTGGTGCGGGCCTGCCGCCAACAGCGCCGGATCAATGAATCATAGCAGGTACTATGAAAGTCGTAGCTGGCCGCATGGGCCGTGGTCACAGCCTCCACACGCGTGCGGCGTTGCCACTCACCACGAGCGCCCGTTCCACGGGATCGGCGCCGACGAACATCTCGTCGACGACCTTCTGCGAGTTGGGCCAGCTCGACACCGGGTGGGGGTAGTCGGACGACCACATGATGTTCTCGACGCCCAGGCGGGAGTGCGCGTGGTACAGGGCGTCGGGCTCGTCGACGAAGGTGAGGAAGACGTTCTTGCGGAAGTAGTGGCTCGGTAGCTTGGTGATGGCCGGGAAGTCATAGCCCTGTCGCAGCACGAAGTCGTCGGCGATGTAGAGCCACCACGAGACCCAGCCGAGCCCCGGCTCCACGAAGACCACGCGCAGATCGGGGAAGCGCTCGAAGACGCCGCCCATGATCCACATTCCGAGCGGTTCGGCGGCCGACATCGCCACGAGGGGCACGAAGATGCCCTTCTGGGGTGTGGGATCGCGGCGGGCGAGATCGTCCAACGCCGTGTTCATGCCGATGTGGCAGCACACCGGCAGGTCGACGTCCTGGATGGCCGCCCAGAGCGGGTCGTATCGGGTGTCCCAGTAGTCGGGGAGGCCGAGCTCGGCCGGGAAGACCGGGAGCTGCAACGACTTGCAGCCTGTGGAAGCCGCCCATCGCACCTCGGCCACGGCGGCGTCGATGTCGTGGATGGGGATCTGGTACGAGACCACGAGGCGACTCGGAGCGGCCGACGCGAAATCGGCCAGGGAGCTGTTGAACGCCCGCGTTGCCTCCTTCCAGCCGTTCTTCACCAGATAGAGATACCGGAAGGCGGAGACCTCGCAGTACGTGGCCGAGGCTTCGACGCCGTCGGCGTCCATGTCGGCCAAGCGTTCCTTGGCGTCGGTATGGCCCGCGCGGCCATTGGCTGCGTGGCGGCGACCGGTACCCATCCCCACCGGCCTTTCGGACGGCCCCAGGTTCTGCTGCGCTCGCCAGAGCTGGTTGGCCTCGATCGACAGCACGTTGCCCGCGGAGCTGACGAAGGCGGCGATGGCGTCGTCGTAGTCGCCGTGGAACTTCGTGGCGAGATGCGCCTTCACCGCCGCGTGGCTCAGGTCGACGTGGTCGTCGGCCGAGATCAGCCGTTCCTTGGTCGAAGCACCCATGGCTCGCCGCCCCTCTGCTGTGGATCTGGATCGCGTGTGCGTAGTGATCACTATGCTTTCAGACCACGACCGTTCCCGCAAGCACGCCCACCACCCAGCCCAGACTGGCGCGACGACCAAGGAGATCATGGCCCGGCTCGGTCACGCCAGCCCCAGGGCGTCCATGATCTGCCAGCACGCCACGAGCGACCGGGACCGGCTCATCGCCGAGCGGCTCGCCGATATGACCGTCGCCGCGGGGCTCGCACAGGTCCTGCCGTTCACGCAGCGAGACCAGATGGACCAGATGGACCAGATGGCACGCGCAGAGCGTGAAGAGATCTGGCACGAATCGGGCAGGATCCGATGCGCTGAGGCGGCCTCGGCGGGCCCGACCCACGCTGACCAGCGATGATGAGGTGGCCAGGACCGGCGTCGATCCGGTGACCTCGCGCTTTTCAGGCGCGCGCTCTACCAACTGAGCTACCCGGCCGGGCGACCGTCGCCTCCCCCGAGGGGGAGGCGACGGTCAGCGGTCCTGACGGGATTTGAACCCGCGGCCTCCGCCTTGACAGGGCGGCGTGCACTCCAAACTGCACCACAGGACCTTGTGGGGGTGATGCCGGTGCTGCGGATGCTCTCGCTGCGGTATGCGGTGCTCGATGTTGCGGACTGCTGGGACCTCGCACCCCCAAGGGGATTCGAACCCCCGTCGCCGCCTTGAAAGGGCGGTGTCCTAGGCCGCTGGACGATGGGGGCCTGGTGTGCCTGCAGGGCAGGTGGGATCGTAGCAGGCGCGGGTGCTCGGATCTCCAGCCGATTCCTGGGTCGGGCCCGGCCACGAATCGGCCGTGGCGATCGGCCCGACGCCCACCGGCACGGTGGCTGTACCCTCGGGCCTCCGGGCCGCTAGCTCACTTGGTAGAGCAACGGACTTTTAATCCGCAGGTACTGGGTTCGATCCCCAGGCGGCCCACACAAAATAGCTGGTCAAGTGGGGTGAACGAGCCAGCGAAGAACGGTCGTAGGGTCCGTGCCGCGAATCTGCCGCGAATCTCGAGGAGGGGTTCGATGGGTACCGGCGGTCTCTGCCCCCACTGCGACGAACCCGTCGCCCACAACGACCTCACCCAAGGAGCCGCCATCGACTAGACACACACGGAGCCCAGCAGGGGAATTCCGTGAACAACCCGCCAGGGAATTACGTGAACGCCGACACCCGCCACCCCGAAGACGACCGAAACCTCGGAATCGGCTTCTGACCGGCTCCGATTCCGGGCCCGTTCGAGCCTCGCCCCCTCATCCCCGCCGCCACCCGATCTGCTGACCGAGCGCCGGGCGCGACCGCTTGCGCTCCGATGCCCGCGGCGACCGGACTGTCTGGCTCGAGCATCACCAGGTCGTTCACTGGGCCAATGACGGCCTGACCGAACCCGAGAATCTTCTGAGTCTCGGCATCATCACCATCTCGTCCACGAGGGGCGATGGCAGATCACGTTCAATGCCCAGACCGAAGTTGTCACGCTCATCCGACCCGACCGACGCGAAACGCAGCGTCCGCGGTGATGAGCCGGACGCGACCGTCGACCCGAGGCCGCCGCGCTCCGAACACCATCCCTGGACGATCCGGTAGCTTGAGCGTCAAGATGTGGCTCGAAGAGTGCGCGCCCTCCGGCGGGGTACGGCAGGTTCGATGCGCAACCTCATGGACGCCTCAGGCCGGCCTCGGAACACGGTGAGAGCGGAAAGAGCTGCGGATGGCCGTCGTGCGTGACTACTCATTGCTGGGACCAGATGGCAAGCGTGCGATCGAGAGCGGGCTCGCGGCTGCCCAGTGGTACCGCACGTCTGTTCCTCGCAAGCGAATGAAGGAATTGATGCAGCGGCGAGACGGCCCGGCGATCAGGGACACGGCCATCTGGCTGGCTCTGCTCGCGGCGTTCGGCGGTACGGGCGCCTACGTCTGGCCGTCCTGGTGGGCGTTGCCGCTGTTCGGCGCGTATGGCGTCCTGTACGGATCGGCGTCTGACTCTCGGTGGCACGAGTGTGGCCACGGCACCGCCTTCCGCACTCGATGGATGAACACCGCCGTGTACAACTTGGCCTGCTTCATGATCATGCGCGACCCCACGGTCTGGCGCTGGAGCCACACCCGCCACCACACCGACACGATCATCGTGGGCCGTGACCCCGAGATCATCTCGATGCGGCCGCCCAAGCTGTTCCACATCGCCGCGAACTTCCTCGGCCTCTTCGACGTCCCGACGGCCTTTCGCCACATGGCCGTGCACGCCGTCGGCCGGCTCACGGCCGAGGAGGCGTCGTTCGTCCCCGAGACCGAGTGGTTCAGGGTGTATCGCACGGCCCGGGCCTGGCTGGTCATCTACACAGCCACCATCGCCATCTGCGTGGCGACCGCGAGCGTGCTGCCGGCGATGCTGATCGGTCTGCCCCGCATGTACGGCGCCTGGCATCACCTGGTGACCGGGCTCACTCAGCACAGCGGCCTGGCCGATGATGTCGTCGACCATCGGCTCAACACCCGCACGGTCTCCATGAACCCGATCAGCCGGTTCGTCTACTGGAACATGAACTACCACGTCGAGCACCACATGTTCCCGATGGTTCCATTCCACGCCCTGCCCCGCTTGCACGACGAGATCAAGGGCGACCTCCCGGCCCCGTCACCGAGCATCCTGGCCGCGTTCGGTGAGTTCGTCCCGGTGATGCTGCGTCAGCGCACCCACCCCGAAGCGTTCATCGAACGCGATCTTTCGAGCTGGGCGGCGGCTGGCGACACTGGTGGGGCGAACCCGAGCGCCGTGAGCGCCGCAACGACGATGGACGTATCTTGATGGCCACGTGGATCGAGGCGTGTGGGGCTGACGACGTCGACGCCGAGGACGTGATCCCCTTCGAGCACGACGGTCACCCCTACGCGATCTACCGATCGCCGGCCGACGATTACCACGCGACCGACGGCTGGTGCACCCATGAGCAGACGTTGCTCAAGGACGGGCTGGTGATGGGCCACATCATCGAATGCCCCAAGCACAACGGCCGCTTCGACTACCGGACCGGTGAGGGAAAGGGAGCGCCGATCTGTGTGAACCTGCGCACCTACCCGGTCAAGCTCGAAGGCGGCACCCTGTACATCGACGTCGACTGAATGGCATCAGTGACCGAAGACATCGTCATCGTGGGCGCCGGCGAGTGCGGAGCCCGGGCCGCCATGGCCCTGCGAGAGCAAGGTGCGAGAGGGACGATCACGCTCGTCGGCGACGAGTCGCTCGAGCCGTACGAGCGCCCCCCGTTGTCGAAGGCGGCCCTCACCGATGACCGGGAGCCGTCGCCCGTCACCGTGTGCGACCGCGCCCGGTTCGCCCATCTCGACATTGCATTCGAACGCGGCGTGGCCGCGACGATGCTCGATCGTACGGCTCATGACCTTGTGCTGGCCGACGGGCGACGGCTGCACTACGACAAGGCACTCATCGCCACGGGGGCCCGGGCCCGGGTGCTGCCAGTGGCAGGAGGACACTCGATACTCACGCTGCGCACCTTCACCGAGTCGGTGGCTCTCCGATCGAGAATGACACCAGGGGCCCGTGTCGGGGTGATCGGAGCCGGCTTCATCGGACTCGAGCTCGCCGCGAGCGCCGTGACGAGAGGGTGCCAGGTGACCGTGGTCGAGATAGCGGCGAGCGTGATGGCCCGGGTCGTCCCCGCCGAGATCGCGGCGATAGTAGAAGCACGCCACCGGGATGCCGGCGTCGACCTCCGTCTGGGCACGGGTGTCGAGCACGTCGAGCACGTCGATCGACCCCGACCTGCCCAACGACTGGTGCTCGATGACGGGACGACCGTCGATTGCGACGTGATCGTCGCTGGAGTCGGAGCGGTGGCCGACTCGGCCGTCGCCGCCGCTTCCGGCCTGACGATCGACAATGGGGTGCGTGTCGACCGGTACCTCCGCACAGACGACCCCGATATCCACGCGGCGGGCGACTGCTGCTCGTTTCCCCACCCGCTCTATGACGATCGACGGATCCGGCTCGAGGCCTGGCGCAATGCCCTCGATCAGGCTGCGGTGGTGGCCCGCAATCTGCTCGGGGCCGACGAGGCATTTGCTGCGGTCCCCTGGTTCTGGACCGACCAGTACGAACTGGGCCTGCACATCGCCGGGCTACCCGATGCTGCGGTCACGAACGTGGTTCGTGTTCGGGCCGATGGTGCGACGCTGTTGTTCGGGCTGGGCGCTGACGGGCGGCTCGTCGCCGCGAGCGGAGTCGCGCAGGGAACGGCGATCGCCAAGGACATTCGGATCGCAGAGATGCTCATCGCTCAGCGCACCCTCCCCGACCCGAGCGCGCTCACGAATCCGGCAGTAACCCTCAAGTCCTTGCTGGTGTGAGCAATGACGGGTCCAGGTCCGAAGGGGTGGCGTTGCGAACCCGGGGCCAGAGGTCGGAGCATCGAGCGGCGCACCACTCGACAGGCGTTGCACGCGTTGACGATACTGTGGCCGTGACCTCTCGTTCACACCACCCGGCGGGGGCTCTCGCCGAGCACGCCGATCCGGTCCTGCTCACCCCTGAACAGGCAGGCTGGGGGTACTCGGGGCTGCGCGTCGTTCGTCTCGATGCCGATATCGCCCGCACGTTCCCGACGGGCTCCGACGAGATGATCGTGCTGCCCCTGTCTGCGACGGGCGTCACGATCGTGACCGCGAGCGACGAGTTCCACCTCGAGGGCCGCTCGAGCGTCTTCGGCCGTGTCACCGACTTCGCCTATGTCGGACGTGACACCGAGCTGTGGTTGTCCTCGGCGTCCGGGGGTGAGGTCGCGCTGTGCACGGCCCGAAGCGATCGCCGCCTGCCGCCGAAATACGGTCCAGCTGACGCCGTCGCTGTCGAGATACGAGGTGCTGGCCCGGCAACTCGCCAGGTGACGAACTTCGCCAGCCCCGAAGTGTGGGACCACGCCGAGCGCATCATGTGTGTCGAGCTCCTCACACCCGACGGCAACTGGTCGAGCTACCCACCTCATCGCCACGACGACTCGCCGGAATGCCCGGTGAACAACGAGGAGATCTACTACTTCCGGATCGGCCGGGCCGGTAGCACCGACGTCGAGCCGAACGGCTTCGGACTGCACCGCACCTATACCCCCGACGGCGCGGTCGACGACAATGTGGTCGTGCGCGATGGTGACGTGTACCTGGTACCTCGGGGTTACCACGGGCCCTGTGTTGCGGCCCCGGGTTACACCATGTATTACCTGAACATCCTCGCGGGTCCGGGCGGGACCCGGTCGATGGCGTTCTGCGACGATCCCGCCCACCACTGGGTACGTGACTCCTGGACCGGCATGCCCGTCGACCCGCGCTGTCCGATGACGTCAGCGTCTGGGCTCGTCGTACGCTGAGCGGCGAGAACAGGGCCGCACAGGCTCACCACACAGCCCCACCATGCAGCCCGCCATGCAGTGCCACCATGGAGCCCACCACCTCACGACCTGAAAGCCGATGCCCCCGATGTCATTCGATCTCCTCTCCCGTGTCGCCGGAGCCCCCATCTCGTGGGGTGTGTGCGAAGTGCCCGGCTGGGGGCTCCAGCTCCCGGTCGATCGCGTGTTCAGCGAAGCGGCCGCGCTCGGTCTCACGGCTATGGAGCAGGGCGCGCTGGGATGGCTCCCGAGTGATCCTGCCGAGCAGCGCGCGATCTTCGATCGTCACGGGATGGAGCTGATCGGAGGGTTCGTCCCGCTGGTGCTCCACGATCCGTCGCGGCTCGACGAGATGCGGGCCGAGGCCGCGCGCATCGCCGACGCCATGGTGGCGGCCGGGGGTCGGTACTTCGTGACTGCCGTGATCGCCGACACCGACGACTGGTCGCGCCCGGCCCTCGACACCGGCGCCTGGTTGGCATTGTTCCGCGGCCTCGACGAGATCGGTCGGGTGGTTGCCGATCACGGTGCCCTCCAGGTCGTTCACCCGCACGTGAACACGCTCATCGAGACGGCTGCGGAGTTCGATCGGTTCATCGACGGTTGTTCGGCCCCGGTGTGCTTCGACACCGGTCACCTGGCGATCGGGGGCGCCGACATCGTCGCTCTCGCGCGGCGGTATCACGAGCGCATCGGCCTCGTTCACCTGAAGGATGTCGACGCGTCCGTGGCCCAGCGCCAGCGCTCCGGTGAGCTGACCTTGATGGAAGGGGTCCAGCTCGGGCTGTTTCCCCCCTTGGGTGACGGCATGGTCCCGATCGCCGAGGTCATCGAGATACTGGTCGGGGCGGCATACTCCGGGTGGTACGTCATCGAGCAGGACCAAGCCATTGCCGATCATCCGGCCGCGGGCGCCGGGCCGGTCCTCGGCGTCGCCCGAAGCATCGAATACCTCCGTGGTGTCGAGCGCCAGCTCAGCGCTGGCCCCGGCCCGACGCCGGCGGGTTCGTGAGTCGAACGACGATGCCGGCCCTCGAGCTCCTGACCGTCGGACGCATTTGCGTCGACCTCTACCCTGAGCAACTCCACGTCCCGTTGCGTGATATCCAGTCGTTCCGCAAGTCGATCGGAGGCACCGCGACGAACGTCGCCGTCGCGTGCGCCCGTCTCGGTCATCGCACTGCCGTGTTCACCCGGGTCGGCACCGACGCGTTCGGGGAGTACATCGAGTGGTCGCTGTCGGAGCGATTCGGAGTCGACACCTCCTTCGTCGGTCGTGATCCTGAGATGCTGACGCCCCTTGCCTTCGCCGAGCTGAGCGACCCCGGTGAGCCCGGGATCATCTTCTATCGCCAGCCCCAGGCACCAGACATGCGCATCGAGCCCAGCGAAGTCGACCGCGAGGTCGTTGAGTCGGTCCCGATCCTGTGGTTTCCGACCTCGTGCCTCTCGGCCGAGCCCAGCCGATCGACAATCCACGAGCTGCTGTCATGGCGTGACCGTCGCGTTCACACGATCCTCGATCTCGACTGGCGTCACCAGTTCTGGAGCGACCCGTCCGACGCGACCCGTGAGCTCGATCGGGTGCTCGACCACGTGACGATGGCGATCGGTAACCGGGCCGAATGCGACGTGGCGGTGGGCGAGACCGATCCGCAGCGGGCGGCCGAGGCCCTCCTGGCCCGAGGGCTCACCGCGGCGATCGTGAAGATGGGCGCCGATGGTGTGCTGGTGGCGACCCGTGACGGCGCGATGGAGCGGATCGCCCCGCATCCAGTCGATGTGGTGTGCGGGCTCGGCGCCGGCGACGCCTTCGGAGGAGCCCTGTGTCACGGGTTGCTCGCCGGTTGGGATCTCCCGGCGTGTGCCCGTGCCGGAAACGTGGCGGGTGCCATCGTGGCCTCTCGCTTGATGTGTGCCGATGACATGCCCTACCTCGAGGAGATCGATGCCCTTCTTGACCGATGAGCGTTGGGCCGAACTCATCGCCCGTCGCGGCGAGCGGCCCTGGAGCGCACGCGAGGCGCTGCGTGGTCGCCGCCGCCGCCCCTTGCTCACCGATGGCCGGATGTTCATCGTGGCCGCCGATCACAGTGCACGCGGGATCCTCGGCATCCCGAGCGATCCGTACGCCATCGCCGACCGTCGGCGGACCCTGGAGGCGCTGCTGAACGCGCTCGACAATCCCGGTGTCGACGGGGTTCTCGGCAGCGCCGACATCCTCGAAGAGCTGGCCCTGCTCGGGGCGCTCGACGACAAGCTGGCATTCGGCACCATGAACCGTGGTGGCCTGGCCGGCGCGAGCTGGGAGCTCGACGACAGGATGACGGCCTACGACGTGGCATCGATCGCCGAGAACGGCCTCGACGGCGCCAAGGTGCTGTTGCGCATCGCCGATGACGATCCGGCCACGGCCTCGGTGCTCGAGGCCTGTGCCCAGGCGGTGTCGGAGTGCGCCCGGCGAGGGCTGCCGATCCTGGTCGAGCCTCTGCCGTTCCACCGCGATGCGTCGGGTGCGGCCAAGCTGCTCGACGACGACGATGCCTTGCTCAGAGCCGTGGGCGTGGGCGCGGCCCTCGGAGGCTCATCGAGCGCGACCTGGTTGAAGGTGCCGGCATCGAAGGACCCGGCCCGGATGCTCTCGACCACAACCTTGCCGGCGTTGATTCTCGGGGGCACCCCAGGCTCCGACCCCGAGGCCACGTACGCCTCCTGGGCCCGCGCGATGGATGTTCCGAACGTCCGTGGCCTCGTGGTCGGCCGCTCCTTGCTCTACCCAGCCGACGGGGATGTCGCCGGGGCCATCAAGCGGGCATGCGAGATCGTCCGTCCATCGGGCGGATGATCGTATGGTTGACGGCATGAAACGGCTCGGGATCGGCGTCATCGGGTTCGGGTGGATGGGTCAAGCCCACAGCCGGGGTTGCCGGCGGGCCCCGAGCTACTTTCCTGACCGTGGGTATCAGCCCGATCTTGTCGTGGTCAGTGACACGTTGGAGGACCGACGCGACGACGCCGTCTGCTCGTTTGGATTCCGGGAGGCCGTCTCCGACTGGCGGGTCGTCGTCGAGCACCCTGACGTCGACGTCGTGTTCGTCGCCGCGCCCAACATGCTGCACGTCGAGATGGTGGAGGCCGCTGTTACCCACGGTAAGCACGTATTTTGTGAGAAGCCGGTAGGAGGCACGCCAGCCCAGACCGTCGTTGCGGCCCGGGCCGCTCGAAACGCAGGCGTGATCACGGGGGTCGGATACAACTACCGGTGGACGCCGCTCCTCCAGTACGCCAAGCAACTCATCGACCAGGGTGTGATCGGGGAGATCACGAACTACTACGGCCGATTCTTCTCGATGTACGGGTCTGATCCACTCGGCCTCCTGTCGTGGCGCTTTCTCATCGACCAGGCGGGGCACGGTGCATCGACCGACATCCTCAGTCACACCGTCGACCTTGCGCACTATCTCGTCGGCGACGCCGCCGGACCGATCACCCGGCTGGTCGGCACGGGCGAGACGTTCATCAAGCAGCGGCCACTGCCGACCGGGGCGGGAACGCACTACGACCGCGGCCAGCCCGGTGACCCCACGGGTGCGGTCACCAACGAGGACTACATCGCCTGCCTGTGCGCCTTCGGGAACGGTGCCCGCGGCACGTTCGAGGCATCGCGTTCGATGGTCGGTCCGGAGAGCCAGAACCTGCTCGAGGTCTTCGGGACCCAAGGTTCGGTCCGGTGGAACTTCGAGCAGATGAACCAACTCCAGGTGTACGTCGCCGGCGAGGAGCTCCACACCGGCTTCACCAACGTCTACGGAGGAGACCGATTCCCCCACCACGGTAACTTCGTACCGGGCAGCGCCAACGGGATCGGGTTCGAGGACCTGGTCTGCATCGAAGACCATGAGTTCCTCGCCTCGGTCGCGGCCGGGCGTCAGCACTCGCCGGGCTTCACCGAGGCGCTGGCCTACGTGGGCGTGCAGGATGCGATCATGCGATCCTGGGCGTCAGGTCGTTGGGAAGATGTTGTCTCGCTGTTGGAGGATTGATATATGAGGTGTAC
The DNA here is from genome assembly GCA_009886115.1 of Actinomycetota bacterium. Lineage (GTDB taxonomy): Bacteria > Actinomycetota > Acidimicrobiia > IMCC26256 > VFJJ01 > VFJJ01. The sequence continues at coordinate 38,082 of VFJJ01000100.1, forward strand.
GAGGCTGACCACTGCGCAGGCCATCGTCCGATACCTGATCGCCCAACGGACGATCATCGGCGAGCGCGACGTTCCCCTGTTCCCGGGTGTATTCGCCATCTTCGGTCACGGCAACGTCACCTGCCTCGGAACCGCCCTCCAGGAGGCCGGCGACGAGCTACCGACCTGGCGCGGTCAGAACGAGCAGGGCATGGCCTTGGCCGCCATCGGTTACGCCAAGGCCATGCGTCGCCGGCAGATCATGGTGGCGACGAGCTCGATCGGACCTGGTGCGCTCAACATGGTCACTGCGGCCGGAGTGGCGCACAGCAACCGGTTACCGGTGCTACTCCTGTCGGGCGACACCTTCGCCAGCCGCGTCCCCGACCCGGTGCTCCAGCAGGTCGAGCACTTCGGTGATCCGTCGATCACGGTCAACGACGCGTTCAAGCCAGTAACACGGTACTGGGACCGCATCGTGCGGCCCGAGCAGATCATCTCATCCCTCCCGCAGGCTGTACGCACGATGATCGACCCGGCGACGTGTGGACCGGCGTTCATCGCGCTCCCGCAGGACGTGCAGGCCGAAGCATTCGAGTTCCCCGACAGGTTCTTCGCTCAGACCGTTCACGAGATTTCGCGCCCTCGGGCCGATCGTCGCCAGCTCGAGCGGGCCGCCCGGTTGATGTCCACCGCCGAGCGGCCGTTGTTGATTGCCGGTGGTGGTGTGCACTACTCGTTGGCCGAGGCCGAGCTCACCCGCTTCGCCGAGACGCACCACATCCCGGTGGTTGAGACCATGGCCGGTAAGGCCTGCCTGGTTTCAGCGCACCCGTTGAACAGCGGACCGGTCGGGGTGACCGGATGTGCCTCCGCCAACGCCCTCGCCGCTGAGGCCGATGTCGTCATCGCCGTCGGCACGCGCCTGGGGGACTTCACGACCGGCTCGTGGACGGGCTTCGCGCCCGACGCCCGCTTTGTCGGCATCAATGCGGCCGGCTTCGACGCCATCAAGCATCAGGGCGTCGCCGTGGTGGGAGATGCCAGGGAGGCCCTCGTCGAGATCAGCGATCTTCTGAGCGATCGGGGAGGGTCTGGCGCCTGGCGAGGGCCTGAGGAATGGACCGTGCGGGCGGGCCACGAGACTGCAGGCTATCACGCATACATCGACAAGATCGCCGCGCCCACCGACGCCCTTCCTCTGACCTATGCCCAGGTCGTCGGTGTGGTCGACCGCATCGCCCGTCCCGGCGACTATGCCCTCTCGGCCGCGGGAGGCCTTCCCGGTGAGCTCAACAACGGATGGCGGGCCAGGTCCATCGACAGCTTCGACTGCGAGTATGGCTTCTCGTGCATGGGCTACGAGATATCGGGGGCCTGGGGCGCCAAGATGGCGCGGAACGTGTTGCAGCCGGACGGCGATGGTGAGGTGATCGCCTTTGTCGGTGACGGTTCGTACCTCATGATGAACAGCGACCTGTATTCGACGGTGCTGTCTGGCCACAAGCTGATTGTGATCGTCTGTGACAACGGCGGCTTCGCGGTCATCAATCGGCTCCAGGTGAACCAGGGCGGCGAGCCGTTCAACAACCTCCTCGTCGACGTACGGCACGACCGCCTGGCCTATGTCGATTTCGCCGGGCACGCCTCGGCCATGGGGTGCTTGGCCGAGACAATCGAGACCGCCGATGAGCTCGAGGCTGCGCTGGCTCGGGCCCGGGCCGCCGCCGGCACCTATGTGATCGTTCTGAGGACTCATCCCTACGAATGGACCGAGGGCGGCATCTTCTGGGAAGTCGGGGTCCCGGAGGTCTCGAACCGCCAGGCCGTGCTCGATGCTCGGGCGGCCGTGGACCGTGGAAAGTCAGGGCAACGGCTGATATGAGCACGAACGACGGCGTCTATGTCATCAACGGCGGCACCCAGGGGCTGGGCGAGGCGACGGCCCGGGTGCTGGCAGCCCGGGGTGCGACCGGGCTGGTACTCGCCGGAAGGAGCCGCGACCGGGGTCAGGCGCTGGCCGACGAGCTGACCGGTGCCGGTTCCCCCACGATCTTCGTCCCGTCCGACCTCGCCGATCCCTCCTCGCCGGAGGCGGTGGTAGCGGCGGCCGACAAGCAGTTCGGGGTCGTCCATGGGCTCGTCAACGTCGCTGCTGTCACCGATCGGGCCACCGTGTGGGAGCTCACGGGCGACCACATCGATCAGATACTCAGCGTCAACGTGCGGGCGCCGATGCTGGCCTGCCGGTACGCCGCCGAGGTCATGCGCCGGGAGGGGGTCGCCGGCTCGCTCGTCAACATCGGCTCGACCAGTGGATACGGCGGGCAGCCCTTCCTCGTGGCGTACAGCGCATCGAAGGCGGCCTTGGCCGTCGCCACCAAGTCGCTCGCCTACTCACTGATGAGGCATCACATCAGGGTGAACCAGATCAACCCGGGATGGATGAACACCGAGTCGGAGGACGCCACCCAACGCCGTTGGCACGGCGCCACCGACGGATGGCTGGAAGCGGCGGGAGCAACCCAGCCCCTGGGTCGACTACTCGAGCCGGCCGAGGTGGCTCGCGTCATCGCGTTCTATCTGTCCGATGAGAGCGGCATCATGACCGGCAACGTCGTCGACTACGACCAGTCGGTCATCGGCGCTGGTGACGCCCCGAAGCCGACCGAGGCCGAGACGCCCCGGTAGCCCCGCATTTGCCGGTAGACACGTTCGTCAGTGAGCCCATCGGCGGTAGAGCGAGCGGCCGGTCGGACGCGTCGTTGAGGTTGGTCACCAGCCGGCCGCCGATGTCGACGAGCAGGACGGCGTCCTGGTTGTAATCGGCCATGCAGAGCACACGGACCCGGTCGGAGATCGGAGTCCACTGCCGGTCTGCGAGCACGGTGATGTCGAACCCGTCACCCTCGAGCCAGCAGTAAGGACTGCCTTCGATCCACGGATCGGTGACGAGCACGGGGCCGCGGTCGTGCACGATCAGCGTGGCATTACCGATCGTCTCGAATCCGAGGTCCACAGGGCCAGCTCCCGCTGCCGGCCGAGCGCTCCGGCAGGCGTTCGCGGGCTAGCGCCATGCGTCAAGAGTGTCACGCTGCGTCACTGTGGTGCGCCGGCGGTCGGCGTGGTCGGACAGCTCGGTGCGGAGCCGATCGGGGGACCAGTGCTCCACTACCGCCCGGCCCAGGAGCTCGGCTTGCGACTCGGGCATGAGGCCGTCGATGGGCTGGTCGTGGTCGAGGTTGGTGGGGAAGGGATACCCGTCGACACAGGCCGTGACGGCGTTACGGAGCGACTGCTCGTCGAGCCCACCGGCGCGCCGATCGAGCAATGCCGGAAAGATGGCGTTGGCCATCTTCTGCCGGTCGACGCTCTCGAGCGCCCGACCGAAGGCCGACGAGACCTGGAGCAGGTTGCCCATCCGCTTCACGTCGGTGGTGCGGTTCTCGCCGGCGGCGTGGAACATCGCCGGGTTGAAGAACACGGCGTCGCCCCGGGCCAGCGGCAACTGCACGTGGTGACGCTGGAAGTACTCCTTGAACTCAGGTCGGCGCCAGGCCAGGTATCCCGGCGCGTATTTCTGCGCGTACGGCAGGTACATCGTGGGGCCGGTCTCGACCGGCATGTCGCAGTGGGCGATCGCACCCTGGAGCGTCAACACCGGTGAGAGCGCATGCACGTGCGCGGGGAACTGCTCGGCATCGGCGTCGGACAAGAAACCCAGGTGGTAGTCGCGATGGGGGCTCTGGGCCTCGCCGCCCGGGTTCACGACGTTGATCTGGGACGTGACCTGATACCAGCGTCCCAGCCACGACTCGGAGACCAGGGCGATGATGTCGCTGGCGTAGTAGTCGACGAACGTCTCCGGGGCGGCCAGCGCCAGCTTCTCGAGCGCGTTCCAGACCCGGTCGTTGGCCCCGGGCTTGGCGTAGTGGTCACCGGACCGAGCGCCCCGGGCGTGCTGGTCGTCGATCATGGCCCGGAAGGCCTCGGTGGCCCGATCGACGACGTTCGCGTCGAGCGCGTGCGTGAACACGGCGATCCCCGGGCCGTCGAGGAACACCCGGGCGAGCTCCGCCTGCACGACCCGGCGGGTGGACGGCCGACCGGCGAGGGCGGCCCGGAGCTCGGGGGCGTGGTAGATGGGCACGCGGTGATCGATCGCCGATGCGTGCGGTGTGTCGGCCAGATCGGTGGGCTGCTCGACCAGCGCCGCGAATTCGGAGATGTCGCACTGCTCGGTCGTGAAGTAACCCGAGTCGGCCCGCTCGGACGCGGGGCTCGGCCGGTCCATCAGGTGATCTCCTCCACCGACACCGGTCGTCGCTCGGCCACTGATCGGCCGGCTGCCAGACCGAGGACCAGGGGGGCCCGGCCGTCAGCGGGGCCGACCGGAGATGGTGTGCCGTCGCGCAGCATCCCCACGAACGCCTCCCATTCAGACAGATAGCTCTGCGTGTACCGCTCCAGGAAGAAATAGGGGAGAGCGGCAACTCGACCTCCGCGCCCGTCGCGCACCGTCGTGGTGGTGACCAGAGGATTGTCGGACGACACGATGCCCTGAGAGCCGAACACCTCGACGCGCTGGTCGTAGCCGTACACGGCCTGCCGGCTGTTGTCGATGACGGTCATGGCCCCGTTGGCGTGGGTCAGCACGATCACCGTGGTGTCGAAGTCGCCGGCCTCGCCGATGGCCGGATCGACGAGCACGGCACCCTTGGCGTATACCTCCAAGACCTCGCTCCCGGTCACGTAACGAGCCATGTCGAAATCGTGGATGGTCATGTCGCAGAAGATGCCGCCCGAAACCGCGATATAGGTCAGGGGCGGCGGGGCCGGGTCGCGGCTGGTGATGCGCACCACATGCACGTCACCGACGTCGCCGGCTGCGACCCGGTCGCGAACCTCGCGGTGGCTCGGATCGAAGCGCCGGTTGAAGCCCACCATGAACGGAACGCCGGCCGCGGCGACGGCCTCCAGGCCCCGGTCGACCTCGGCGAGGTTCAGGGAGAGCGGCTTCTCGCAGAAGATGGGCTTGCCGGCCCGGGCTGCAGCCACGATCAGATCGACGTGCGTGTCGGTCGAGGTGCAGATCGCAACGGCGTCGACGTCGTCGCGTTCGATGAGCTCCTGGGCCGACGCCGCGGCGTCGAGCCCGAGCTCGGCGGCGACCGCCGAGGCCGCCTCACCGAGAACGTCGTACACCACCGGGCACGTCGCGCCCGGTGCCCGGAGGGTGAGCAGCTCGGCGTGCATGCGTCCGATCCGGCCGCAGCCGAGCACCGCGATCCTGATCGGCGGTGGTGCGGTCGTTGTCATCGTCCGGACAGCTCGCGCTGCAACGCCTCGAGCTCGGCACCTCCGGCCATCAGCCGGGTGAGCTCGGTGATGGTGATCTCGTCCTTGGCGAAGTTACCCATCGAGTGGCCCCGGTTGAGGATGAGAAACCGGTCGCCGACGGGCCAGGCGTGCGCCGGGTTGTGGGTTATGAAGATCACGGCCAGGCCGCGGTTGCGGGCCTCGAGGATGTAGCGGAGCACGACGCCCGACTGCTTGACCCCGAGCGCCGATGTCGGCTCGTCGAGGATCAGCACCCGCGCGCCGAAGTACGCGGCGCGGGCGATGGCCACCGATTGCCGCTCGCCACCCGAGAGCGTTCCCACCGTCTGATCGGGATCGCGGATGTCGATCCCCATCTTGGCCAGCTCCTCGACGGCGACCCGCTTGGCCTCGGGGGTGTCGATCCAGCGGAAGATCCCGAAGCCGCGGAGCGGCTCTGCGCCCAGCCAGAAGTTCCGCCATACCGACATCAACGGGACGACGGCGAGGTCCTGGTAGACGGTGGCGATACCCCGGTCGAGGGCGTCACGGGGTGAGGCGAAACGCATGGGCACACCGTCGAGGAGCACCTCCCCCTCGTCGTGCTGGTGCACGCCCGACAGGATCTTGATGAAGCTCGACTTGCCGGCCCCGTTGTCGCCCAGGACGCACGTGACCTCCCCGGCGTTGACGCTCGTGGTGACGTCCTGGAGAGCGATGATGGTGCCGTAGAACTTCGAGATGTTGCGGAGATCGAGGATCGAGGCATCCCTTGCGGCTTCTGGTTCACTCGTCTGCGGCTCGATCATGGGTCTGCCTTCCGTAGCCATCGTCCGTCACCTCGACCGCTCGGCCTTGTTGCGGACGTAGCGATTGGCTATCACCGCTCCCAGGAGGATGATGCCGAGCAGCAGGAAGCGCCAGTTGGTGTTCCAGCCGGCGAACGGGATGCCCTGGGTCGACATCGACATGATGAGCGAACCGATGGCCCCGCCGGCCGCCGACCCGTAGCCGCCGGTGAGCTCGTTGCCGCCGACAACGGCGGCGATTATGTACTCGAACTCCTCGCCGTCACCGACGTTGGCCTGCACGGAGTTGAGGCGAAAGGCGATGAGCATCCCGGTCAGCCACGCTGCTCCGGAGACCATCATGAACAGCGTGGTCTTGGTGCGCGCCGCCGGGACACCGACGGCCCGGGCGGCTTCCTTGTTGCCGCCCACCGCGTAGATCCAGTTGCCGAACCGGGTGCGGGTGAGGAGCCAGGTGCCGAACAACGCGAACAGCATGAACCACAAGATCGAGATGCGGTAGCGGATCACGCCCGGGAGCGTGTCGACCTCCTCCTGGGTGGAGAACAGCATCTTCACGAACGTGGCCACCACCAGGGCGGCGAGGCCGGCGACCGCAACCCGCTTGCCTAGGCGATCGGCGGTCGGGTCGGCCGCGCTGCGGGCCTCGAAGCGATAGCTCAGGATGGCCGAGGCCAGCACCAGTAGGGCCATCAGAAGCATGACGGTGAACAATCGGCTCCGGAACTTCTCGGACGTCGACTGCGACCGGATGAAGAAGGCCACGCCTACGATGGCGACGGTGGTGATCGTCGACACGACCAAAGCGCCCAGCTTGCCCCGCTTGGCCGCCTGCCCTTCGGACACGAGCAGGGCGATGGCCCCGCTGACAACGAGCACGACGAAGACGATCGTCCGAGCCGCCTGGCGGGTCATGAGGAATCCGACAGCAGGTAGGGCCGAGATGCCGATCCCGGCCAACGGAGCGAGCATGGGGACCTTGCCCGCGGCCACCAGCACCGCCAGCACTCCGGCCACACCGATGCCGAGCACGAACACCGCTCGCGAGAAGCCCGAGCCGAAGAAGAAGTCGACCGACTTGTCAGACTTCGAGTCGAAGACCGCCGTCAGCACCGAGCCGGCAACGATCGCCGCGATGCCGATGCCGAGCAGCCGGGCGGCCTGGCCCTCGATGGCCACGATCCGGTCGCGCGCGCTGGGCTCGTAGCGCCACTGGCCCAACCCGGCCATGGCGACGATCAGACCGAGGCCGGTGACAGCCCCGAGAACGGCGTTGACGCCGACCCCGTCGGTGCCGAGCAGGCCGATGAAGCCGCCCAGAGCGAGGGCCGCGCCGACCAGCAACGTAAGCAGACCCTTGGGATTCCTGGCGCGGCGACGGGTGTAGCTCATCTCCATCACGCCGGCGATCACCAGGACGAACGCGGTGACGAGGAGGACGACCCACAACTTGTCCCGCCCTCCCCAGACGTGGGAGTTCCGGATCCAGTCCTCGGCGAAGATCTTGCGCCAGAAGCCGTATCCCTTCGCTTCGTCGAGGCCTTCCACGGTGACCTGGCCGGCGAAGAGCTTGGTGAAGCCCAGCTTGGCGCCGATGAGGATGAAGAACGTGCCCAGGGTGACGATGAAGCTGGGCAACCCCGTGCGCTCCCGGAGCGTGCCGTTGAACCAGCCGATCATCATCGCGAACGCGAAGGTGAGCGGCACCACGATGTGGAGGCTGAAACCGGCGCCCGACGAAGCGCCGGCGATCTCACCGGCCTCCTTCGACAGCAGGATGACCAAGAGAGCGGTCGCCCCGGTGAGTGACCCTGACGAGAGGTCGAACTCACCGCCGATCATCAGCAATGACACGGCGACGGCCATGATGCCGAGCGACGCGGCGACGTCGAGGTAGTTCGCCGTACCCGCCGCGGTGCCGAACACGTCGGAGACCGCCCAGAAGAAGGCCCACACCGCCGTCGTGCCCACGAGAGCGCCGATCTCGGGCCTCACGAGCAGACGTTGGATTGGTCCCCGGTGCGAGACCCGCTCGTCGCGCCCGGGCATCTCGCCCGGGACGCTCTCAGCCGCCGTGAGGTCTGTCGATACGCTGGCCACTGTCTCCCCGGACGACGAGATCCGACATCGGGAGCCGGGGTCCATGACCCCGACCCCCGATGAAGGGATCGTGCTTCGCTAGTTGCTCTGTGCTAGCACCGAATGCCTTGGCACTGCCTCGACTCTCGGATACCGGGATTCCCGGGCTGATCCGAGGACCCGATCAGCGGGTGCCGGCCTCGGCCAGGGCCTTGACCGCAGCCACGTTCTCGGTGGTCACGAAGCCCGGGCCGGTGAGGATGGGCAACCCGCCACCGGCGATGTTCAGGTTCGTCTTCTGGAGGTACATGAGCACGACGGGCAGGTACCCCTGGAGGTACTGCTGCTGGTCGATGGTGAAGGCGACGGTCCCGGCCTCCAATGCGGAAATCAGGTCGGGGGAGACGTCGAAACCGGCGATGACGAGCTCGCGACCGGCAGTCTCACCGGCGGCGATCGCCCGCAGCGGCAGGTTCGGCCCGGTGCCCATCACGGCATCGATGTCGGGGTCGGCCTGGAGCAACGCGGCGATCTGGGCCTCCTGCTCGGTGGGGTCGGCGTCGAGGCCGACGAACTCCGAGACCACATCGCCGCCGAAGGTGGTGGCGAGACCCTCACAGCGCTCCTCGAGCGCGATGTTGGTCTGCTCCTGGCGAGCGCACAGGATCTTGGTCGCGCCCAAGGTGTTGAAGCGCTCTCCGGCACCCTCGCCGGCCACGGTCTCGGTCTGGCCGACGTGGGTGATCGCGCCCAGTTCCTTGTAGTTGTTCAGGCCCGAGTTGAGCGTGTACAGCGGGATGCCGGCGGCGACGACGGCCTTGGCCGCCGCTTCGAGACCGGCCGGGTCGGCCAGCGAGATGGCGATCCCGTCGGAGCCCGCGGCGATGGCCGCCTCGATGGCCTGCGACTGGGCCTCGGCGTCGTTGTTCGCTCCGAAGTACCTCACGGTGACGCCGAGGTCGGTCCCCGCCTGCTCGGCCCCCTTCTGAGCAACCGACCAGAACACCCCGTCGTCGCCGTGGGTGATCACGTCGAACGTGAAGTCGGTCGCCTGGTCGACCTGGACCGTGTCGCCCGACGTGTCGCCGGACGTTGCCCCCGCGGTGTCGGCCGAGGTGTCGCCGGTCGCGCCGCTGTCGTCATCATCGTCACCGCACGCGGCGGCGAAGAGGCTCAGCGCCAGACCGAGCGCCAGTACGTACTTGAGCTTTCTCATGATCGAACTTCCCCCTGTTGGTGTGAACTGCCGGTGTGAACCGGAGCCCGGTTTCACACCAGCGACCGTACACCTAGGGTGTCCGAGCGTGAAGTGATCCGAGGCTCCGTAGGTAGGCGAACACCTACTGCTATGGTTCGCAAATCGGGCCGCTCCGCCTCGGCAGATCTTCTCGTCGAGGAAGGCAGCGTCCTGGTGTGTGCTCGCCACGCTATGGGAATCCTCCGTGCTCGCGCCATAACGTTGACGTGCTCTAAGACCACGTGGATAGCCCGGATTCGGAGAGATGTCAAGCGAGCGCCCCGGAGTCACAGGGTTCTCCAATGCTCGTGTGGGCACCGGGTACGCGCTCGGTGCCCAGCGTCGCCGTTGGGGCGCGCCGATCGTCGGGTTGGTGACCCTCCTCGCCATCGAGTTGGGGTGCGGTGGCCCCGATGGAGGTTCGCAACCGCGTCCCGATCCGGGCGCGGCTGTCGTGTCCATCAGAGCGGTCGGATGTCGGCCGTTCGCCTCGCTCGGGACGGGGACGGTCGTCGGCGACGACCTCGTGCTCACCGCGGCCCACCCGGTTGCCGGCGAGACCACGATCACCGTCACCACGAGCGACGGTCGTACCCTCGGCGCTGAGATCGCCGCCATCGACACCGTCAACGATGGCGCTGTGCTGCGGGTGGCAGATCTGGCGGGGCTGGCGATCGAACCCCTCGATCTCACCATCGAGAGTGAGCCTGGTGCGGCGACGGTGCTCATCGTCGAGGGTGAGCGCCCGGTCGAGTTGGTGCGGCGCGTCGATATCGCCACATCGGACATCTATCTCGAGGGCGAGCACCACCGCCAGGGCCTCGAGTTACGGGGATTGATCGAGCCGGGCGACTCGGGCGCAGCGGTGCTCGACTCCGATGGGCGCATCGTCGGTGTGGCCTTCGCTTCGAGCCGGCAGACTGCCGATCGCGGTTGGGCTGTGCGCAGCGAGGAGTTCCTCCCACTCATCGAGAGCGCCCGTCTCGGGCGGCCCGTCGCCGGCGCCGAGTGCTCCCGATGACCGGCGATGCATCGGGGCGCACGCACCGGCGCGACCCGGCCCTCATGTACCTGGGTTCGTTCGTCGGTGTGGGCTTGGCGCTGAGCCTGCTGGGACCGTCGATCGGGTTACTCAAGGGCCAGGTCGAGGTCGACACCGGCGAGATCAGCGCCGTCTTCACCGCGCAGGGAGCCGGCTACCTGCTCGGCGCGACCGTCATCGGCCGGCGGTTCGACCGCGGTGCGTCGAATGGCCTCTTCACCCGAGGACTGCTCACGCTCGCCGTGGGAATGGCCGCGGTGCCTGCCGCCCGCTCCCTGGTCGTGCTGTTGTGCCTGTTCGGCGTGATCGGCGCAGCCGCGGGGACGATCGACGTGGGGGGTAACACGTTACTTACTCGCCGCCGTTCGGGCGCGCCGGCAGCCTGGTTGGCCGCGCTCCACCTCAGCTTCGGTATCGGTGCGTTGCTCAGCCCGGCCCTTGTCGCCGCGTCGGAGTCGCTCCGCGACGACGTGCTGTTCGCCACGACGGTCACCGCGGTGGTGTGCTGCGGTGTAGCCGCCTGGGCCGCCTGGGCCGACCCGCCACCGCCGGGGCATCAGACATCCGCAGGTCCGATCCCGAGCCGGGGGCCGTTTCGGCTTCGATCGGTCCCGCGACGGCCGGCGATGCCCAAGGGGGCGTGGCTGATCGTCGGCGCCCTCCTGCTGAATGTGGCCGCTGAGCTCTCGTTCGCCGGATGGGTCCACACGTACAGCGTGGAGAGCGGGCTCGGTGCCGCGACGGCCACCGGCGCCACGGCCGGATTCTGGGCCGCGTTCGTCTCGGGACGGCTTCTGAGCGTGTTCCTCGCGAGACGGGTGACGAGCTCTGCCATGCTGTTTCACGCTGCGGTGCTTGCGCTGCTCGGAGGGGCGGTGATGACGATAGGCCAGGGACATGCGGTATCGGTGTGGGTCGGAGTGGTGCTGATCGGGCTGGGGCTCGCTCCACAGTTCCCGATGACCATCGCGTTCGCAGGCGAATGCTTCGTCGTGACCGCAGCGATGATGTCGCGCTTCGTCGCTGCCGCTGGTGCGGCGTCACTGCTCTTCCCGTTCCTGACGGGGCGCCTGATCGACGCCGTCGGCCCGGGCGCCTTCCCCGTCACCGTGTCCGTGATCTTGGTGGCCAACCTCGCGTGGGTGGTGGGGTTCCGTCGCCTGAGGGCTCGAGCCCAGGTGGTCACTCCGATGTCGACCCCCGAAGCACCGCACACCCTGTGATGCTCCGCGATCCCTCCTGCAGCACCTGTCGTTCGGGCGGGTCCTGTGCCGCTCGTGTGACAGGTGTTCGATGGTGTGGGGTGCGGGCGGCCATGGGCCGCGCCTGGGCGGCGACGCGGCGTTCCCGGTTCAGTCCGAATGAGCAGGGCGGGCCTCGATCGCCGCCTCCCGGTACCGCTCGCGTACACCGACGGCGTCGACCGACGGGCGGGGGTCGACCGTGATCCCGACGCCGAGTCCCCACGCCACGGCGACGTCCTGGAGTGGCACTTCCAGCATGATCGCCGCGGCCTGGACGCAGGCTCCGGTGGCTACCGTCTCGTCGGCCGACGGGACCAGCACGGCAGCACCGAGGAGGTCGGCGAGGCGTTGTCGGTAGGCCGGCGAGCGCGACCCTCCGCCCACCAGGTACACGGCCCCGTCGGCACCCACGCCGTTTCGCCTCAGCTCGTCGAGGCCCTCGAGCAGGCCGCAGACCACGCCGTCGAACGCGGCCAGGGCCACCTGCTCGCGGGTGGTCGAGGTACGCAGGCCGATCAGGCGGCCGGTGGCGTTGGGCCGGTTGGGGGTCCGCTCACCGTCGAAGTACGGGACGAGCACCGGCCCCCCGATATAGCGGGAGCTGGCCTGGGTCATCGCCATCTCCGACAGCTCCGCAATATCGACCCCGAGCAGGTGGGCCACGGTGTCGGTGACCTTGGTGGCGTTGAGCGTGCAGACCAAGGGGAGAAAGCGACCGGTCGCGTCGGCGAATCCGGCCACGGCCCCGGCGGGATCGGCGGTGGGGGTCTCCGACACCGAGTAGACCGTGCCCGATGTGCCGATCGAGAAGGCGACGTCGCCGGCTCGGAGCCCGAGCCCGAGAGCTGCAGCCATGTTGTCGCCGGTCCCCGGGCCGACGAGCACCGGGGCCGGGAGTTCCAGCGCGGCGGCCCCGTCGGCGGTGATGGTGCCGGCCATCTCGGTCGGCCCGAGCACGCTGGGGAGGGCCTCGGCCGGGAGACCGAGTTCGCCCAGTATCTCGGCGACGTACCCGGTGCTCGACCACCAGCCGGTTCCCGATGCGTCGCCGCGGTCGGTTACGGCGCGGCCGCACAAGCGGTATGTGAGCCAATCGTGGGGGAGCATCACCGACGCGACGCGGGCCCGCACGTCGGGCTCGTGCTCGGCCAGCCAGGCCAGCTTGGTCACCGTGAACGACGCCGTGGGCACCGAGCCGGTGGTCGCGGCCCACCACCCGGCTCCGTGGCGTTCGACCAGGGCGGCCGCCTGAGGGGCCGACGTCGTGTCGTTCCAGAGCTTGGCCGGGCGTAGCACGCCTCCTTCGGCGTCGAGCACGACCATTCCGTGCTGCTGGGCGCCGACCGAGACGGCGCACACGCGCCGGCGATGCTCGCCCAGCTGCGCCATGGCCTCCACCAGAGCCCCCCACCATTCGGCCGGGTCCTGTTCCGAGACCGGCGGATGGGTCGGCGGATGGGCCGCTCGGCCGACGGCCACGACCTCACCGGTTTCGAGCAGGCGAGCCTCGACCTTGGTCGACTGCGTCGAGGAATCAACGCCGATGACGATGTCGCCGGCTCGAGATCGAACGCGGTTCATGGCCGCGTGACGCGCTGCCCAGGCTCAGCGGGCACGTTCAGCGGGCTCGTTCGACATGGCGAGCCACGAGGTTCTCGAGCGCCTCCTGGCGACCCGACAGGCGTTCGGGCTCACCGTGGCCGAGCCCGAGGGCCCGCCCATGGAGCGACTCCAGGGTCTCGTCACCGCCGAGGATGCGTCGACCCAGCTCGCCGTCCCAACCGGAGTAACGCTCGCTGCGAACCCGGGCCAGAGCCCCGTCCTCGACGAGCGCGGCGGCGACGAGGAGAGCTCGGGCCACGGTGTCGACGCCTCCGATGTGGGCGTGGAAGAGGTCACTGCGGTCGATCGACTGGCGGCGAAGCTTGGCGTCGAAGTTGAAACCACCGGTCGTCAGCCCCCCGCCCGCGAGGATCTCGTAAAGCCCTAGGGCCATCTGCTCCACCGACAACGGGAAGCGGTCGACATCCCAGCCCAGACGGTCGTCGCCGGCGTTGGCGTCGACGGAGCCGAAGATGCCCGCCGCCATCGCCGTGGCGATCTCGTGGGCGAAGTCGTGGCCGGCCAGCGTGGCGTGGTTGACCTCGATGTTGACCCGCACCTCGTCGGCGAGGCCGTACCGCTGGAGAAACGCATGCACCGAGGCCACGTCGAAGTCGTACTGGTGCTTCGTCGGCTCGAACGGCTTGGGCTCGACCAGGATCGTGCCGGTGAAGCCGATGCGGTGCTTGTGCTCGACGACTAGATGCAAGAGCCGCGCCATCTGGTCGAGCTCTCGCTTCATGTCGGTATTCAGCAGGGTCTCGTAGCCCTCCCGCCCACCCCAGAGCACGTAATTGTGCCCACCGAGCCGATGGGTTGCTTCGAGGCAGTGCCGCACCTGGGCCGCGGCCCAGGCGAACACCTCAGGGTCGGGGTTCGTTGCCGCTCCGGCTTGATAACGCGGGTTCGAGAACAGGTTGGCGGTACCCCACAGGAGCTGGGTACCGGTACGGCGCATGTGCATGAGCGCCTCGTCGACCATCTCGTCGAGATGGGCACACGACTCCTTGAAGCTCGTCCCCTCGGGCGCGATGTCACGGTCGTGGAAGCAGAAGAACGGCGTCCCGAGCTTCTCGAAGAACTCGAAGGCGGCGGCCATCTTGGCCCGGGCCGCGCTCATCGGATCGCTGGACGGGGCCAGCCACGGTCGATCGAGGGTTCCTGAACCGAAGACGTCGGAGCCGTCCCCGTTGAACGAATGCCAGTAACACACGGCGAGACGAAGATGGTCTTCCATGCGGCGCCCGGCGACGACCCGGTCGCGGTCGTACCAACGGTACGCCAAGGGATTGTCGGAGTCGGGGCCCTCGTAACGGATGGGCGCCGTCACCTCGCCGAAGAACTCTGTCATCACTGCCCCCAGTCTCGCTCAGCAGGCGCAGACTACGCCGTGGGGTAGTAGCGCAGCGAGCAGCCCGCGCCTGCTCCGGGCCAGCCCGTCTCCACCTCGACATCAACCCACGCGAACTCCCCGCCCGCTGCTTGCATGCTCAGGTGCTGCGTGAACTGGCATCCTCCGCTGAGCTCGAAGACACGCGAGCTCCGACAACGCGTAGACTGCGGGGATGCCGTCGCCTGTCCGCATCGCTCTGGTCGGCCTCGGTCGCATGGGAATGGTCCACGCAACCGCGCTCGTCGTCGAGCCCTCGATCGCGGTGGTGGCCCTGGCCGATCCGGTGGAGCGTTGCCGTCGGGCCGGAGCGGCGTTGTACCCCGGTGCCGCGCTGTTCTCCGATCCCCTCGAGGCGTTCGAGCATCCCGACGTCGAGGCTTGCCTGATAGCTGCCCCAACCCCGCTCCATCCCGATCTCGTGCGAGCGGCCTTGGGCGCGGGCGTCCATGTGCTGTGCGAGAAGCCACTGGCCTTCGACCCCGACGAGGCCGTCCGGTTGGGCGAGATGGCCGTCGCGTCCGACTGCGTCTTGCATGTCGGCCACTGGCGCCGATTCGCCCCCCCGTGGGCCTCGGCGAAGCACGCACTCCGGAGCGGCTCGATCGGCGTTCCGACCTTCCTGCGCTTGTGCCAATGGGACGCCACCGCACCACCACCGTCGTTCTGTGACCCTGCGGTCAGCGGCGGTCTGGCCGTCGATTGCGGGGTTCACGAGTTCGACCTGGCCGAGTGGCTCACCGGGCAGCGCATCACCAGGGTCCACGCCTGGACAGGCCCGACGGCCCACCCCGAGGTGATCGCCGTGGGCGACGTCGACAACCTCATGGTCGTCGCTGAGCTCGACGGCGGGGCCAAGGCGGTCATCGACCTCGCGCGGCACTGCCGCTACGGCGACGACGTCCGCAGCGACATTCTGGGTACCGAGGGGGCGATCTTGGTCGAGCAGCTGCCGGCCGGGCGGACGCGTCTCGGCACCGCAACCGGAATGGTCGTGATACCGGGTTCGGTGGTCGACGACGTCACGAGCGCCGGTGTGGTTGCCCAGGCCCAGGTCTTCGCCGCTGCTGTACGCAACCCGTTGGCCGTGCACGCCGACGCTGCTGGTGCCGTGGCCAGTGCCCGAGCCACTGCGGTGGGCCTGGCGGCCGCCGTTGCCCAGCGCGTCGGGCACCCAGTCGAAGTCACCTTCGGACACTGATCCCGGGAGGACGCAATGATCGATGGGCCAACCGACGCCCGAGTGGTCTTCCACCAGGACGATGTCGGGATGTGTCACGGTGCCAACGTTGCGTTCCGTGAGCTGCGCGAGCTCGGTATCGTCACGAGCGGCTCGGTCATGGTGCCCTGCCCGTGGTTCGCCGAGCTGGCCGAGATGGCGGCGGGCGAACCTGCTCTCGACACCGGCGTGCACCTCACGCTCACCGCCGAGAAGCCGCACTACCGATGGGGCCCATTGGTGTCGGTTTCCCCGTCGGCCGGCCTCACCGATCCCGATGGTTACCTGTGGCGCGACGTCGCCAGTGTCCGCCGGAACGCGCATCCCGACGCGGTCGAGATCGAGTTCAGAGCCCAGATCGAGCGAGCCCTCGCGGCGGGGATCGACGTGACCCACCTCGATGCGCACATGGGTTGCGCGCTGGCGACCGAGTTCGCCGACATCTACCTGCGTCTCGGCACCGAGTACCGCCTGCCCATCCTGCTCACCGAGACCGTGGCCGCCTACACCCCGAACAAGCATCTCGTCGGCGTGAGCGAAGCAGCGTACGGCGAGGTCGTCGAACGGGCCCGAGAGCTCGACCAGCCGATCTTCGACCGGGCGCTCGAAACCGACTTCCAACGTACGACACCCGCGGAGGCGTTTTATCGGTCACTGATCGAGAGCATCGGACCGGGCTTGAGCTTCCTGGCCCTGCACCCCAATGCGCCGGGCGAGATCGAGGTGATCGAGCCGGGAACGTCGTACATACGAACCGACGAGCACGCGCTGTTCGCCGATCCGGAGTTCCGTTCGTGGGTGGCCGCTCGTCCGGTCGAGTGGATCGGCTTCCGGGTTCTGCGCGACGAGTACCGCGCCCGCCGGGGAGCCCGGTAGCGCAGCGTCCCGTTCCGCAACTGTCAGCGTGGGGGGCCGTATCCGGCCCCCCACGCTGACAGTTGGAGTTCTTGCTGGGTGCGACGACTTCCCCGGCGGCGCCGACCGTCTGGTCGCACCCAGTAAGAAAAGCGGGGTGAACGAGCCAGCGAAGGAACGGCTCGAGGGGCCATGCGGCAACGACCAATCGACTCGAAGATCTCGGTCAGAGCAGGTCCTGGATCGCCGTGAACCAGAGGTCGGCGAGGATGGCGTAGCCGTCGCCGTTGGGGTGGATCAGGTCCGAGGCCATCGTCGACTCGTCGGCCCAGAACGGCGCGTTGGTGTCGACGGTTCGCACGCCATGCTGTGCGGCGACCTCCTCGACGACCCGGTCGAGGCGTACGGACATGGCCGACATCAGCTGCACCTCCTCGACGGTGACGTTGGGCAGGTAGTTGTTGAGGTAGCTGATGTCGAGCGAGCAGGGACGCAGCGACTGGTCGTCGGGCAACCCGAGGACCACCAACGCTCCTGCCTGGGAAAGCTCACTCACCGTGCGGTCCAGGTTGGCCCGGAACGTCTCTTGTGCCGCATCCTCCTCTGCCGGTGTCGTTCCCTCAGGCGAGCCGTAGTCGTAGAGGTACCAGAGGTCGTTGGAACCGATCAGCACGGTGGCCAACACCGCCCGCCCGGCGGCGACGGCTGCCCCCACCTCTTTGAGCGCAGCCCCGAGCTGACCCGGCGCGCCGTCCTGGCCATCCACCATCCCGGTGCTGTGCCAGCCCGATACGCCGAAGTTCGCCAGCGACGAGCCCGACCTGCCCGGGGCCGCGTCGATCGACTCCGTCAGCCGGCCCACGAAGCCCAGCCCGGAATCGTCGCCCTCACCGGCGGTCAGGCTGTCGCCGAGCGCGATCACGCTGACGGGCCCCTCTCGGAGCTCGGTCACTGGCGCTGCGCCGGGGTCGGTCGCGGGGCCAGCAGTGTCGGCCGTCGGCGCAGCGGTGTCGGTCGTCGGCTCGGTCGCCCGGGCCGTCGAGTCCGTCGAGTCGGCGGGGGAGGCGGGGGAGGCGGGGGAGGCGGGCTCATCGGGAGACGAGCTGCCGCACCCGGCCGTGAGCACCAAGACGCCGACGAGCGCGAGCGTGCGACGGAACGTCCTCTTCATCCCGGAACGCTCGGTGTTGGTGCGACGGGCGGAGGCGAGGGGGGAGGCCATGGACGATTGTGCCCTTCATCGGTTGGTCGGCGGAGGCTGAGGCGGAGGCGGAGGCGGAGGCGGAGGCGGAGGCGGA
>VFJJ01000006.1 GCA_009886115.1 Actinomycetota bacterium
CGTGTCGACGTTCAAGTAATCCACCGCGTGGTGGGTGGTGTGTTCAAGTAATCCTCCGGCGGGCGTTCACGTATTCCCTCGCGGCGCGTTCACGTTATGGAGCGGCGCCGGGGTGGTGACGAACGGCGGAGCATCCCTGGGTTCGGTTCCTTGTCCTCGTAGGACCTGGCTCGTCAACCGGCGAGCTGGGAGCGAACATGGCAAGGAGAACGTTCGAGATGATCGACGTTGTAGAGATTTTGCAGCACTGGCATTCGGGCCGTGCGAAGGCGGAGGTCGCGGCGAGCGTCGGGGTGGACCGGGGTACGGTCCGTAAGTACGTCGCCGCCGCGGAGGCGGCTGGCCTGGTGTCGGGCGGGCCGCCGTTGAGCCGGGCTGAGTGGTTGGCGTTGGCGCGGGGCTGGTTCCCGGAGTTGATCGACGCAAAGGCACGGAGTCTCACGTTCGGGACGATCAACGCGCACCGCGACCGTATTGAGGCGATGCTCAAGACGAACAAGCCGACGACGGTGTGGCAGCGGCTGCGCGATGAGCACGGCCTCACGGTGAGCGTGACGAGCTTCCGCCGGTACGTGTGGCTCGAGTTCCCCGACGAGGTGTCGGCGGACGACGCGACGGTGTTGCGCCCCGACGTGGAGCCGGGCAGCGAAGCCCAGATCGACTACGGCTATCTCGCGTTGTGGCCGGACCCCGAGTCGGGCCGCAGCCGGAAGTTGAACGTGTTCGTGATGGTGTTGACGATGTGCCGGCACATGTTCATCCGGCCGGTGTTCGCCATGGATCAGACGGCGTGGATCGACGCGCACGTCGCCGCGTTCGAGTTCTTCGGTGGGGTGCCGGCCCGGTTGGTGCCGGACAACTTGAAGACCGGGACGATCAAGCCGGACTTGTATGACCCGAAGCTCAACCGTGGGTACGTCGAGTTGGCCGAGCACTACGGCTGTCTCGTCGACCCGGCGCGGGCGGTGAAACCGAAGGACAAGCCGAGGGTCGAGCGGCCGATGAGCTACATCCGGGAGAGCTTCTTCCGGGGCCGCGACTGGGAGAGTCTCGAGCAGATGCAGACCGCGGGGGTGACGTGGAGCGCCGAAGTCGCGGGGCAGCGCCGGCATCGCAGCCTCGATGGGGCGACGCCCGCCGCGGTGTTCGCCGCGGTCGAACAACCGGCGCTGCTGGGTCTGCCCCGGCAGCGGTTCGAGGCGGCCACGTGGTCGCGCCCGAAGGTGGGGACGGACTGCCACATCAACGTCGGTGGCGTCCTGTATTCGGTGCCGTGGCGCTACATCGGCCAGCACGTCGAGGCGCGCCGCAGCGCCCGGCTGATGGAGGCGTTCGTCGGCCCCGACCTGATCAAGACCCACGCCCGCATCGCGAAGGGCGTGCAGACCGACTGGGCCGACTACCCGCCGGAGAAGGCGGCGTTCTTCATGCGGACCCCTGTGTGGTGTCGCACGCGCGCCGTCGAGCTCGGTCCCGACGTGACCGCCGTGATCGAGGACCTGATGGCCGTCAACGCGCTGCATCGCCTCCGGTCGTGTCAAGGCATCATCGGCCTCGCCGACAAGTACACCGCGGTGCGCCTCAATGCCGCGTGTCGTCGCGCGCTCGACGTCGGCGACCCGACCTATCGGACGGTCAAGGGCATCCTCGCCGCGGGGACCGAGACCCAGACCACCGACGACACCGACCCGCCCGTCGCACCCGCGCATCTCCACGGTGCCCGCCGGCTCTTCGACCCCGACGACCTCGACGGGGACATCGGTGATGAGGTCCACGGTGACATCGGTGACGACCGCGACGGGGACATCGAGGTGGCGTCATGACCCGACCCCATCAGCTCGAGACGACGCTGCGGACCCTGCGGCTGTCCGGGATGCTCGACACCCTCGACGCGCGCCTCGCGCAAGCCCAAGCCGGCGACCTCGGTCACCTCGAGTTCCTCCAGGTGCTCTGCGAAGACGAGATCGGCCGGCGCGACGCCACCGCCCTCACCCGACGGATCCGCCAGGCCCGCTTCGAGCAACTCGCCACGCTCGAGGACTTCGACTTCACGTACAACCCGAAGATCCCCGCCGCCCACCTCCGCGATCTCGCAGCGGGCCGCTACATCACCGCGGGTCAAGCCGTCATCCTCCACGGCCCCGTCGGCGTGGGCAAGACGCACCTCGCGCAGGCGCTCGCCCATCACGCCTGCCGCCACGGCCACACCGCCGTGTTCACCAAGACCAGTCGCCTCCTCGCCGATCTCGCCGGCGGGCACGCCGACCGCACCTGGGGCGCCCGGCTACGCCGCTGGGCCAAACCCGACGTGCTCGTGCTCGACGACTTCGCAATGCGGGACCTCACCACCGGCCAAGCCGACGACATCTACGAGCTCGTCACCGAACGTGCCGGCCAGTCGCTGATCCTCACGTCGAACCGCAAACCGCTCGACTGGTATCCACTGTTCCCGAACCCCGTCGTCGCCGAGTCGATCCTCGACCGGCTCATCAACTCCGCCCACACCATCCACCTCGACGGACGCAGCTACCGGCCCACCCGCCGACCCCAACCACCCGCCCAACCCGCACCAGGAGCCGCCACCGAGTAGAACTCACCCGGAACCAACCGAGGGATAACCCGAACGCACCCCCGGTGGATTACGCGAACGTCGACAATCCGATACCTGCTGGACACGGACTGACAATTCCGTCACCCCGAATCTCTGCCTGGAGGCTTAGTCGTGCCCATGCTCGTGCGGCCTCTGCGTCGGATGATCCAGCAGAACACGCTGAAGTTGCTGTGCATGTCGCTGTGCGGTGCCATGGTGGTGATAGGGGGCGTCGGTGTGTTCGGGTTGGTGAGGGCCGAGGACGATGTCGACGATCTGACCAACCGTCTCATTCCCGCGCATGACCAGCTGCTCGAGGTTGACCGCAGCCTCTTGGAGGCCCAGCTCTCACTCGAGCGGGCGATGAAGGAATCCGACCCGGGCCAGCGTTACCTCGACCTCGAAATTTCAGCCCACTCCATCGTGAAAGGAGGGGCGGCATGGAACACCTACCGCTCCCTCATCGTCGGAGGTGAACAGGTCGTCGAGCTCGAGACGGGGTTCGAGACCATCCGGGCAGCCTGGCTCGTGGTGGTCACTACTCTCCAGTCGAGAGCCGCTCTCACCGGGGCGTACACCGACCACGCGACGGCTTCGCGCATAGTGACGAGCCGTGCCCGCTTCGAGATCGTGCGCTATTTCGCCCGGCGCATCGACCAAGCCGTCTACGGCCCCGAGATTACCGATCGGGGCGCGCTGATCGGATCCGAGGCGCACACAACGCGGAACGTGCTGATCCTCGTCTCGACGAGCGCGTTCGTCTTCGGCTCCATCGTGAGTCGTTCCCGAGTACGTGCGTCCCAGATCCAGCAGCGGGCGATCGAGGATCGGGATCGACTGCGGGAGGCCCAATCGCATCGCAACGAGTTCGAGGCTCGACTGCATCGAGCGCTCGAGATGTCCAAGACCGAAGACGCGGCGTTGACCACCATCACGATGGCGCTCAATCAGGCCGCGCCCGGAGCACCGCTCCAGCTGCTCATCGCCGATTCGAGTCGGGCGCACCTCCGCCAAGCCCTCACCACCGACATGGACAACCCCGAAAGAGGCTGCCGGGTGCTCACCCCGTCGGAATGCCCGGCCGTCAACCGGGGCCAGACGTTGGTGTTCGAGACGAGCGCTTCCTTCGACGCCTGTCCGTTCCTGCGGGACCGAGGTGACGCCCGATCGGCGGTGTGCATTCCCGTGAGCATCATGGGTGTGGCATCCGGCGTGCTGCACACGACGGGACCAGATGGTCATCGCGCCGACGCGGATCAGGTCTTGGCGCTCGAACAGATCGCCGCCAAGGCCGGGGAGCGGGTCGGGCTTTTGCGGGTTTTCAACCGCTCCGAGTTGCAGGCCGCGACCGACCCACTGACGGGGCTGGCCAACCGGCGCAGCCTGGAACAGCAGGTACAGGACCTGACGAGGGCCGGCACTCGTTACTCCGTGGCCTACGGTGACCTCGATCGTTTCAAGCTGCTCAACGACGATCACGGCCATGAGACCGGCGATCGCGCACTGCGCCTCTTCGCTCGGGTGCTCCAGGAGTCGGTTCGTGATGTCGATATCGTGGCGCGCTGGGGGGGCGAGGAGTTCATCGTGATCCTGCCATCGACCTCGGCCACGAATGGGGCCAAGATCCTCGAACGCGTGCAGGAGGAGCTCGTACTCGCGCTCAGCTCAGGGACCGCACCGCAGTTCACCGTGAGCTTCGGTGTCTGTGGATTCGACGACGCGACCACCCTCGACGAGCGGATCGAGGTGGCCGATTCCGCGTTGCATGCCGCCAAACTCGCAGGCCGGAACCGGGTCGTGGTCGCCGGGGTCGAACCGTCCGAGGGCCCGGAGGCCGGAACCCTCGAGCAGCTCGTCGGCACCTTCACCTCGTCCGCCACCGCCACGGAGGAGTCGTGATCGTGAACCGGCGAGCTCCGTCATCGGCCGGAAAGGCCGTCCTGGTCGCCTTGGTGCTCGCACTGCTGCCAGCAGTCGCAGCCTGCGACAGCGGCGCGGAGACTGCCGACGCATCGGCGTCGGACTTCGAGCACACGCTCGTGCCGGACCGGCTGCTCAACGTCAACGCCATCGAGTTCGCGTACAACGCTACGCAATGGTCGGTCCCCGCCGGCCTGGAGTTCACCGTCACGTTCAACAACCTCGGAACCATCCCTCACGAATGGGCGGTCCTCAAACAGGGCGTCCAGCTCGACGCCGGGTCCGGCTTCAAGGAGGAGATGGTGCTCTTCGAAATCGAGGCACTCACAGAAGGGCAATCGATCGTGCAACGCTTCGAGATCAAAGACCCCGGTATCTACCAGGTCATCTGCCCTCTCCCCGGACATCTCGATGCGGGCATGACCAGCACGCTGACCGTGGCCGAGTGAACCTGCTCCGTGTCCCACATCCACAACGATCCGCCGAAGCCCGGAGCCGGCTCAGGGCGACGACTTCCCTGTCCTGGTCGAGATCCGCGGGACCTGACGATCGGAGTGGAACGGCGCGATCCCCCCAACGGTCTGCGTGGGGACCGGTATCCGCGTGCCTTCGCTGACATTTGGGAAGTGGCGGCGACCAGGTCGAGCAGCTCAGCAGTGGTGAACGGCTTCTCGAGCAGGGGCCCCGTCGAGATGCTCCCGGTCGCCGAAGAGGACGACTGCCGCGCTACCACTCGGTCATCCGCGCCGGTGTCAGCTCGTGAACGCGACCGCGATTCCGAGCGACCGCGCCGCGGCGGCGAGGTCGGCATCTCCGGTCGCAACCACGAAATCGGTGTGCGCCGCAGCCGCCGCCGCTGCCAGGTGAACGGCGTCGTAGCCGCGCAGTCCATGCGCATGCGCCAACTCGCCAGCAGCTTGGGCCAGCCTCGCAGTGATCTCGATGTGGTCGATCTCGGTGATGATCGCGTCGAGCTCGTCGATGGCTGCGGTGAGCTGCGGGCCGGTGATGCGTCCCATGCGCCGGGCCTTGGCCAGCGTGGCTCGGGCCTCGGGATAGAGCAGACGGACGCTGGCGCTTCGGTCGGCGTCATTCCACACCCGCGTGAAGATCCCTGACGAGGGCTCGTCGATGATCAGGGGAATGACGGCCGAGGTATCAAAGTAGGCAATCACTGCCGTTGGTCGGCCACGAGATCGCTGACGATGCCCGTGGCCGTGATGCGTCGAGCCGTTCGTGGACGCTTGGTCGAGAGCGCTGGAGTGACGAGACCCTCGGCGATGAGGCGATCGAGGGTGCGACGTTGGTCGAGCGGAACGAGCCGGGCCACGGCCTTGCCGTGGTCTGTGACAATGACTTCTCGTCCATCGCGAACCGCCTTGAGGTAACGGCTGAGATGATCTCGCAGCTCTCGGACTCCAGCTTCCATCCAACGATTATGGCGCTTTCTGATCCAGAAGTCTAGCCACTTTTCAGCCGAAGGTGACGAGGAGCTGGGGCGGGTTGGTGTGGTCGCGGGCCGTGACTCAGCTCTGGTAGCGATGAGCGACCAACCTCCACCCCGACCCCGACCGGGACGACCGGTGATCAGGGTTCGTCTGACGCTCAGTGGGCCGTGGTCACGTCGATCGGTACGACGGTCCAGGGCAGCTCGCCGTGCACCATGGCGGTAGCTTTGTCGGCGGAGACCGGTCGAGAGAAGAAATAACCCTGGGCGAGGTCGCAGCCCAGGTCGAGCAGCACGCTGATCTGCGGGATGTTCTCGACCCCCTCGGCGACCACCTTGTAGCCGAGCGTGCGGGCGAGCGCCACCGACGCCGCGACGATCGCTGTGCTTCGACGCGTCGTGGTGACCTCGGCCACGAAGCTCCGGTCGATCTTGAGCGCGTCGAAAGCGAAGCGCTGGAGGTACGACAGCGACGAGTACCCCGTCCCGAAGTCGTCGATGCTCACGCTCAGTCCCCTCGCCCGCAACGACGCCAAGACCTCCTGCGCCCGATCCGGGTCTCCGAGCAACGACGTCTCGGTGACCTCGAGGGTGATGCTCGACGGAGCCACGCCGTGACGCTCGAGGCAGCCGAGCACCGACTCGACGTAACCCGGGCTCGTGAGGTGCCGACCCGAGACGTTCACCGAGATGGCGACAGGTGAAGTTGCCTCGTCGTTCCAGGTGGCCACCTGCCGGCAGGCCCGATCGAACACCCAATCGTCGATCCGGTCGACGAGAGCCGATTCCTCGGCAATGAGAAGGAAATGGTCCGGGCTCAACAGGCCTCGATCGGGATGCTGCCAGCGCACCAACGCTTCGAAGCCGACGAGCGACGCGTCGGCGAGGCGGACCACGGGTTGGTAGAAGACGCGCAGCTCGTCCTCGGTGATGGCGCGGCGCAGCTCGAGCTCGGTGCGGTGGCGGTACTCCACCTCGGAGCGCATGGCTTCGTCGAAATAGCGGGCCACGCCTCGGCCGGCGTCCTTGGCTCGATACATCGCGACGTCGGCATCGGCGATCAATGTCTCGGCATCGTGGTGAGCGCCGGCTGCAGCGATTCCGATGCTGGCCGAGACGAACACGGTGACGCCGTCCAGGTGGAACCCCTTCTCGAAGACCGACAGGATGCGCCGGGCCACACGGGTCACGTCCTCGAGGTCGGGCACGTCGTCACAGATGACCGCGAACTCGTCGCCACCAAGCCGGGCCACCGTGTCAGAAGTCCGGACCTCGGCCTGGAGCCGCCGGGCGGCGTCCACGAGGAGCACGTCGCCCGCGGCGTGGCCCAGGTTGTCGTTGACCTCCTTGAACCGGTCGAGGTCGAGGTACAGCACGGCAAGGCCGCGCCCAGAACGCCGGCAGCGGGCCAGCGCCGCGGTGAGCCGGTCGAGCACGTTCTGCCGGTTGGGGAGCCCCGTGAGCGGATCGAACATCGCCTGACGGGCCAGCAGGGCAAGGGCTCCACGCAGCTCGGTGATGTCTCGCGCGATCACCGAGACGTACTCGACCGCACCCGCCGGGGACCGATGCGCGAGCATCGCCACCGACGACGGCGATCGCGTCCCATCGTGCGACACCAGGTCGAACTCGCCCCGCCAATGACCGGTTCCCAGCGTGGTGGTCATGGCCTGATCGTTGAACATGCCGTGGTGATCCGGGTGCACCAGGACGGTGTAGTGACGAGCCTCACAACCCGCATCGCCGCCCGAGAGGGCACGGCGACCGACCTCGTTCAGGTGCAACAGCGTTCCGGACGGGTTGCACAACGCGATCACGTCGGTGGCCGCCTCGACCACACGGGTGAGCCGAGCGGTGTCGGCTTCGCGGGACCGCAACTCGGCCTGGCTTCGTTGGAGCTCGTCCACGGAGACGGTGGTGCGTTGCAGGAGGTCGGTGGTGGCATCGAGGTCACGGGCCAGATCGCCGAGCTCATCCCGGCGGGTGCTGGCGATGCGATGGTCGAGCTGACCCGAGCGCACGGCCTCCAGTGCCACCGCGAGGTCACGCACGGGTCGGCGCACCATGCGAGCCACCCCCCAACCGACGACAACCGCGGCCAGTGCGATCGCCAGGGCGCCGACCAGGAACAGCTTGCGGACAGTGTCGGTGTTGGTCGCGGCACGCTCGGAGGCCTCGGCCAGCCCAGCATCGGCGATGACCTGGATCTGGTCGTCGAGCAGTTCGTCGAGCCCCTCGCGGAGCTCGACGAACTCGGTCACGCCGTCGGTGAGCCCCGACTGGACGTCGAGGAGCGCCAGGGCGCCGACCACCACGCTCGCCACGGCGTCCTCGACCTCCGGGGCCCCCACCGACTCGACCAGCACCGGCAGCTCATCAACCAGGGCCAGCGCTGCCGACTTTTCGACCGTGCTGTCGCGCTCGATGCGGCCGATCGTCGCCATGACCTCGGAGACCAACGACTCGGTCTGGTCCTCGAGCGCATCGAGACCGGCCGCGTCGAGGGCGCGATCGAGCTCGCCCTCGGATGCGACGAGCGCGGCCTCGTGGACCTCGCGCCGGTCACGCCGGTCGACCAGCTGCTCGCCCAGCGCGTCGTAGGCCGTGAACTGGGCCAGGATCCGGGCCGAGAAGTCACGTTCCACGGCCGACGACGCCAGCGACTGGTAGCGCTCGTGGAAGCGCATGAAGTCGGCGCGGTCGTCGGCCATCCGGGCCCGTCCGACCGGGTCAGCCGCCTGGAGGTACCTGAGCACGCCGAGTCCGTAGCCGACGACGTTGATCTCCATCTCGTAGGCGGCCGCAGCCTTGGGCTGATCGACTTCGACGACGCGCTCGACGTAGCGGTGCGCGCTTCGGGCGGCCAGCGCCAGGACCAGCCCGCCCACGGCGGTAAGGACCGCCAGGACGGCCATCCCGGCGCTGATCTTCACCCACAGCCGTGTGAGCCGGCGCGAGGTCCGCAGCATGCTGCGCGCGGCTGGCCCGTCCGGTACGCCCGGGCGAGCGCCCGTGTCGGCCCCGGCCGTCGACCCCACCCCATCGGGGGGGTCTCCGCGCCGCTGGGAGCCTGGCGGTGGTCGTGTGGCATCTGTCGATCCACCCATATGCCGCGCCAATCCCATCGTCGGGTCACCGGTTCATCGGCACCACGGAGGGTTCGCTTGAGCCTTTCCATGGTTTTCGTCCGATTGGCAGGATCGTCCTCGCGGCACATCCAGGCGGCACATCAAGCACGCACCTGCGACCGGATCCGGGCACCATCGTGTCGGGCCGAGCGGCGAGGTGCCCGCTCCCGCACACTGACGGCGATCTGCGGCACCCCCTCGATCGTCCTATGGGGCGCGCTGACGAACGGTTCGTCGGCGTATCTCGTCCGCTACCCGACGGCCGACGGCAAGCAGCATTCCAAGCAGTTCGACCGTCGACGCGACGCCGAGCAGTTCGCCAGCACCGTCGAGGTCGAACGAGGGCTCGGAACGCTCGTCGACCCTCGGCTGGGCCGCACCACCGCCGACGAATGAGCGCGAGGAGCGCCTCGTCCACCGTCGACAGATCACCGTCGACCTGCACGGGCCTACCAGTGCGTTGACGATCACCGGGTCGAGCATCGAGCCGCCTTGCGCCACCATGCGGATGGCGTCGGCGAGCTGGTCGCCTTCTGCGATGCGGTCCTTGAGCAGGTACGCGTAGCCCGACGCGCCTTCTGAGAGCAGGGCGACGGCGTAGTCGGGATCGTCGTACTGCGAGAGCACCACGACGCCCGTCCCCGGATGGCGCATGCGGATGAGCTGCGCGGCGTCGATCCCCTCGCGCTGGAAGGCCGGGGGCATGCGGATGTCGGTCACGATCACCCTGGGGCGCGGCTGCTTCGGCGCCGGCGACGAGCGAGTCGTAGTCGTCGGCGAGGAACACGGTGATCGCGGCCGTCTCCATGGCGGCCATTGGACCGCTTCGGGCGCGCCGTGAACAGGGGGCAGGCCTCCACGACAGTGGTGGTGTCAGCCGCACCTCACGGTGACGGGCCTGCGCCCTGTTCGGCGATCTGGCCGATGCGTACGTTCGGTGCATGCTCTACGAATCCTCGGTCACATCCCTGTCCTGGATCGCTTCCGAAGCCATCAGCGGCCTGCCCGAGCTGCCATTCCAGACGGGCACGTTCCACAACGACAGCGTTCCGCCCGACGAGCTCGTCGATCGCGCCTCCGGCGGGGGAATCGGCGGGGGAATCGGCGCGACGATCGAGGAGCTGCGCCTCGCCGACCGGTTCTGCTTCGTCGTCGGAGCTGATGAGCGGCGGCCGCACACCGAGCATCCGCAAGCTCAAGGCTGGAGCGACACTCGTGCGTCAGGGCGATTCCGGAGCGACGCTGTTCGTCCCACTCGACGGCATACTCCGCGTCGAGGTCGACGGCGTGCGCGTCGCCGAGCTGGGCCCCGGGGCAGTGCTCGGTGAGCGCGCCGTGATCGAGGGTGGGCGCCGCACGGCCACCCTGGTGGCGGTGACCGCGTGCCGGTTGGCCGAGATCGCCGGGCTCGACATCGCCTCCGATCAGGACGCCGGTCCCCACAACACCGGTCCGCTGCGCGCCGAGCCGCAGGATCCGCTCGCTGTGCTGAGCCGGGCCATGGGACCGCCGCACTTCCCCATCACACCGGCGGACCTCCGGGGCGACTGGACCTTCGAGTCGTACGGGGCGGCGTCGTTCGTGGCCGAGGGCTTCACGATCACGGCGCGCGAGATACCGCACAAAGGCGGCCGCACCATGGGGTTGCGGATCACCGACGGTGGAGCAACGATCGCCTATCTCTCCGATCACGCGCCCCAGCAGCTCGGAACGGGGTCTCACGGGGTCGGCGAGCACCATCAGGCCGCCAGGGTTCTCGCGGAAGGGGTCGAACTGCTCGTGCACGACGCCCGATACACCGCTGACGAGCTCCCGACCCGTGGCGCGTTCGGCCATGCCGCCGCCGAGTACGCGCTGGGTCTGGCCGAGGCTGCAGGAGCGCACCGGGTGCTCTTGTTCCACCACGACCCCCGGAGGTCCGGCGCCGAGGTTGCGGAACTGGAGCGCCGCCTTGCCCGGGCCGGCGCGGCCGCCGACGTGAGCGTCGCCGCCGCCCGCGAGGGCAGCGAGATCCGGCTGGGGTGAGACAGGTGCTGCGAGCGCATACGCCCGGGGCAAACCGTCCGGCTTCGCGCCATACGGCTCCTGCAGCGCGACCTGGGAGAAACCCGCGCCGCCCCGGGCGCCGTGCTGAGGAGCGAATGACGATGGGTTCGCGGGGTGCGCTGCGGCTGCTCGTCGTCAGCGGGGCCCGACGCCGGTGGCGGGCGCTGGTCGCTCTGGCGCTGGCGACGGCGCTCGGAGGCGGTCTGCTCCTCACGGTGTGGACGGGAGCCCGACGGATCGGCTCGGTCTCGAGCCGTTTCGAGGATGCGACCCTCGGGCCGGAACTGATCGGCGTGCTCCCGGCAACCGATGATTGGCGGGCCTTGGTCGTCGGGCTCGAAGCGCAGCCGGGCGCACCGGCGGTGGCCGCGTTCACGTACATGGGCGTCGCCCCTGAGCGGTTCACCGATCTGGCCGGGGCACATGTCGGGCTGACGCCGTCCTTCGGCGACACCATCTACCGGCCCCGCATTCTGGAGGGACGCCGAGCCGATCCGGCCCGGGCCGACGAGCTCACGATCAACGCCGCGATGGCAGAGGTGACGGGTCTGAGCGTCGGCGACGACGTCACCCTGGTGGCCGACGGCACCGAGATACGCCAGCAAGCTCGTGTCGTCGGCATCCACCAAGGGGGCTTCGACGTCGGTTCCAACGCCGGGGACGCCAATGCGCTCCTGACGCCTGCCTTCGCCGACCGGTGGTA
This sequence comes from Actinomycetota bacterium, assembly GCA_009886115.1. GTDB lineage: Bacteria > Actinomycetota > Acidimicrobiia > IMCC26256 > VFJJ01 > VFJJ01. Next base: position 11,835 of record VFJJ01000006.1, read on the forward strand.
CGAAACCTGGGCCGACGGCGCGGATGCGGCCGGTTTCGGCGACCAGCTCCTCGTCGTGGTGATCGCCCGGGCGGGGCACGGGGCCGACCTCCGGCGCGGCACCGACACCGTCGACACCGGCGCTCCCGGCAGCGACGTGCTGGAGCCGTTCGAGGCCCCCGAGGTCGACGACTCGTTGGCCACCCAACGCGACGCCTACCTGATCCTGCTCGCGGTGGCCGGGCTCGCCGTGGTGGTGGCCGTCGCCCAGGCCGCCGGCGGTGTCGTCCGGCGCGGCTCCGACGACGTGGCGGCGCTCGGGGCGATGGGGCTGCGTCGGCGCGAGCGCGAGCTGGGCCTGGCCGGCCCCGTCGGGGCGGCGTTGCTGTGCGGCGCCGCGCTGGCCCCGCTCGTCGGCCTGCTCGGCTCGAGCCGGGTGCCGACCGGGTTCGCGGGCTCGTTGGAGCCCGATCCCGGGGTCCATGCCGATCTGCTCGTCCTCCTCACGGGGCCCGTTGCCCTTGCGGCCGTGCTGGCCGGGTTGGCCTGGATGTCAGCGGGACGGGTGAGCAGCCAGCGTCGCGTCCGCAGCTCGGGCGAACGAACTCGTCGGGTCATCCCGACGTCGACGGGTCGTCCGGGGGCGCTCGTCGGGTGGCGCTCGGCCGCCGGGTGGGGCACCCGGACGGGCCGCGTGCAGGCCCGCGGCACGGTCGCAGCCCTGGCTGCGGCGACGGCATTGGTGGTGGCCGTCACCGGGTGGTCGAGCTCATCGGAGCGGTTGCAGGCCGACCCCCACCGGTACGGTTGGGCCTGGGACGCCTTCATCTTCGAGCAGCGCGAGGGGGCAGATCTGGAGCTGGCCGCTGAGATCGAGGCGGGAGGGCCCGCCGTGGATGGGGCCGTCGCCGGGTGGGCCCGGGCCAACGTCGGGGCGTTGGCCGTCGACATCGGACCCTCGTTCGCGGGCACAGGAGAGGTCTCGGTCCTCGGCATCGACACCGGGCATGACACCTTGTGGCCGCCACTGGTTCGCGGGCGTGTGCCGTCGACCGCCTTCGAGGTGATCGTGGGCCGTGACGAACTCACCGCTAGGCATCTCGATCTGGGAGACGTGATACCGACCACGTCGGGCGAGACCTTGACCGTCGTCGGTGAGGCGGTCGTCCCCGAGCTGGGCAATGGTTCGTTCGGCTTCAACCTGGCGATGCCACTCGTTGGAGCCATCCGGGCCGGCACCCGGTTCGACTACCAGGGCGTGCTCGTGGATCTGGCCCCGGGCGCGACGCTCGACGACCTCGGGTCGATCGGTACGTCCGACACGGCCGTCCGCGGGCCCTCTCCCCCGCCCGGGGTTCTGAACCTGGGCCTGATCGGCCGGGTCGATGTGGTCGTGGTGGCCCTCGTCGCCCTGGCCGGCTCGATCACGCTGCTGCACGGGCTCTGGGTCGCCGGGCGGGCCCGCCGGCGCGACCACGCGGTGTTGCGGGCCCTGGGCGGTCGTCGGAGGGTCGTGGCTGAGGCCCTGGCGTGGCATGGGGCCCTGATCACCGTCACCGGAGTGGCCATCGGCGCGCCCCTCGGCCTCGTCGCCGGACGCCTGGCCTGGCAGCGCACCGCCCGCGACATCGGCGTGCTGAGCACGTTCAGCCCGGGATGGACCACCGTGGCGCTCGTCGTGCTCTCGGCGCTGGGCGCGGCCGTTGCCGCAACAGCCGTGCTGGTGTTGGCGGCTCGCCGGGTCTCGACCATCGCGCAGCTCCGTGTCGAGTGAGCGTGACTCGCAGACCGGTACCGGCCGCCCCGGCCGAACAGGAGTGAGTTGTAGGGGGTATGGGGCGCTGTACTCACTCCTGGTCGAGCGTTGTGGCGCTTGCTCGAGCGTTGCCTGGTCGAGCGTTGTTGCCTGGTCGAGCGTTGCCTGGTCGAGCAGTTTGGGGAGCCGGGAGGTGTGGCTGGCACACCGGCGAGGTACGGCTGGTCCCCTTGTCGGCCCTCGCTGAGCCGGCGATGCTGCTCGTGATGGGCTCGATCCGGTTCCTCGCCCGGTGCCAGCGCCGCCGGCAGATCCTGGCGCTCGTGGTGTTGGCCGTGCTGGCCGGCACCATGGGCGGCGCGGCGACGTCGCTCCTCGCCGGCGCCCGTCGCTCGTCGACGGTCGTAGACCGGTTCTTCGACGACGCGCCCCACTACGAGGTCTTGGCGTACGCGCCCGGGCTGAGCCGGGAGCAGGTGCTCGCGGTGCCCGGGGTGGTGCGCGCCGACCCGTTGGGATACGTGGCCATGATGCGGATCGACGATGCCGGTCGCCCGATCGTCGGCGTGGCCGGCCTGACGGTCGACTTCGCCGCGCCGGCCGACCCGACGATGCGCCTGCTCGAGGGTCACTTCCCCGACGGCTCCGACACCTCCCACGTGCTGGTGAACGACCCCTTCCAGCGCCAGCTCCGGCTCGGGGCTGGCGACGACGTGACCGTGCGGCTCTTCGGCCTCGACCAGGGCCCGGAGCTGGAACGAGGCATCTACGAACCGGACGGGCCGATCTACACCTTCCACATCGACGGTGTCGCCCGGGCTCCGGAGGACGTCGCGTTCGAGGAGGTCACCCAGGTGAGATCCGAGAGTTCGTACGACAGGTACGCCAACATCGCGATGCTCGTCTCGTACGACTTCTGGCTCCTTCAGCACGAAGAGTTCCTCGACTTCGGTGCCGCGTTCAATGTCTCGCTCACCGCCGGGCCCGCAGGGGTCGAGGCCTTCGAGGCCACGATCACCGGGCTCGTGGGCGACGATGGCGAGCCGCCGGGCTTCGAGCCCCCGGGCACGGGGGGGAGGCGGGCGTCGTTCGAGGCGCCGGTCGACCTCGAGACGACATCGCTGCTGGCTCTGGGGGTCGGGCTGGCGGTCAGCGGCATCGCGGTCGTCATCCTGCTCGTGCGCATCGGGCAGCGGCGCCACGAGCGGGAGGTCCCCGCGCTGCGAGCCGTTGGCTTCACGTCGTCGCAGCTCGCGACGGCGTCCGCGTTCCGGGTCGTGCCGGCCGCGGCGGGCGCCGCGGCGCTCTCGGTCGTCGTCGCGGTCGGGCTTTCGGGGCGCTACCCGATCGGCTTCGGGCGTCAGCTCGAGCTCGACCCCGGGGTGCACGTCGACCTGTTGGTGATCCTGACCGGTGGGATCGCCACCGGCCTGGCCGTGCTCGGGAGCGCGTTCCTCGCCGCCAGGCCGCCCCGGACCCGGCGGGCCACAGCGCTCCGACCCACGCTGGCCCGCTGGCTCGGCCGGGTGGGCGCGCCGAACGGGATGGCGCTGGGGGCCCACCTGGCGTTCCAGACGCCCGACGGGAGGCGCTCGTCGACGGCCCGCCAGGGCGTCGTCGGCGCGGCCCTGGCCGTTATCGTCGCCGTATCGGTGGGTACGTGGCTCGCCGGCGTCGACCGCCTCTACTCCGAGCCCGACCGTCACGGCTGGCCCTGGGACGTCGCCATCGGCAACAGCAACTTCACGCTCGGCCCCGACCGCGCGGCCGCGCTGGCCGCCGACCCCCGGCTCGCGGCGGCCACGTTGGTGACCTACGGGCAGGCCACGCTGGGAGGCGAATCGGTCGAGGTGATGGCCTTCGACCCGGGCGGTACCGCCCCGCCGGTGGTCATCTCCGGTCGGCTGCCGGTGGCGCCGACCGAGGTGGCCCTCGGAGGGTCGTGGGCCGCGGCCCGGACAAAGCTGGGCACAGGCATCGGCTCGAAGATCGAGCTCTCCGTGGCCGGGGGCGAGTTCGACCACGGCAGCGCGGGCCCGCCGGTTGAGCTGACGGTCGTGGGTCTGGCGTTGGCACCGATCTTCGGGGAATCCGAAGTCGGCGATGTCGCCGTCGTGACCCTCGACGCGATCGCGGCCGCCGGCGGCGACGCCACCCCCAGCTACCTTCTGGCCCGGGTCGACCCGACCGCAGACCCGACCTCAGGCTCAGATAGCGACGCCGTGATCGCCCAACTTCGCGGCGAGCTCACCGAGGAGATGACCACCGACATCATCCCGGCCCGGGTCGTGAACCTGCACCGCGTACGCAGCGTGCCCGTCCTCGGGCTGGCCGTGGCCGCGCTGCTCGGCGCCGTGGTGATCGGCTCGACGCTGGCGGCCGGCGTCCGGACCCACCGCCGAGAGCTGGCGATCCTCCGGGCGCTGGGGCTCGACCGCCGGGGGGCGCGGCACGGTTCGCTCTGGCAGGGCTTGCTGAGCTGGATGGTCATCGTCGGCGTGGGGGTACCCGTCGGGCTGGTCGCCGGGGTGAACCTCTGGCGACGCACGACCGACGACCTCGGTGTCGCGCCCGGCGCGGTCACGCCCGTCCGGTACGGGCTCGTCACCATCGGCGCATCGGCGCTCTCGGTCGCTGTGGCGGTGGCGACGACCCGGAGATCACGCCGGACGTCCTTGGCAACGCTCCTGCACGTCGGGTGACACGCAGCCCGTCCCCGGTCCCCGGTCCCCGGTCCCCCGTCA
>VFJJ01000096.1 GCA_009886115.1 Actinomycetota bacterium
GCCACCAACCCGAGCGGAAAGGGGTTCTGGCTGGCGGTGAAGCCCGCCGTCTGAGCCCCGCTGTCTGATTTCACCCGTTCTGTGTGCAGAATGCGCCGCCAGGCGACGCATTCTGCACACAGATGGCTGGCTCCCGGCGGCTGCGCTACCGGCGGCGGCGGATGATGAGATCGGCTACGAGTCCGGTCCAGCCGGTCTGGTGCGACGCCCCGACCCCCCGACCGGTGTCGCCGTGGAAGTACTCGTGGAACGGGATGAGCCCGTGCCAGGCCGGGTCGTCCTGGAACTTGGCGTCGGAGCCGAAGACCGGCCGGCGGCCCGTCGCATCGTCGCAGAAGATCGAGACAACGTCACGCTCCTCACGAACGCCTATGTCAGCCGCCTCGAAACGGGGGCCGACGGTCGGCGCGTCGAGCGGGTCGTGGTGGAGCGCGACGGTGAGCGGCTCGAGCTGAGCGCCGACGTCATGGTCGTCTCGGCCGGGGCCATCAACTCCGCTGCGCTGCTCCTGCGCTCGGCCAGCGACGCCCATCCGGATGGGCTGGGCAATGGCTCGGGCGTCGTCGGGCGGAACCTCATGCTGCACAACAACTCGTCGCTCATCGCGTTCTCGAACACCCCGAACCCCACCAAGTTCCAGAAGACGCTCGGCATCAACGACTTCTACTTCGGTGACGGCGACTGGCCCTACCCGTTGGGGGCCATACAGATGCTGGGCAAGAGCGACGCGGTGGTGATTCCGTTCGACGATCCCGACCACCCTGACCCTGCCGACCTGGCGCTGCACGCCATCGACTTCTGGCTCACCACCGAGGACCTCCCCCGACTCGATAACCGGGTGACGGTCAAGCTCGACGGCGGGATCAGCCTGTCGTACAGGCCGACGAACATCGAGGCGCACAAGCGTCTCGTCGCGAAGTTCAAGAGCCTGCTCGAGACGATGCGTTGCCGTAACGAGGTGCGCGACAACCCGCACTATCTCGGGGGCAAACTCGGTATCTCGGCCGTGGCGCACCAGAACGGCACGGTGCGTTTCGGAACCGACTCCACGACTTCGGCGCTCGACGTCAACTGCAAGCTGCACGAGCTCGACAACACCTACGTCGTCGACTCCAGCTTCTTCGTGTCGTCCTCGGCGGTGAACCCCACGCTCACGATCATCGCCAACGCCCTGCGGGTCGCCGACCACATCGCCGACCGCCTTCGGTAGTCAAGAGGGGAAAGGGATGGAGCAGTCGATCGTCTCGCTCGGCACGATGGCCCTCGTCGTCGCCAGGCCGTCAACGTCCTCGGCTGAGCACCTCGGCACCCGCACGCGCCCCGTTGATTCGCGGTGCTGCTCACTGCACCGTTGTTCACCGAAGTGACCGAGGAGAGAACCCCATGGAGACGTCGTTCGCCGATCTGTCCATCGTGCTGGCCGTCGCCTTCGTGGCCCCGCTGGCCCTGGGACTGGTCCCCAAGCTGCGGCTTCCCGGCGTCGTGCTGGAGCTGATCCTCGGTATCGTCATCGGACCCGACGTGCTCGGCTGGGTCGAGGTCGACGAGACGCTGCGGGTGCTGTCCGTCATCGGTCTCGGGTTCCTGTTGTTCTTCGCTGGCACGGAGGTCGAGTTCGACAAGCTCCGCGGACGGGTGCTGCGTCTGTCGTTCGTCGCCTTCGTCGTGTCATTCGCCATCGCAGTCGTGACCGGACTGATCTTCGACGCCGCGGGCGTGCTCGACGAGCCGTTCCTGTTGGCGATCATCCTCTCGGCTACCGGGCTCGGCGTGGTGGTGTCGGTCCTCAAGGACGCCGGCCGGGTGTCGACCACGCTGGGCCAGATCGTCATCGCCGGCGCGACCGTCGCCGACTTCGTCACGGTGATCCTCCTGTCGCTCCTGTTCTCGGCCGAGGAGGCGGGCACCGGCTCGCGGATCGTGCTGCTGGGTGCGTTCGCCTTGGTGGTGCTGATGATCGCCGGGTTGCTCGCCGCCGAGGCGCGCTCGAGCCGGTTCCAGGCCGTGCTGTCGCGGCTCCAGGACACCACCGCCCAGATCCGGGTGCGGGGCGCGATGCTCCTGCTCGGAGCGTTCTTGTTCTTCGCCGGCCGTTTCGGGCTCGAAGCGATCCTCGGCGCCTTCGTCGCCGGCGCGCTCGTCAGCTACTTCGATCGTGACCCCGAGATGCGCCACCCGCTGTTCCGGGTGAAGCTCGAGGCGATCGGCTTCGGCTTCGTTATCCCGATCTTCTTCGTGGTGAGCGGCGTGCGCTTCGACCTCTCGGCGCTCTTCGCCAGCGGCTCGACGATCGCCCGGGTGCCGCTCTTCCTGGTCGCCATGCTGGTGGTGCGCGGCGTGCCGGCATTGCTGTTCCGCCGTGAGCTCGACGGCCGGTCGGTGGCCGCGGCTGCGCTCTTGCAGGCGACGTCGTTGTCGTTCGTGGTGGCTGCCACCCAGATCGGCGTCGAGATCGGCATGCTCAGCGAGGCCAACGCCGCAGCGCTGGTCGGGGCCGGGCTCCTGAACCACCTCCTGTTCCCCATCGCCGCGCTCACCATCCTGCGCCGAGCTGGGCATGACGAGTCGAATCCCGGAGCTGTAACGAGTGGCCCCGTGGGTGACACCTCGTAGGCAACAGTCGAACGCATCACACAAGGAGCTGGTCGATGAAGGGATTGCAGGGGAAGACGGCCATCGTGACCGGGGGCGCCTCGGGGATCGGTCAGGCGATCGCCATCCGGCTCGCCGAGGAAGGCGTCAACGTCGCCATCAACTACGTGGGCCGTCCCGACGGGGCGCTGGCCACGAAGGAGGCGATCGAGGGCGAGGTCGATGCCTGCCTGTGCGCCATGCGCGACACGGGAACGCGGCCCCTGCTCGTGGAAGCCGACGTCTCGAACGAGGACGACGTCACCCGCATGTTCAAGCAGGTGGTCGGCGAATACGGTCACCTCGATTTCCTGGTGAACAACGCCGGCATCCAGATCGCGTCTCCATCGGAGACGCTCACCGCCGCCGACTTCGACCGGGTGCTGAACGTGAACCTCCGGGGCTCGTTTCTGTGCGCCCGCGCAGCCTTGCGTCACCTGGTCGAGGAGTCTCGTCCGGGAGCGATCGTCAACGTGTCGAGCGTGCACCAGGAGATCCCCAAGCCCGGCTTCCTCGGGTACTCCGTGAGCAAGGGTGGGATGCAGAACCTCACCCGTTCGCTAGCCCTCGAGTACGCCGGACGGGGGATCCGGGTCAACGCCGTCGCTCCCGGCGCCACGATCACTCCGATCAACCGGGCCTGGGTCGACGAGCCCGAGAAGCGGGCGATGGTCGAGTCACACATCCCCATGGGGCGTGCGGGCACGGCCGAGGAGATGGCCGCAGTGGCTGCGTTCTTGTTCAGTGACGAGGCGGCCTACGTCACCGGCCAGACGATCTACGTTGACGGTGGCTTGACCCTGTTCGCCGACTTCCGCACCACGTGGAGCTCGGAGTGAGTTCTTATCCGCCAACTGTCAGCGTCGCGCCCCGTATCCGGGGTGTCACGCTGACAGTTGGATTGAAATTGTGAGGAAACCACATGTTCGAGGAGTTCCCAGCGTCGTTCGTCACCACCCGGATCGCCCTGCATTGCCTCGCCGAGCACGTGCTGTGCGTGGTGCGCCACCAGGCCGTGGGTCGTATCGGGTTGGTCCCGATCGAGAGCGGGATCGCCAGTCCCCCCTTCGGCACCGAGAATCGCCAGGTCGCGGTGATCGGCTCCGATCTGGTCGATCGCAACGATCACGGCGAACGTCGTGAGCCGGTCTCGACGATCGGCGCCGCAGCTCGGTTCTTCGACGTGGCACCCGGTGTTCCGAACGGGATGTGGCATCCGGTGACGAGCCCCGATCTCGATGCCCCGCTCGCGCTCGACTCGGAGTCGGTCGCTGCCCTCCATCGGTGGTTCGGGTTCGCGGTCGACGTGCACCGCCGCTTCGCCGAGGTTGTCGGCGGCGGAGCGTCGGACGAGGTCCCGGCGCCCACGCTCTGGCCCGAGCATTTCGATCTGGCGACGAGCTTCGGCCGCGCGAACTTCGGGGCCTCACCGGGCGACGAGACGAGCATCGAGCCCTACCTGTACGTCGGGCCGCACGATCGGCCGTTCCCCCCGGCACCCGACGGCTTCTGGAACCAACCGTATGGCGCGTCGCTGCCGGCGTCGGCCGTCGACTCCATCGATTCCGCCTTGGCGTTCCTGATGGAGGGCCACCGGCTCTTCGGAGCACAAGGGTAAGGGTGACTGCGATGCACTTCGGACGCCAGGTCTGCAACGACCTCGATGCGGCGAGCACTCGCGAGTGGCTGGTCGCCGACGGGATCGGCGGGTACGCCATGGGTACCGTCGCCGGCCTGCGCACGCGGCGCTACCACGGGCTGCTCGTGGTGGCTGGCGAGCACCTGGGCGCCCGTTCGGTGGGCCTGGCCGAGCTCGACGCCGTCGTGGTCATCGGCGATCGGCGCGTCGCGCTGTCGTGTCACGAATGGGCCGGCGGTGCGGTCGAGCCCAACGGCCATCACCTGCTCGAGCGGTTCGAGCTGGTCGACGGGCTGCCCCGCTGGCGATGGAACCTCGGCGGCGTCGTGATCGAGCGCGAACTCGCCGTGGCTTACGGTCGGTCGCTCAGCGCCGTGGTGCATCGGCTGATCAGGGCCGACGGGCCGGTCAGGCTCGAGCTCACGCCCTTGTGCACCTGGCGTGACGCTCACGGGGAGCGCTTCGCGTACGGCGAGCCGTCGGTCACGCCGGCCAGCGACGGCTTCGTGTTCGAGGATCGCTTCCGTGTCGTCGGCCCTAACTGGCAGCCGTCAGGCGAGTGGTATCGGGGCGCCTGGCTGCGGGCCGAGGCCGACCGCGGGCTGGGCGCCGTCGAGGATCTGTGGGCGGCCGGCCGCTTCGTGGCGGTGCTCGACGCAGGTGAGGAATGCCGCGTTGTCGCCGGGGCCGCTCCCTTCGACGGTTGTCTCCCCGACGCGGCAACGGTGATCGGTGAGCGCAGGGCCTGGGCCCGATCGGTCGTCGCAACAGCTCACGCGAGCGGCGACCACGACGCGACCCTGGCCCTGGCCGCCGACTCGTTCATCGTGTCAACCCCGACCGGCCCGTCGGTCGTTGCCGGCTATCCGTGGTTCGGGGAGTGGTCACGCGACACCATGACTTCGTACGAAGGCCTGTTCCTCGCCACCCGCCGCTACGACGAGGGACGGGCGCTGCTCCAGCGGGCCTCGCAGACCCTGTCCGAGGGCATGCTGGCCAACACCGCCGACGCCGGCGGGCTCGAGTACAACACGGCCGACGGAACGCTTTGGTTCGTGCACGCGCTGGATCGCCACGTTGCGGCCACCGGCGACACCGACCTGGCGGCATCCGTCTACGCCGATGTCGAAGGGATCTTCGACTGGCACGTGCGGGGCGCCCGGTTCGGCATCGGCGTCGACCCGGCCGACGGGCTGCTGCGCCAAGGCGCCGACGGTCTCGCGCTCACCTGGATGGACGCCCGGGTTGACGGGCGCCCGATCACCGGTCGGGTCGGCAAGTCTGTGGAGGTCAACGCGCTGTGGATCTCGGCGCTGGGGACGGCCGTCGAGCTGGCCAGGCACGTCGGTAAGGATCCCAGTCGTTGGGCCGCCCTGGCCGCCGACGCCAGCGCGGCCTTCGCCCGACGCTTCCCCCGTCCCGACGGTCAGGGGCTCTACGACGTGGTCGACGGTCCCGCCGGCGACGACGCCTCGGTGCGGCCGAACCAGCTCCTTGCTCTGTCGCTGCCCCACGGTCCGGGCGGTCCCCACTCGATCGTCGACGTCTGCCGGATCGAGCTGCTCACATCGCTCGGGATGCGATCACTCGCCCCGAGCGACCCGGCGTACCGGGGCCGCCATCAGGGCGGTCCCGCCGAGCGCGACGGCGCCTATCACCAAGGCACCGTCTGGCCCTGGCTCATCGGCCCGTACGTGGAGGCGGAGCAGAAGGCCACGACCTCGAACCGCACCTCGAGCGCGTCTCGCGAACGGAGCCGGCTGGGCTCGCTCTCGTCGACGACCGATCTCCTGTTCGGGCTGCTCGACCATCTTGGCGAGTGGGGTCTGGGTTCGGTGTCGGAGACCGCCGACGGTGACGCGCCTCATCGAGCGACGGGCTGCCCCTTCCAGGCCTGGTCGGTGGCCGAGACCATCCGAGCCAAGGCGCTTCTCGATCGTTCCTGATCAACGGTCGGTGAGGCCCTCTTCCAGTCCCTGAATGCCGACAGGAGCTCGTCGAGCACCTAGTTACCCATGGAGGCCAGGCACCAAGCGGGATCGCCCGGCATCGTCGGCGGCTCGGCCGGCTTCTCGTGAAACGCCGCGATCCCCTGTCCCGGCCCGGCCTCGATGATCCCGAAGGCCGAACCTCCGCTCACCGGCACGGGCAGTGCCGCCACCGTTGCGCCGCCACCGGCGAGCATGCGATCGGCGATCATCTGACGCGGATCCATCCGGTAGATGTGATCGGCGCCGAACACGCACACCAGGTCGGGGTTCTCACTCTCGATCAGGTTCATGTTCTGCAGTACGGCGTCGGCCGAACCCTCGAACCAGTGCGGGCCGCGGCGCATCTGAGCCGAGATGTCTACAGGGCAGGTTTCTCGAGCGCTCCCGGCGTCGACGCCTTCCAGTCTCGGAACGCGTGGATCAGACCGTCGAGTACCCCGGCGGGCACGAGATCCTCCTCGAGCCCTCCGACGGCCTCGACGGTCACCCGGATCTGATCGAGCCACCTGTCGCAGCCCTGGCAGACGGTGATGTGGTGCTCGAAGCGGGCCCGGTCGTCGAGCGCGAGCGCGCCCTCGAGATAGTCGGTGCACAGCGCGATGAAGTCGGCGCAAGTGAGCGTGCCCCAGTCGACCGACGGGTCGTTCTCATCAGGAAACACGGAGATACTCCTCCAACACGTTCCTCACCCTGGTTCGAGCCCGGTGCAACAGCACCCGCTGGTTGGCTTCTGAGAGTTGCAGCGCTTCGCAGACCTCGGCCGAAGTCCAACCGTCGATGTCCCTGAGCGTGATCACCTCGCGCTGAGCGGGAGGCAGCTTGTCTATCGTCTCGTTGATCAGTGCTCGCGTTTCATTCCCGAGCGCTCGTTCTTCGGGGGCTCCGTCCCACGACTCCGGGTACGACGACCACCAACCGGCGAACTTGGGATCGTCGGAGCCCCTCAAGCGGGACGGATCAACGAGCCAGTCGCCACTCTCGTCCTGCGCGGTGCCGGTGGAGGCGAAAGGAATACTGCGCTTCTCCTTCACTCCCTTTGTACGCGCAATGTTCGCCAGGATCGTGAACAGCCACGTCTTGAGCGACGATCGCCCTTCGAAGCGGTCGATACCCCGCAATACGCCGACCCAGGTCTCCTGGGCGACCTCTTCAGCCACGGCACGGCTCGACACATACGTCATCGCCGTGCGTATCAGTGTCGGCTGATAACGCTCCACGAGGATCCGGAACGCATCCTCATCGCGCGCTCGCAAGAGCGCGACCAAGTCCGCGTCCTGCGGTGTCGACTGGCGGTCGGTCATCACGGGGTTGTCGTCACCTGACGAAGGCGAGCGACAGGGCGAAGTCGCCCGCGGAGTCGGTCCACCACGAGTCGAGCTCGAAGCCCGTCGCGTCGAGCTCACGGGCCACCTTGGCCAGACGGAACTTGGCGCTGATCTCGGTCCGGATCTCCTCGCCTGCTTCGATGTCGATCGACATCCCGAGGGTCGGGATCGAGACCGTCTGGTCGTCGAGCGAGCGGAGCCGCATCTCGATCCACTCCTCGGTCGCGTTCCACAGTGCCACGTGAGCGAAACGATCGGGCGCGAAGTCGGCGCCCAACCGATGGTTCATCACGTGCAACACGTTACGGTTGAACTCGGCGGTGACCCCGGCCGCGTCGTCGTATGCCGGCACGAGTCGAGCCGGATCTTTGACCAGGTCGGTCCCCAGGAGCAGCGAGTCGCCCGGTGCGAGACCAGCCCGCAGGTCGCTCAGGAACGCCTTGCGCTGCAAGGGATCCATGTTTCCGATCGTTCCCCCGAGGAATGCGACCATCCGCCGCCCACCCGTCGGCAGCTTCGGCAGATGGCGTTCGAAGTCACCGACCACGGCGTGGACGTCGAGCCCCGGGTGCTCGGCGGCAATGGCCTGGCTGGCATCGACCAGCGTCTGCTCGCTCACGTCGAAGGGGATGAAGCGGCGGAGCTGGCTGGTCAGCTCGAAGGCATCGAGGAGGATCCGGGTCTTCTCGGACGTGCCCGACCCCAACTCGACGAGGGTGTCGGCGCCTGAGCGAGCCGCGATCTTGGCGGCCTCGCGTTCGAGGATCTCGCGCTCGCATCGGGTCGGGTAGTACTCGGGTAGCCGGGTGATGAGGTCGAACAGTTCCGAGCCCCGATCGTCGTAGAACCATTTGGGCGGAAGGGTACGCGGGCGCTCACCCAGGCCGAGGAACACATCGTCGCGGAGCGCACGGGCGAGGTCGTCGGCCTGCAAGTGCACGTCGACGCGGATCGTCGAGGGCATCGAACTCTCCATGGGGTTTGAGGACTCACACGTCGCGCGAATCGGCGACGCGTGAATCGGCGTCGCGCGCGCAGCGGAAGCCAGAGAAGATCTGCCGGCGAATCGGGTAATCCCAGTTACGGAAGGTGGTGCGGACAGCGCTCGGGTGCGTCGCCCAGCTCCCGCCCTTGAGCACCTTGTACTCGGGCCCCCAGAAGACCTCGGAATACTCGCGATACGGGAACGCTCTAAAACCCGGCCACGCCACGAGGTCAGAAGCCGTCCACTCCCACACGTCGCCCACCATCTGATGGCACCCGTTGGGGCTCACGCCGTCAGGGCGGGAACCCACCGGGGACGGGCCGTAGCTGTGGCGACCGCTCACGGCGAGGTTGGCGTGGCGCGTCTCGGGTTCGAGATCGCCCCACGGGTATCGATGCTTGGTGGAGGTGACGGGGTCCCACGACGCGGCCTTCTCCCATTCGGCCTCGGTGGGGAGGCGCTGGCCCGCCCACCGGGCATACGCGTCGGCCTCGTACCAACACACGTGCTGCACCGGCTCGTCGAGCGGGAGCTCCTCATCCCAGCCGAAGCGGTTCCGGCGCACCGCCCGGCCTCGATCGTTGACGCCGAGCCAGAACTGGGGATGACACAGCTCGGCCTCGTCGCGCCACGTCCAACCGGTCGGGCTCCACCAGCGAGGATCGCGATAACCGTCCGCTTCCATGAACTGGAGGTAGGCCCCGTTGGTGACCGGCGTGGTGTCGATCCAGAAGGGCGAGAGGTCGATCTCGTGGGCGGGGCGCTCGTTGTCGTAGGCCCACGGCTCATCGTCGGTGCCCATGACGAATGGGCCACCCTCGATGAGTACCTCAGCCGGGAGCACAGTGGCAGCGGCCGTTCTCGGACCGGCTGCACCCACACGGGGCTCGGGCTCGATCAGTGCCGGCCGATATCCCGGGAGAGCCATGAGCTGCAGGGTCGCCAGCATCGTCTCGATGTGCTGGTGCTCGTGCTGGATCACCATCCCGTACACGAACCCGTCGTGCTGGAGGGGATCGCCACCATCGAACGAGGCTCGCCGGAGCAGGTCGAGCGCCCGGTCGCGGACGGCATGAAGATAACGACGCGCCGCCTCGGGCCCGAGCATCGCCAAGTTGGGACGGTCGCGGCGGGGATGGCGGAATGCGTCGTAGATCTCGTCGTGTTCGGGGCCGAGGCCGGCCGCACCGAGCGCTCGGACGAGCCACTGATCTTCGTAATTCCCGATGTGGGCGAGATCCCAGAGCAGTGGCGACATGAGCGGCGAGTGCTGCTGGCGGAGGTGAACCTCGGAGAGGGGTTCGAGCAGCGCCATCGCTCTCGCACGGGCTCCCACCAGCTCGCCCTCGATGCGCTCGACGGTGGGCTGCTCGACGTGCTCGACGTGCTCGAACGGGGGCGGGTCGACGATGGCGTCGAGGTCCTGGCACGCGGGCGCAGTCGGCGACCCGGTCACGCCACGTGCTCGATCGCCGCGGCCAGGCCCAGCTCGAACATGGTCGACGGAGAGGTACCGCCCGAGCTCCGCACGGGCTCGAGGGTGTCGTCGGCCGGGCAACGACCTCGTGCGGTGTAGCGATCGAGATACAGCGAGCACAGCTCGACCAGTTCGGCGTCGATGGCGTTGCGCTCCATGGCCTCGATGGCGGACACGAAACAGGTGACCGCCGCCCTGGCCAGCGCGGGATGGCCCGGGCCGTAGCGGCCGGCGTCGCACCACAGCCCGCTCGTGCCCCGCGACGCCTGGTCGGCCTCGGCCGCCGCCAGAGGGTCGTCGAGCAGAGTCGTCGTCACGGCCGCGGCGACCTTCCACCACGGGCACGGCAGGGCGTCGAGATACCGGATCTCCAACCAGCCCTTGGGTCGTACCGGCGGGAAGAGGGTCGTGAGGTGATAGTCGAGGTCTTCGGTCGACGGGAACCCCAGCTCGTGTCCCTGCATGATCCAATCGACGAACCGCAGTGGCTCGGTGATCGGCTGGTACGTGTCGGCGTTCGTGCGAATGCACATCACCCGCGCCGTGAGGGCGTAGTCGAGCCACGCCGCGCGTCCCCGGCGGGCATCGACCGGACGGGTGCGGGACGGGTCGATGGCCCACCAGACGGCCGAACGGGTGGAGCGCCAGCCGGTGACGCGGCCACCGGCCAAGGGGGAATTCGCGAATGTGGCGATCAGCGTCGGGCCGAGTTGCTGGGCCAGGCGCCAGCGCCGTTCGGCGTCCACGGCGTCGCGCCCGTTGTCGAGGTTCACCTGGACCGAGCCCGTCCGGCTCATCATCCAGCGCCCAGCGCAACCGCCGGAGTCGAAATAAGCCTCCATCGCGTCGTAACGGGGAGCGCGGAGCTGCCGGTGGGGTTGACGCACCGGGTCGACCCCGGCGCCGATCAGGGAGCACCCGTCCCGTGCGAGGGCCTCGGCCACGACCGCACGATCAGCTTCCATCACATGACAGGCCTCGACGACGCCTCGTCGGGGCGGGGAGCTGAGCTCGACCTGGCCCCCGGGCTCATACGTGATCCGGCTTCCTCCGGGTAACGCGCCGTCGTGGCCGCACCGTTCGAGCCGGGACCGCACGGCGTCGAGGTCGACGATGGCCGACGAATCCTCGTCGGAGAACACGTGCCACTCGCACTCGAGGCCGACCGTGCCGGACCCGGTGGATGCGAAGCTGCGCTGCCAGACGTGCTCACGAGCTGCAGCGACGGTGAGCGGGGATGAGTGAGGAATGCTGGCGGTCACTCTTGGGTCCCCATCGGGCGCCGGACGCGGAGAGACTCGACGACCACCCAAAGTGGGGATGTGTGCCCACTCGCCGTTTCGATCATGACCGTGTGGTCCTTCCCGGTTCATTCGCGTTACACGCGACCTCGTGGAACCGCCAGCAGTAGTTGTACCCCTCTTCGCTCACGCGAAACAGGGCGGATGTCGTAACGATCGCTGAACTCTCGGTGACGTGTCGGGGATATCGGTGAGGTGTATCGACGATTCGCTCCCAGGAGGGCAGCTCATGAACCCCGACAATCGTGACGATGCGAACCACAACGGCGACGGCGACCGCCCGTCCGACTACGACGTGATCGTCATCGGGGGCGGGCCCGCGGGCGAGAACGTGGCCGGCCGCTGTGCCGACGGGGGCTTGAGGGTCGTGCTGGTCGAGCGCGAGCTCGTCGGAGGGGAGTGCTCGTACTGGGGCTGTATGCCGTCGAAGGTACTCCTGCGACCGGGCGAGGTGGTCGCGGCGGCTCGACGGGTACCCGGAGCAGCCCAGGCCGTCACCGGAGCCATCGACGTGGCCGCGGTGCTGGCCCGACGCGACTCGACGGTCGGGAATTTCGACGACGAAGGCCAGCTCCCGTGGCTGGATTCGAAAGGGATCGCCCTGGTACGCGGCACGGCCCGCCTGACCGGCGAACGCAC
>VFJJ01000035.1 GCA_009886115.1 Actinomycetota bacterium
CCCAGCCCCATCTGTGTGCAGAAATCGTCGCCAGGCGACGATTTCTGCACACAGAACGGCGGGGGTGGCGGATGCGGGTCCCCGATAGGCTCCCGGGCCATGGCTGATCTTCCCGACCCCACCATGAAGCCCCGCTCGCACGAGGTCACCGACGGGTTCCGCAGAGCGCCGTCGCGTGCCATGTTGCGGGCCGTCGGCATGACCGACGCCGACTGGGTCAAGCCCCAGGTCGGCGTGGCCTCGTCGTGGAACGAGGTGACGCCGTGCAACATGCCGCTCGACCGGCTGGCCAAGCGGGCCAAGCAGGGCGTGCGTGACGCCGGCGGGTTCCCGCTCGAGTTCACCACCATCGCCGTGTCCGACGGCATCTCGATGGGCCACGAGGGCATGCGGGGCTCGCTGGTGAGCCGCGAGATCATCGTCGACTCGGTCGAGTGCATGATGCACTCCGAGCGCTTCGACGCCATGGTCACCTTCGCCGGCTGCGACAAGAGCCTGCCGGGCATGCTGATGGCAGCGGCGCGCATCAACCTCCCGAGCGTCTTCCTGTACGGGGGGACGATCCTGCCCGGTCAGTTGAACGGTCGGGCGCTCGACATCGTTTCGGTGTTCGAGGCCGTCGGCGCCTGCGCCACCGGGGCGATCACCGAGGAGGAGCTGGGCCAGATCGAGCGCAACGCCTGCCCGTCGGAAGGCTCGTGCGCCGGCATGTTCACCGCCAACACCATGGCCTCGGTGGCCGAAGCCATGGGCATGTCGCTGCCCGGATCGTCGAGCGCACCGGCCCCCGACCGGCGACGCGACGACTTCGCGTACGAGTCGGGCCGAGCCGTGATCCGCTTGCTGGAGTTGGGGATTCGGCCGCGCGACATCATCACGAAGGAGTCGATCGAGAATGCCATAGCAGTCACTATGGCAGTGGGCGGGTCCACCAACGCGGTGCTGCACCTCCTGGCCATCGCCTGGGAGGCCCGGATCGAGATCGACCTCGACGACTTCAACAAGGTCGGCCGCCGGGTGCCGCACATCGCCGACATGAAGCCCCACGGCCGCTATCACATGACCGACCTCGACCGCATCGGCGGCGTGCCCGTGGTCATGAAGCACCTGCTCGATGCCGGCCTGCTCCACGGCGACTGCCTCACCGTCACCGGCAAGACGATCGCCGAGAACCTGGCCGAGATCAACCCCCCGGCGCCCGACGGCCTCGTCGTGCACCCGCTCAGCGACCCCGTCCACAAGGAGGGCGGCATCGCCGTCCTCACCGGATCGTTGGCGCCCAAGGGTTCGGTGGTCAAGACCGCCGGTATCGACTTCGAGCACTTCGAGGGCCGGGCCCGGGTGTTCGACGGCGAAGCGGCGGCGATGGACGAGATCCTCGCCGGCAAGATCCAGCCGGGCGACTTCGTGGTGATCCGCTACGAAGGCCCCAAGGGCGGACCGGGCATGCGTGAGATGCTGGCGGTCACCGGGGCGATGAAAGGCGCGGGTCGAGGCGCCGATGCCGGTCTCATCACCGACGGGCGCTTCTCGGGAGGAACGCACGGCTTCTGCATCGGCCACGTCGCACCCGAGGCCGTCGACGGCGGCCCCATCGCCTTCGTGGCCGACGGCGACCGCATCGTCGTCGACGTCGCGTCACGCCGCATCGACCTGCTCGTCGACCCCGCCGAGCTCGAGCGTCGTCGGGCCAACTGGAAGATCCCCGAGCCCCGCTACACCTCGGGCTTCCTCGCCAAGTACGCCCGCCTCGCCGCCGGCGCCGAACGCGGAGCCATCACCGAAGCCTGACCCGGCCCGTCGGCTGGAAGAGACCCTCCGGGTGCTCCTTCGGGCCGGGAACACGAACGCCGGGTTCCACCGGTGAGGGAGTCGGTATCCTAAAAGCCCATGGTGCGAGCCGTGGTCGTCGAGGTCCCCGAGACCTGGGTCTGTGAGCGGCGCTCCTGTGGTGCGGACCGTTGGGACGAGATGTGGGAAGCGGAACTCCACATGGTGCCGCCGCCGCCCGATGGTCACCAGCGCCTCGTCTTTCGTCTCGGCCTCCGACTCGGCCCTCTTGCCGAGGATGCTCACCTGGTGGCCTCGCACGAGACCGGCGTGTTCTTGGCCGACCGCGACCTGACGAACTACCGGATCCCCGATCTGGTGTTCACGCGTCCCGATCACCGCTTCGACGCCGGGGTGAGCGGTGGAGCCGAACTGGCCGTCGAGATCCACTCGCCGGGTGACGAGACCTACGCCAAGCTCGGTTTCTACGGTGCTGCCGGGGTGGCCGAGCTGCTCGTCGTCGACACCGACACCAGGGCCATCGAGCTCTACGTGAACCGGGGCGGCCAGATGGTCGCCGTGCAGGCCGCCGACGACGGCTCGTTCCGTCTGCAGTCGCTGGGCGTCACCGTGCGCCGCACCCACACCGGCGAGCTGCACCTGCGCTGGGCCGACGGCGAAGCGACGATCTGAGCGCGGCCGCGAGGCGGGCTCTCAGCCCCCGAGGTGCTGGCTCAGGAAGGCCAGCGTTCGGCCCCAGGCGAGATCGGCCGCGTGCTGCTGGTACATCGAGGGCGCGTCCCAGTTGCTGAAGGCATGGCCCGCTGCGTAGCGGTGGAACTCGACCCCGGGACGACCGGCCACGGCGGCCTCGACGGCGGCGATCTGCTCTTCGGGGATGAACGGATCGTCGTTGCCGTAGTGGAACATGATCGGACAGGCGATGGCCGTCACGCCGTCGAGCATCTCGTGGATGCCCGAGCCGTAGTACGACACGGCCACGTCGGGATCGGCGTGCACCGCGCACGCGTAGGTGAGCGTGCCTCCCAGGCAGAACCCGACGGCGCCGACTCGACCTGTGCACTCGGGCATCGACCGGAGGTGACCCAGCGCGGCGGCCACGTCGGCACCCGCCGCGACCCGGTCGAACCGCTGCATCATGGCGAAGGCGTCAGCCATGCCCGACTCGTCCTTGCGCTCGAATCGGGGCTCGATGCGCCAGAACATGTCGGGGACGAGCGCCACGTACCCGGCCTCGGCGAGCCGCTCGGCCAGGCCCCGCATGTTGTCGTTGATGCCGAAGATCTCCTGGAACACGAGCACTCCCGGCCCCCGCCCCGATGCGGGGACTGCCCGGTAGGCGGCGAAGCTCCCACTGCCGTCCACTGCGGCGACCTGCTCGTAGCCCGTCGTCACTGCCATCACACGTCCTCCGGTTCTCGGTCTGCTCGGTCTGCCCGGTCTGCCCGGTCTGCTGGTGCTGCTGGTGCTGCTGGTGCTGCTGGTGCTGCTGGTGCTGCTCGGTCGTGAGCCACGGCGGCTCGTCGGTTCAGACACCCGATCCCGGGATGGGCGCCAGCTGCTCCATGGGTCCGCTGATCCAGCCCCCGTCGATCACGAAGTCGCTGCCGGTGCAGAAGCTGCTCTCGTCCGACGCCAGGTAGACGGCGAGCAGCGAGACCTCACGGGGCGAGCCGACCCGCCCGAGCGGCACGCGGGCCAAGAGCACCTTGGGGTCGATGGTCGTGCCGTCGGGCAGGGTCCGGGCTGCTGTCATCGTCGTGTCGATCGCCCCGGGGCAGATCGCGTTGACCCGAATGCCGTCGACCGCGAGCTCGAGCGCCGCGGTCTTCGTGAGCCCCCGCACGGCGAACTTCGACGAGATGTAGCTGGCGACGTTGGCCATCGCCACCATGCCGTCGATCGAGGCGATGTTGACGATCGAGCCGCCACCGCGACGGCGCAGGGCTCCGATCGCCGCCTGCATCCCCAGGAACACGCCGAACTGGTTGACCTCGATCACCTTCCGGTACTCGGCCAGAGGGGTCGTCTCGATGGGCGAGCTCGTGACGATCCCGGCGTTGTTCACCAGGATGTCGAGGCCCCCGAAGCGCTCTTCGGCCAGAGCGACCGTCGCCCGCCAGCTCGCCTCGTCGGTGACGTCGAGCGTGGCGGCCACGGCCGCGGAGCCCAACGATTCGGCCAACGACTCGGCTTCGCCGGTGAGGAGATCGGCCACGACCACCGACGCGCCCTCCTCGACGAAGACGCGGGCGTGCGACGCGCCCATGCCTCGCGCCGCACCCGAGATCAGTGCCACCTTGGAGCTCAAGCGTCCGGTCATGGACCGGAAACTAGCCCAACCAGCGCGCGACGATCATGGGCATGGCCGGCAAGGGAACCCCCGCGACCCGTGTGTTGGACCAGGCCGCGGTCGAGCACCGGCTGCACAGCTACGTCCACGATCCCGATGCTGCGTATGGGATCGAGGCGGCCGAGGTGCTCGGGCTCGATCCCGAGCGGGTCTTCAAGACGCTCTTGGCGATGCTCGACGGCCGACCTGCGGTCGCGGTCGTCCCGGTGAGTCGCCAGCTCGACCTCAAGGCGCTGGCAGCAATCCTCGGCGCCAAGCGGGCCACGATGGCCGCACCGGGCGACGCCGAACGCCTCACGGGATTCGTGCTCGGCGGGATCTCGCCGCTCGGGCACAAGCGCCTGCTCCCCACGGTGATCGACGCGTCGGCCCGCATCCACGACGCGATCTTCGTCAGCGCAGGCCGCCGCGGGCTCGAGGTGGAGCTGGCCCCCGACGACCTGGCCCGTCTCACGGGAGCGACCTTCGCCGCCATCGCCACGACGGGCGGGTGAGCGACGATGCCCGAGATGCTCGAGGTCGAGTCGTACCGTCGGCTCGCGCTGCGGTGCCTTCAGCGGACGATCGCCGAGGTCGACGCCCCCGACCCCTGGTACCTGAAGGACGGGCTGAGCGCCGCCGCGGTCGTCGACGTCCTCCGAGGCCGGCGGTTCGATGCCGCTCGGCGCACGGGCAAGCTGCTCATGCTCGACATCCGCGATGGACCGGTGCTGGGCCTGCATTTCGGCATGACCGGCCGTCTCGTGGTCGACGGTGACGTCGGTGCGGTCGACGGGCTGCTGTACGGCCCGTCTCGGATCGCCGCGGCCTGGGTTCGCCTCACGGTGCGCTTCGACGATGGCGGCGCCATGGCCATGGTCGACGCTCGCCGTCTCGGCGGCATCACGCTCGATCCCGACGAGACCGCGCTGGGCCCCGACGCTGCGGTGGTGACGAGGAAGCAGTTGACGACGATCCTCGACCGCAGCCGGGCCCCACTCAAGGCTGTCCTCATGGACCAGCGCCGCTTGGCCGGCCTGGGAAACCTCCTCACCGACGAAGCCCTCTGGCGGGCGGGCCTCCACCCGGGCCGCCCGGCGAACGACCTCGACGCCGCCGAGATCACCAAGCTGCACAAGGCGATACGCGCCACGTTGAGGATCTGTGGACAGCGAGGCGGCTCGCACACCGGCGATCTCGTGCCCCATCGTCAGCCGGGAGGTGTGTGCCCGAGGACGGGTGTTCCCTTGGAACGTCTCACGATCGGTGGCCGCACGACGTGGTTCTCGCCCGCCCGACAGCATCCGTCTCCGAGACGCGGCGCTAGCGTCGAGCCCCTATGACCACTCCCAGGACCAAGGAACTCGTGTGGTTCACGGGGCGCGACGGCAACCGGATCGCCGGCGACCGCGTCGGCGACGTGAACGATCCGATCGTCGTGTTGTTGCACGGTGGCGGCCAGACCCGGCACTCGTGGCACGGCACGGCCGACCGTCTGGCCGAGCACGGCTGGTGCGCGTACTCGCTCGACCTGCGGGGCCACAGTGACAGCGAGTGGTCGCCCGATGCCGATTACAGCCTGCCCGCCTTCGCCGGCGACATCGCCGCGGTGATCGACGAGCTCGCCCGACCGGTGATGCTCGTCGGGGCGTCGCTCGGGGGGATGACATCGCTCGCCCTGGGTGGCGACCTCCGCCCGGAAGTCGTGACTGCGCTGGTGCTCGTCGACATCACCCACCGGGCCGAGCCCGAAGGCGCCCAGCGGATCGGCGAGTTCATGCGGGGTGCGCCCAACGGGTTCGCCGACCTCGACGAGGCGGCCGACGCGGTGCACGCCTACAACCCGCACCGGCCCCGCCCGAAGGACCCGTCGGGGCTCGTGAAGAATCTCCGACGCCACGACGACGGGCGTTGGTACTGGCACTGGGATCCTGCCTTCACCAACCCCGAGCGGCGTCGCAGCGAGGCCGACCTGATGGCTCCCGACTACGCCGTCACCTGCGCCCGGGCGCTCCGCCAGCCGACGCTGCTGGTTCGGGGCCGGCTCAGCGACATCGTGAGCGACACGACCGTGTCCGAGTTCAGGGCACTCGTCCCCCACGCGGAGTACATCGACGTGAGCGACGCCGGGCACATGGTTGCCGGTGACCGCAACGACGTCTTCGCTGCTGCGGTGATCGAGTTCCTCGACGGCGTCGCCGCAACCTGAGCGACTCGTGAGCGTTTCCGCCGGCGCCGGACGCCGGCCGCTCGGGCGCGCGACCGGGCGGTGGGTGCGACGGCCTACCCTTGCCCGCCATGGGAACGTGTCACCAGTGCACGAGCGAGCTGACCGCAGGGGCGCGATTCTGCGCGCAGTGCGGCGCACCCACGCAGTCGGAGATCCCGACGAGCCCGGGTGTGCCAGCGGTGACGGCAGCGTTCCTCGCCAGCGCCGATCACGGGCCACGCCCCGGCGAAGACCCGCCGACCACGCCGTACCACTTCGGGAGCCAGACGCCGCAGGGTTGGCCGCCTCCGCAGGCGCCCCCGCCGCCTCCGGCGCCGGCCCTGCTCACACCGCCGCCTCCGGCTCCGCTGCCCCAGGGCCCCCCGCCGCTGTCGAGCTGGCCCCCGGGCCCGCCTCCGCCGGCGTTCGCAGCCGTTCCCGTTCCCGGGTACCCCGCGGCGCCTCCGTACGATCCGGCGCCCGACGAGGCGCCTCCGACCGGTCCGTGGTCCCCGACGGCACAGGGAGCTGCGGGTCTCTGGGCTGTGCCGGTCCCCACGATCCCGTCGTATCCGTCCGGGCCGTGGGCGCCGCCGCCCGCTGGCGGACCCCTCGGGTACGGTCCTCCGCTCGGCGAGTGGCCCCCGCCCGGGCCGGCCGAGCCCTGGCCGCTCGGCCCCGAGCAGCGCCTCCAGCAGCCACCGGCCCGGCGCAAGCGGCTGTCACGGTGGATGGTGTTCGTGGCCGCGCCACTCGTTCTCGTCGTGGGGCTCGCCGCGGTCTGGTACTTCGCCGTTCGCGACGGCGGGGCCGATGCCGAGGCCACGATCGATGGCGAGCTCGTCTGGGCAGCCGATCTCACAGGTGACGCCCGTGATCCGATCGAGTCGGTGCTCGCGGTCGAGGGTCTGGTGCTGGCCGCCGTCGACCAGGTCATCGACGGGCGTCCTGCCGAGGTGTACGCGCTCGACGCCGAGCAGGGGGGCGAGCCGCGCTGGAGGTACGAGGGCGCCGGGTCCGAGAT
Source organism: Actinomycetota bacterium (assembly GCA_009886115.1). Classification (GTDB taxonomy): domain Bacteria; phylum Actinomycetota; class Acidimicrobiia; order IMCC26256; family VFJJ01; genus VFJJ01. The sequence continues at coordinate 7,357 of VFJJ01000035.1, forward strand.
GTACCTCGTCGGCGGAGCGAGCGGGACGGTCGTGGTGCTGAGCGATGAGATGCTCATCGGGCTCGATGCCGACACGGGCGTCGAGAGCTGGTCGCAGCCTGCGGCGGGGGCCGCCTTCGCGGTCGTGGAGTCCGATCTGGTGCTCGCCGTCGACGGCGCGACGTTGCGGGCCCGCGAGGTCGTCTCCGGGGCGGAGGTCTGGAGCCGCGAGTCGCCCACTGACGCGTCGAACGTCTTCCTGGACGGGGCGGGTGACGGCCTGGTGGTCGTGTCCGACACCGATGGTGCGGTCTCGGGGCTCGAGCTGGCCTCGGGCGACGAGCGTTGGAACGTCACCTTCCCTGGTCGATCGGTGCTCGCGGCGCTCGATGACGGCCGGGTCTTCCTCGAGATCGCCGATGGGATCAGCGAGGAGCGAGCCGTCCGCATCGATGCTCAGTCGGGCGACGAGCTCTGGGACGTCGACCTCCCGGGCCCGGCAGCTTTCGTCGACGCCGACGAGGAGATCGTGGTCTACCAGGTGCTGGGCGAGTCCGGTGAGGCTCCCCGGTCGATCGCGTTCGACGTCGGCACGGGCTTCGAGCGGTGGAGCGAAACGATTCCCGGGCAGGTCGACGCCGCGGCCGTGGCGATCGTCGGCAGTGTCGTGGTGGTCGACGCTCCGGGCCGGATCTTCGGGCTCGACGCCGAGACCGGCGAGCGCCTCTGGCGGGAATCCGTCGGTGGCCCGGCGCCGGTCTACCTGGGCGTCTTCGGCGGCACGGTCTCTGCCGCATCGTCGGTCGAGGGCGAGAGCCGGATCGTGGGCATCGACCCCGAGAACGGTGCCAAGGTCCTCGAGTTCACCTCGAGCGCCGAGATCAACGGCATCGACAGCGTCGAGGGTCGTCTGTTCGTGGCCTCGTCCGATGGCGCGGTGTACGCCCTGGGCTGAGCCCCGACCCCGGACGCAAGGATCCGGGCACGCCCGGTCCCGCTGGGGTCCGAGCCCTCCGAGCCCGGTCCGTTCCGGATTGCGCGCGTCGGCGCCAGTCATGAACAATGGCAGACTATGCACATGCTTCTCGTCGTTCCCTAGGCGCCGAACTGCACCGCCTGGTGCGTTCGTGCGCATCCCCGCCCCTCGCCGATGCGAGGGGTTTGTCGTCTCAGGGGAACACTTCGGAGAACCCACGCGTGGAGGACTGATGAAGCTCACCGGTGCCCAGGCACTCATCAAGAGCCTCGAGATGGAACAGGTCGAGGTCATGTTCGGCCTTCCGGGCGGGGCGATCCTGCCCGTCTACGACCCGATCCTCGATTCGTCGATCCGTCACGTGCTCGTGCGCCACGAGCAGGGCGCTGGCCACATGGCCGAGGGCTACGCCCACGCCACCGGCCGCCCCGGCGTGTGCATCGTCACGTCGGGCCCGGGCGCGACCAACATCGTCACGCCGCTGGCCGACGCGTACATGGACTCGATCCCCATGGTCGCGATCACCGGCCAGGTCGCCACCCACGCCATCGGTACCGACGCCTTCCAGGAGTGCGACACCACGGGCATCACGATGCCCGTCACCAAGCACAACTGGCTCGTGACCGACGTCGACGACATCCCCCGCATCGTCCGCGAGGCATTCCACGTCGCCACGACCGGTCGCCCCGGGCCCGTCCTCATCGACGTGCCGAAGAACATCAGCAACGCACAGATGGACTGGTACTGGCCCGACGGCGTCGACCTGCCGGGCTACAAGCCCACCGTCACCGGCCATCCCCGCATGATCAAGGAAGCGGCGCTGGCCATCATGGCGGCGGAGCGCCCGATCATCTACGCCGGCGGCGGCATCCTCAAGGCGCGCGCCGCCGAGGCCTTGCGGGAGCTGGCCGAGCTCACCGGCATCCACGTGGTCACGACCCTGATGGCCCGGGGGGCTTTCCCCGACGATCATCCGCTGTGCCTGGGCATGCCCGGCATGCACGGCTCGTACACGGCCGTCATGTCGATGCAGCGGTCCGATCTGCTCATCGCCCTGGGATCGCGATTCGACGACCGGGTCACCGGCCAGGTCTCGAGCTTCGCCCCCGACGCGAAGATCATCCACTGCGACATCGACCCGGCCGAGCTGGGCAAGGTCCGCCGACCCGACGTCCCCATCGTCGGCGACTGCCGGCTCGTGATCGAGGCGCTCGTCAAGGCGGTCAAGCACGAGATCGCCAAGCTTCCGGCCGGTTCGCCGGGCCGGGGCGACACGACGGAGTGGGACGGGCTGCTGAGCGAGTGGCGGGTCAGCTATCCCTTCCGCTACCAGCAAGAGGCCGACGGACCGCTCAAGCCCCAGTTCTGCATCGAGCAACTGCGCGACCGGTCGCCGTCCGACACGATCGTCGCGGCCGGCGTGGGCCAGCACCAGATGTGGGCGTCGCAGTTCTGGAGGTTCAACCATCCCTACACCTGGATCAACTCCGGAGGCTTGGGCACCATGGGGTTCGCGGTGCCCGCCGCCATCGGGGCCAAGGTGGGTCGACCCGACAAGATGGTCTGGGCGATCGACGGCGACGGGTGCTTCCAGATGACCGCCCAGGAGCTCGTGACGGCCTCGGCCGAACGCATCCCCGTGAAGATCGCCATCCTCAACAACGCCTACCTCGGGATGGTGCGCCAGTGGCAGGAGCTCTTCTACGAGGAGCGCTACAGCGAGGTGTACCTCTCGCCCGACCTCCCCGACTACGTGAAGTGGTCGGAGGCCATGGGGTGCGTGGCCTTCCGGGTCGACTCGCCCGAGGACGTGGGTCCGACGATCGACAAGGCCAACGAGATCGACGACCGTCCCGTCGTCATCGACTTCCGGGTCGACTACCGCGAGAAGGTGTATCCCATGGTGCCCGCGGGCGGCTCGAACGACAGCCTGATCCTCGGGCCCTGGGCCGAGATGTCGGCCGACGACCGCAAGGCCGCTGGCGATCCCAACGCCGTCTGATACGGCACGAGACAGGACCCGTCCCGATGAGCGCCAACCTGCAGCACCACATCCTGACCGTGCTCGTCGAGAACAAGCCCGGCGTGCTGGCCCGGGTCTCGACGCTGTTCTCACGTCGGGGCTTCAACATCTTCTCGTTGGCCGTGGGGCCGACCGAGGACGACCGCTTCAGCCGGATGACCATCGTGGTCGACCTCGAAGGCACCACGCTCGAGCAGGTCATCAAGCAGCTCAACAAGCTCGTGAACGTCATCAAGATCACCGAGCTGGCACCGCAGGCGGCCGTCGAACGAGAGCTGCTCCTGGTGACGGTGTCAACCAAGGACGGGCTGCGTTCGAGCGTGGTCGAGCTCGCCGCGATCTTCGACGCCACGATCATCGATGTGGGCTTCGAGGCCCTCACGATCATGGTTGCCGGGACCCCCGACCATCTCGACGCGTTGGAGGAGCTGGTGCGCCCGTATGGGATCATCGAGCTCCAACGGACCGGTCGCATCGCCCTCCCCACCCTGTCGCGCGAATCGACCAAGCTGCGCTCGGTGAAGCGCCGCCCCGCCTGATCGTCGCCCACGTTCTGCTTCCAGCCCTGCCACGTCCCGCCAACCACCAGTGCGAACAGCCCGAACAAGGAGCTCCACCATGGCTGCATCGATCTACTACGACGCCGACGCCGACCTGTCGCTCCTCGAGGGCCGCAAGGTCGCGGTCATGGGGTACGGATCGCAGGGCCACGCCCACGCGCTCAACCTCCGTGACTCCGGCATCGACGTGCGCGTCGGGTTGCGCGCCGGATCGGGCTCGCGGGCCAAGGCCGAGGGGGCCGGCCTCCGGGTGCTGAGCGTCGCCGACGCCGCAGCCGAGGCCGACGTGATCATGATCCTCCTGCCCGACACCGAGCAGGCCCAGATCTACCGCGACGACATCGCACCGAACCTCAACGCCGGCGACTCGCTGGCGTTCGCCCACGGCTTCAACATCCACTTCTCGCAGATCAAGCCGCCCCAGGGCGTCGACGTCTGGATGATCGCGCCGAAGGGTCCCGGTCACCTCGTGCGCCGAACCTACGAAGAGGGCGGCGGCGTGCCGGCGCTGGTCGCCATCCACAGCGACGCCACGGGTAAGGCCCGCGAGACCGCGCTCTCGTACGCCAAGGCCATCGGTGGCACCAGGGCCGGCGTGCTGTCGACGACCTTCGAGGAGGAGACAGAGACCGACCTCTTCGGCGAGCAGGTCGTGCTCTGCGGCGGGCTCACCGAGCTCATCCGGGCCAGCTACGAGACGCTCGTCGATGCGGGATACCAGCCCGAGTCGGCCTACTTCGAGACGTTGCACGAGGTCAAGCTCATCGTCGACCTCATCTACGAGGGCGGCATCACCAACATGCGCTACTCGATCTCCGACACCGCCGAGTACGGCGACATGACCCGCGGGCCGCGCATCGTCACCGACGAGACGCGTGCCGAGATGAAGAAGATCCTCCACGAGATCCAAAGCGGCGAGTTCGCCCGCGAGTGGATCCTGGAGAATCGTGCGGGTCGCCCGACGTACGAGGCGCTCAAGCGCCGGAGTGCCCAGCACCCGATCGAGTCGGTCGGGCGCGAGCTGCGGGCGATGATGCCCTGGATCGCCGCCGGCAAGTCCCGGCCCCAGGACGTCTCGGGCGGCTGAGTGTTCGGGGCGGCTGAATCTCCCGTGCGGCCGATCCGGGCGAACGACGTCGCACACGTGACGGGCGGGCGCGTCGTTGGCGTCCTCGGCGCAGGGCTGGCCGGATACCTGATCGGCACGTTCCCGTCGGCCGATGTCGCGGCCCGGGTGGCGTCGAGGGGTGAGGTCGACCTGCGCGAGCACGGCTCGGGGAACCCGGGAGGGCTCAACGCGGCCCGGGTCCTGGGCAAGCGGTGGGGCGCAGCCGTGATGGCCGCCGACATCGCCAAAGGCGCCGCTGCGTCGGGGGTAGGGCGCCGCCTCGGTGGCGACACCGGTTCGTACCTGGCCGGAACCGCCTCGGTCGCCGGTCATATCTGGCCGGTGTGGAACGGGTTCCGAGGCGGCAAGGGTGTGGCGGCCGCTGCGGGTTCGTGCCTCATGAACTTCCCGCCGTACTTCCCCGTCGACCTGGCCATCGCCGCGGGTGGGGCCCGAACCTCGGGAAGCTCCGAGCGGGCGATCCAGGTCGCCGCGGTCACCTGGACCGCCGCGGCTGTCGTGTGGTGGAGGCGATGCCTGCCCAACGGGTGGGGGCCCCGCCCCACGGTGGCGCTGCCGCTGTCGACGGCTGCAACCTCGGTCATGGTCGTCGTGAAGTTCAGGGCCGCCCGCCTGGCCGCAGCGAGGGACGGCGTCACGCCTGTGTCGTGAATGTGGGAATTGCGGTTAAGTTCCGCAATGCCCGATGTCGATGAAGGGGAATGCACCCGGTCGTCTCCCGAGCGCTCTCGCTCATCGAGGATCTGTTCTTCGGTCGTCCGGGGACCGATCCGCGAGCCAGCGCCGGCCGCCTGGCCGGGACCCTCTACATCGGCGGCGCGCTGGTCGTGGTCTCCACCGTGTGGACCCTGCCCGCCTCGGTCGATCGTCTCGACCTGACCCTGATCGCCGGTGCAGGACTGCTGATCGGCCTGGTCGTGCGGCTGCTGCCCTGGGAACACTGGCCGGACCGGGCGATCTGGTCCCTCCCCATCGGGACCCTCGCCGGTATGGCGACGGCCGCTCGGTTCGAACCCGCGGCCGTGGGTCACTACCTGGCGTTCAACGCGCTCGTGTCGATGTTCGTCGGTCTCACCCGTAGACCCGGAGCGGCGCTGACGGTCGCACCGCTGGGCTTGGGCACCTACCTGTTCGTCGCCGGATCAGCAGGTCAGCGACACTTGGCGGGCCTGGTGATCCAGACCCTGGTCGCCGTGGCGATCGGCGAGATCCTGGCCCTGGCCATCGCTCGCCACTCCCGGACCGGACGGGACATGGCCGCGCTCCTCGACGCTGCGGTCACGCTGGGAGCCGCGACGACCGAACGGGAGGCGGCCGCTGCCATCACCTCGGTGCTGCGTGATCTCCTCGGAGCCGACGCCGTCACCTTGTGGAGATCACCCGAGGGCGCCGATCCGATCGGCGGCCCGTTCGTGCTCGAAGGTGAGTCCCGGGCGGTGATCCACCTCGGCAGGGACCTCACGGACTGGGCCGCTGATCCGCCGGAGCAGGGCATTCGGGCAGCCATGGCGACGGGTCGGATGATCCATGTCGGCGACGCGGCGTCGTCGCGCTTCCCGACGGTCACTCTCGATGGAACGCCGGCCGCCTCGGTGCTGTACCTGCCGCTGCGCAACGGGCCTGTCATCGCCGGGGCTGTCGTCGCCAGCTGGCGCCAGCGGCACCGTCGTCTCGACGCGTTCGTCCATCGGGCGCTCGAGCTCCTCGCACCCGAGGCGGGGCGGGCGCTCAGCCGGCTCCGGGTCACGACGAACCTGGCCCGGGCGGCCGAAACCGATCCGGTGACGGGCCTGCTCAACCGCCGAGCGTTCGACCGGGCGCTGTCGGGCCTGGCCGCCGGTGACGCGCTGGCGATCATCGACCTCGATCACTTCAAGGCGGTGAACGACCGCTTCGGGCACGCCGAGGGCGACGTGCTGTTGGCCCGGTTCGGCGAGGCCATCGCCCAGGTCGTGCGGCGGGGCGACCTCGCCATCCGCTACGGCGGCGAGGAGTTCGCCATCGTGCTGAGCGCCGCTGGTCAGCACGGCGTCGAGCTGGTCATGTCGCGGCTCCAGCGGGAGTGGCGGGCCACGAGCCCGCTCGCCACCTTCTCGGCCGGCGTGGCCGTTCGTGAGGCCGACGAGGACCCGGCCGGGGTCTTTCTCCGAGCCGACGCTGCGCTCTACGAGGCCAAGCGCGGGGGACGCGATCGCGTCGAGCATGCCCGGACACTCGTGCTACCCAATGGGGCTCGTGAGGCCACCGATGTTGGGAGATGACCCATTCTCACCCTCAGGGACGACTTTAGCGACATGGGGGGTTCGCGCACTACGTACCGTGTCGGGGTAGTCTGCACCTAGAGCGGTTGGCACGAGACCAGCACCTTCGGGGGAGGGTGGGTCCAAAACGGCCGACGGAGGAGCACACAAGGTGGACCGGAACGATCATGTTGTCGAGTTGGCGCCCAGCGTGGTCGCTGACGAGGTGGCAGAGACCAGGATCGACTTTCGCATGGCCGACGTCGCCGTCCGGCTCGGTATCAGCGAGCGGACGTTGGCCCGGTACTTCGGGGGGCGTGACGGTCTCGTCCGGGAGGTCGCGTCGATCCGTGACGCGGCATACGTTCGGCGACTCGCCGGGGCCACCGGTGGACCGGCCGATGTGCTCGCTACGGCCATGGAGGCCTCGCGATCCGACACATCGCACGTCCCGCTGATGCGCCTGGCCGAGCAGGTCGAGGCGGGATCGCCAGCGGCGGTCGATCGGGCGCGACGTGTCGGGTACACCGACGTCTCCGACACCCTGGCCCGGACCGTCAGCGGTCTCTCCAGCGACCACCTGGCGCTGGGCCTGATCGCCTTGACGGTCTTCCCGCTCGCGTTCCCGCGCTGGTCCGAGACGATCACCGGGAGCGACCCGCGCAGCGACGAGTTCCGCACCGCCCACGACGGGTTCCTGGTCGAGGCCTGTGCGCGCCTCTCGGGCGCCTCCGGTGTCTCGGGCGAGGGAGCCGCGCTGACCGCGCTGGCTGTGCCCGCCGCGCTGTCGCCGTCGTCGTCGAGCGGGCTCCAGGTCGACCTCGACGACCGGGACATCGACCTGACGAACGTCCACACCACCGCCGAGCTTCCGCTCTCGAGGGCCGCCGCCACCGTCATCGAGCACGCCAAGGGCATCGCTGAGCTCGCCGGTGCATCCGAGCTCGCTCCGGCGCACCTGTTCAAGGCGCTGCGAGCGCTGGCGCCGGGCCTCGTCGACCGGTCGATGACCGCGACGGTCGATCTCGACTGAAGGGAACGAAGCCCCGCTCAGCCGTCGCTGTCGGGGTCGGCGTCGCTGTCGGCGTCGGCGTCGGCGTCGGCGTCGTAGCCCTGGTCGCGCAAGCGCTCAAGCAACCGATCGCGAACCGAAGCACCCGCGGGACGGGCCTTCTCGCCGGTGACCCGCCACCCGTGGCGGGCGGAGTAGAGCAGGGGCGGCTCCTTGAGCCGGCCTTCGCCGTAGCGGGTGACCCGGGCGAAGAACAGCTCGTGATCGCCCATGGGCAGCACCTGGAAGGTCTCGCACCGCAGCCACGCGACGCACCGGTCGAGCACCGGCATGCCGTCGACCTCGACGAGGTACTCGGAGGCCAGGTAGCGGAACTTGCGCCCGGGGTACGAGAAGTACTGAGCGGCGTCGTACTGGTCGGCGGCCGCGATCGAGACCGTGAACCAGCCCGCGGCGGTCATCAGCGGGTGGGTGTCGTGCCGGGGCGAGACCGACGCCATCACGATGGGCTCGGCGAACGACACCTGGCTCACCCAGTGCGAGCAGTACGCCCGTACGGTGCCCTCGTGGGTAGCAGCCACGACTTGGACGCCCTTGATCATCTGGCCGAGGCAGCGCTTCATCGCGGGATCGATCACGGTGGGAGGCTACGCGGCCGTTCGGCCGCTCGGGTGGGACACCGCTTTGCTTGGGGGCCCCGCGCGGGACTACACCCGCGCCGGCGTGGTTCCCGGTGGGCATGAGGTGCCCACCGCATCACCCATGGCCGATCGGTGACCACCCTCGAGCACGGAGCAGGTGAAGGAGATCGTCGGCATCATGGTGGAATCGGACGAGGCTCGATCGTTGGGGCCTGGCGCGCGCCACCTGCTGCTGGTCGCCGGCGCCGTGGCGGTCGTGGTGTCGATGGGATCCATGGTCGCGGTCGGATCTGCGCTGTGGCTCGACGAGGCCCTCTCGGTCGAGATCGCGCGTCTGCCCCTCGGAGATCTCGAGCAGGCGCTGAGGATCGACGGGGCCCCGCCGCTGTACTACGTGCTGCTCCACGCCTGGATGTCGATCTTCGGCGACGGCGACACGGCGGTCAGGGGCCTGTCGGCCGTCTTCGCCGTCGGCACCCTGCCCCTGGCGTGGTACGCCGGCCGCCGCATCGGCGGAGCCTCGGGGGCGGTCGCCGCGGTGCTGGTGTTCGCCACCTCGCCGTACCTCGTTCGATACGGGTCCGAGACCCGCATGTACTCCGCAGTGATCTTCCTGGTGGTCGCCGGGTACCTCGCCATCGTGCGGGCGTGGGAGCGACCGTCGTCATACGGTCGGCTTGCCCTGCTCGGCGCGATCTGCGGGCTGCTCGTGCTCACGCAGTACTGGGCGCTCTACCTGTTGCTGGCCACGGGGCTCGTGCTCGTCCGCGCCGCGTGGCGCCCCCGGGAGCCGGCGCTTCGGCGCACCGCCGTCCGGGTGCTCGCAGCCGCGGTGATCGGCTCCGTCGTCTTCATGGCGCCGTGGCTGCCGACGTTCCTCTACCAGCGGGCGCACACGGGTACGCCCTGGGGACGCCCGGTCCAGCCCTTCCAGGCGTTCATCGACAGCATCACCGACTTCGGGGGTCCCGGCGGGGTCATCAAGCCCCAGGACACCACGCTCGGAATCATCCTGCTCCTGCTCGGGGTGGTGGCGTTGTTCGCCGTGGGGATCGACGGCCGACGGCTGGAGGTCGACCTCCGGACCCGGCCCGCAGCCCGTCCGCTCGCGTTCGTCGCCACGGCCACGCTGACCATCGGCGTCGTGCTGGGGCGCGTCTCGGGGGTGGCCTTCCAGCCCCGCTACGCAGCGGTGATCTTCCCGCTGTTCCTGCTGCTCGTGGTGATGGGGCTCATGCAGCTCCGTGACGAGCCGATCCGAGCCGGGGTGCTCGCTGTCGTCGTCGCCATGGGGCTCTTCGGCGTGGGCCGCAACCTCGTCGTCGACCGGACCCAGGCCGCCGAGCTCGCCGCGGCGATCAATCGTGACGCCGTCCCCGGCGACGTGGTCGTGTACTGCCCCGACCAGCTCGGTCCCGACACGCATCGCCTCATCGACGACGAGCTGATCGCCGGGGGACTCGTCGAGGTCACGTTCCCTGACCTCGAGCCGCCGACCCGCATCAACTGGGTCAGGTACGCCGAGCGCAACGCCATCGGTGGCGAGGCCGTCGCCGCCGTCGCCCAGCGGGTCGTCGAGCGGGCCACCCCGACCGGTGCCGTCTGGCTCGTGTGGAACCCGACCTACAAGCACCTCGAGGGTCGCTGCGAGCAACTGATCGACGGGCTCAACGCGCAACGCCCGGGCCTCGAGCAGCGGATCGTGGGCGCCGACACGGCGCTCTACGAGAACGCATACCTGTACCGCTGGGCTCCGGTGACGGTTCCGTGAGCCTCGTCGCCGGGGTGATCCGACGCGCGAGGGTCCGGGCTCGCGCCCGTGTCGTCGCCTTCGTGCACGAGCGGGCGCCGGAGCTCCCGGGCGCGTCGGCGCCGAGGCGGTCCTGGAAGTGCGACGCCCGGGCCGTCGTGCCGGCCTGGGTGCTCACCCGGTTGGTCGTGCTCGGATCGCTGGGCTTCTCCCACGTCGTCTACAACCGGTTCGAGGAACAGAACCCGGGCGTCGGGCTCCGGGCGCCCGTCCAGCTCCGCGACGGGTTGGTCGCCTGGGACGGCACCTGGTATCGCGACATCGCCGACGGGGGCTACGAGGCCACGAGCAACGTGCGCGAAGGTCTCCGGTTCTTCCCGCTCTGGCCGGTGCTGGGCAAGGTCTTCTCGTACCCGTTCGGTGGCAACACCAACGTGTCGCTCGTGGTGCTCGCCAACGTCATCGCCTTCGCCCTCCTCGTCGTGCTCTACCGGTTCGTGGCCCTCGAACGGGGTGTCGAGCTCGCATCGCGCGCGGTCTGGTTGCTGTCGATCGCACCGCTGGCCTTCGTGCTCGTGCTGGCCTACAGCGAAGCCCTGTCGATGACCTTGACGGTGCTCTCGTTCTGGGCGCTGCGGACCCGGCGCTGGCGGTGGGCTGCGCTGTTCGGCTTCTTCGTGGGCCTCACGCGTCCCTTCGGGCTGCTGCTGGCGATCCCGGCGTTCGTCGAAGGCCTGCGCGGCATCGCCACCTCGGGGTGGCGCGACCGGGCCTGGCGTCTGGTCCCGGCGGTGGCTCCGGCCGTGGGGTGCGGCGTCTATCTCTCATGGGTCAAGGCCGAGCACGATTCCTTCCTCCTGCCGTTTCGCATCCAGTCGAAGGCGTTCGGCCGGGGCTTCGACTACCCATGGGCCCGTTGGTGGCGGGCGTTCCACGACGGTGTCACCGGCAACGTCAACGAGATCCTCCACGCCGGCTGGGTCGTGGTGCTCGTGGTGCTGATCGTGGTGCTGGCCCGGCGCTGGCCGGCCTCGTACACGTGGTTCTGCGTCGCCGTGCTCCTGGTCGCCGTCAGCGCCGACAACATCAACTCAGCCGAGCGCTACTGCCTCTCGGCGTTCCCGTTCATCCTGGCGGCGGCCGAGTTGACCGTGAATCCTCGACTCGTCCGATGGCGCCTCGACGTGCTCGTCGCTCCGCTGGCCGTCACCGGCCTCACGGTGTACTCGGTGCTCACCTTCCTCGGCGGATACGTTCCCTAGACGCGGACACCGTCGCCCGAGCGTGCCCGTGCCGGTTGTGGCGGTTGTGGACGGTGATTCGGGGGTCAGCCTGGGCGTTCGCGTAGCCTGATCTCGTTCGCCGCCGCTCCGGTCGGACCCTGAGATCACATCCGAGGAACGCTCCATGACGACACCCGCGCCTGCACCCGGCGACCTCAAGGTCGTCATCATCGGTGCCGGCCCTGCCGGCCTCACCGCTGCCTATCAACTGGGCAAGGCCGGTGTGACCTCGACGATCCTCGAATCCGACGACGTCGTCGGCGGCATCAGCCGGACGGTCGTTCGCGACGGCTGGCGCTTCGACATCGGCGGCCACCGGTTCTTCACCAAGGTCCGCCCCGTCGAAGACCTCTGGTTCGAGATCCTGGGCAAGGACGACTTCCTGCTCCGACCTCGGCTGAGTCGCATCTTCTACAAGGGCAAGATGTTCGACTACCCGCTCCGGGCCAAGAACGCCCTGTTCGGCCTGGGGCTGCTCGAGGCGTTCCTGTGCGTCATGTCGTACATCTGGGTGCGCATCCGTCCGCCGAAGGACCAGACGAACTTCGAGGGTTTCGTCGCCTCCCGGTTCGGCTGGCGTCTGTACCGGACCTTCTTCAAGACCTACACCGAGAAGGTCTGGGGCATGAAGGCCACCGAGATCCAGGCCGACTGGGGCGCCCAGCGCATCAAGAACCTGTCGCTGTTTCGCGCCGTCTGGGAGTCGCTCAAGCCCCAGAGCTTCCGCCTGCGCAACAAGGACAAGTCCAAGCAGGTGACGAGCCTCATCGAGGAGTTCAACTACCCGAAGTACGGCCCGGGCATGATGTGGGAACGTTGTCATGAGCTCTGCGAGGCCCAGGGTTCGAAGGTCTGGTTCAACAGCCGGGTCACCACCGTCCATCATGACGGCGGACGGGTCACCGGTGTCACGGCGCTGGTCGACGGAGTGCCCACCCGCATCGAGGCCACCCACGTCATCTCGTCGATGCCCATCAGCCATCTGCTCCAGGGCATGGACCCCCCGGCGCCGGCCGAGGTGGTCTCAGCAGCCGGCGGGCTCGCCTACCGTGACTTCATGACCGTCGCCCTGGTCGTGCCCGAGGAGTTCGGCTTCCCCGACAACTGGATCTACATCCACGACCCCGCGGTCTCGGTCGGGCGCATCCAGAACTTCGGGCAGTGGTCGCCGTACCTCGTCAAGGAAGGCCGCACCTGTCTCGGTCTCGAGTACTTCGTCTTCGAGGGCGACGACATGTGGACCAAGTCCGACGCCGACCTCGTCGAGCAGGGCAAGCGGGAGTTGACGAAGCTGGGGCTGGTCGACGGCACCAAGGTCGAGGCCGGCTACGTGGTGCGCATCCCCAAGGCCTATCCCACCTATGACGGGAGCTACAAGGCCAACATCGAGACCATGCGCGGGTGGCTCGATGCCAACGTCGCCGGCGTGTACCCCACCGGGCGCAACGGCATGCACAAGTACAACAACCAGGACCACTCGATGTACACCGCCATGCTCTCGGTCGAGAACATCCTCGGTCAGGGCGACCACGACGTGTGGACGGTCAACGTCGAGGAGGAGTACCACGAGGAAAAGGCCTGACCTGTCGGTGCCCGCTCGACGCCTCATCGCTGGGTTGGCCGCGGTCGCGCTCTCGGGCGGGCTGGGAGCCTGTGAGTATCCGGGCTTCGGCGATTCCGAGCCCAAGGCCGCCGACTCCGGGGCCGAAGGGAGCGTCGCCGCCATCCCTGCGCCCGTGGAACACGCGGTGGAGGCTCTCGAGGGCGAGCCGGCGTCGGTGGTGATCGAGGCCGCACCGATGATCGAGACGGGCGCGGCCCCGCTCGTCCCGGAGCGGGTCATGTTCGTCGGCGATTCCGTGATGGGTGAGGTCGCGCTCTCGGCCGGCGCTGCCCTCTCGGCCAGCGTCGGAACCACATCGGTGGGGCACCGGCTGCAGGTGGGCGTGCTCGGTCTCGGCGACGGCTGGCGCGAGCGTTGGGCGAGCGATCTCGCCGGGCTCCGTCCCGACACCGTCGTCGTGATGGTGGGTCCGTGGGATCTCAACGACGCCACCCGCCCCGATGGCACGGTGTGGCGTCTGGGCGATCCCGGCTTCCTCGACTGGTACCGTGCCGAGCTGCACGCCTGGGTCGACACGCTCACCGCGTCCGGCTCGGAGGTGCTCTGGCTCAGCGTCCCGCCCGTTCGTGACGCGGTCCTGGCGGCACAGCTCCAGCCGATCGACGCCGAGTTCCGGTTGCTGGCGGCCGATCGCCCCGATGTCGAGTACCTCGACACTGCCATCCTGGTGGGCGATCCGTCAGGCGCCTACCTCGAGCGAGATCCGGCGTCGAACGTCGCCCTGCGCATGACCGACGGGTTGCACCTGTGCCCGGAAGGGGCGGCCCGGATCGCCGACGCCGTGGTCGCTCACCTGGGCGTGGGACCGATCGACCCGGCCGCGTGGCGCGACGGGGCCTGGCGCCTCGATGCCGAGCGCTTCGACCCGGCCAACTGCCCCGAGCCCGCGCCAACCATCTGAGCACCTGTCAGGTGTCGGGTTCAGGGCCCGTTCAACGCACAGTGCTCGGCCTGGGGGCGGGGGCAGCCCGTACGATCTCGGGTTGATGACGGCGACCGTTCCCGACACTGTGATCGCTCCGGGGCCGGGAGCGCCGCCGGCCGTCGCTCGACCCCAGTTCTCCTGCCTCGACGGCCTGCGCGCCATCGCGGCGCTCAGCGTGCTCGCCCACCACGTGGGCTTCGACACGGGGGCGACGTTCCGGCACGCTGGCGCGGGCGAGTTCCTCGCCCGTATGGACATCGGCGTCTCGGTCTTCTTCGCGCTCTCGGGATTCCTGCTCTACCGCCCCATGGTCACAGCGATCGTGGAGGGACGTCCGCTCGTGCCGCTCGGCGAATTCTGGAAGCGCCGGGTGCTGCGGATCTTTCCCGCCTATTGGCTGGCCCTGTTCGTGATCGTGGTCGCCTTCGGTCGCACGCTCAGCGACATCGGTGACGTCGTGGTGCTCGGGGGGTTGTTGCAGATCTACGACGAGAGCCGCTTCTTCGGGGGTCTCGTCCAGGCCTGGAGCCTGAGCACCGAGATCAGCTTCTACCTGCTGTTGCCCTTGTACGCCTTGGTGATTCGGCGTCGGCTGGCCGGCCGCTCAGCCGAGCAGCGGCTCCGGTTCCAACTCGGAGCGATCGTCGTGCTGTACCTCGCGGGCCTGGCCTGGCGGATGCTCCTGCTCGGCGCCGACCCTCCGGGGATCGCCCGCATCGGCCTCCACTGGCTCCCCGGCCAGATCGACCACTTCGCGATCGGCATGGCGCTGGCGGTGGTGTCGGTGTGGGCCGGCCGTTCCCCGGCGGTGGCCGAGCGCCTCGAGCGCTCCACTACGCGCCCGTGGATCTGGTGGTCGGGGGCGGCCGCCGCGTTCTGGGCCGTGAGCGTGCCGCTCGACGTCCCCGGGGGGCTGGCGCAGATCCCGGCCGGGACCGACCTGGTCCGCCAGTTCCTCTACGGACTGGTGGCCTTCTTGCTCTTGGCCCCGGTGATCGTCGAACCCGGGGTCCGGGGCGGCTCCGGCGGCTCCGGCGGCTCCGGTGGTCGCTCGGGCATCAGGCGATTCCTCGCGCATCCGGTCATGTGGTGGATGGGCGTGATGTCGTACGGGATTTACCTGTGGCACAAGGACCTGATCCCCAAGGTGCAACTGCTGCTCGGGTGGGAGAACTTCCAAGGCAACTGGTTCGTGGTCTTCGGCATCACGCTGGCGGCCAGCACCGCGATCGCCGCGCTGAGCTACTACCTGCTCGAGCAGCCGCTGATCGCCCGCAAACACGGCCGCGCCGCCCGACCGGCGACGGTGTGGACGGGCCTCCTGCCCGACGCCGATGCGGACGCCGATGCGGACGCCGACGCGGACGCCGAGGCGGGCGCGGTACCCGGTGCGGTGGCCGTGCTGCCCGGGCGCAGGCCCCGAGCTGGCGACGGGGCCGAGCATCGCCCCACGTTCTGGCGGCGGGTGATCGTCGTCACGCTCGTCGGGCTGGTGCTGCGGATGGCGTACCTGTGGTTCTCTCGTCGGGGCATCTACGACTGCCCGCCCGAGACCCTGCTCGGGTGCGCCGGCGACTCGTACGTGTACCACACGGGCGCCAACCTCATCGCCGACGGTCAGGGGTTCGTGTCGCCGCTGGGCCTGCTCGACGGCAACCGCTTCCCCGGCGCCGATCATCCGCCGCTGTACTGGCTGTACCTGGCGGCGTACTCGTTCGTCGGCCTCGACAGCTACACCTGGCATCAGATGGCCACGGTGCTCGCCGGGGTCGCGGCGATCCCGGTGGCGGCCCTGGTGGGCCGCGAGCTCGGGGGTGTGCGGGTCGGGCTGGCGGCGGCGATCGCCGTGGCGCTGTACCCGAACATCTGGATCAACGACGCGCTCGTGCTGTCGGAGACCCTCACGATCCTGCTCGTCCTCGTGGCACTACTGGCCACCTACCGGGTGTGGCGACAGCCGTCGGCCGCGAACGTGGCCCTTCTCGGACTCGCCGGTGCTGCCGGTGCTCTCACCCGGGCCGAGGTGGTGCTCGTGTACCCGTTCGTCGTGCTGCCGCTGCTGGCTCGGCACCGTGCCCTGGCCACGTGGGGGCGACGGATCGCCCTGCTGGCTCTGGCGGGCGGCGTCGGCCTCGCCGCCATGGCGCCCTGGCTGATTCGCAACCAGCGCCAGTTCGAGGAGCCGGTGTACCTCTCCACGGGGCTCGGTGTCACGCTGCGCTACGCCAACTGCGACCAGACGTATTCCGGTCGGCTCATCGGCTATTGGTGGTTCGAGTGCAAGGGCGATGTCGACCTGCAGGCCCTCGCCGACCAGTCGGTGCTCGACAAGGCCTTGCGCTCGCAGGCCATCGACTACATCGAGGCCCACAAGAATCGGCTCCCGGCCGTGCTCGCGGCCCGTTTCGGGCGCACGTGGGGCCTCTACAAGGTCAACCAGATCGCCTACCTCGACACGTTCGAGCACCGACCGCTGTGGGCGACGCGCCTGGGCGCGATCAGCTTGTACCCGGCCATGGCCTTCGCCGCCTTGGGCATGCTCGTGCTGCGCCGCCGCCGAGTTCCCGTGTACCCGTTGCTCGTCCCGCTTGGAATCGTCACCTTTGCCGTGCTCTTGACCTTCTCCCAGACCCGGTACCGCTCGACGGCGGAGGGGTCCCTGGCGGTGCTCGCTGCCGTCGGCATGCTGCGGACGGTCGAGGTGGCTCGGGCTCGCCGTCAGCGAGGCCGGGGGTCGGGATCGGTCGCCGACCGGCAGCCTTCGCCGCCGTCCCAGGCGTAGCGGTCGTCGGCGCGCCAGGCGCCCTCGGTCCAGGTCGGCTCGGGTTCGAGGCCGAGCTGCTCGGCGATGGGCCGGAGGGCCGCCGCTGCGAAGCGCTCGGCGCCCTCGGCGCAGAGGTGCTTGCCGTCGGGCTTGCGTAGGCGCACCCCGGGCTCGGCCAGCTCGAGATGGCGCCCGTCGGGCCCGGCGAGCGCCCCAGCGGCGTCGACGTAGGTGACGGCGTCGTGGCGCTCGGCCAGGGCCGCGAGCTCGGCGTTGAGCGCCGCCACGGCCGCGTCGGAGCCGTGCAGCTCGGGCTGGCCCTGCCAGAGCATGCCCAGCCACACCACCGAGGCCCCGCGGGCTGTGAGCGCTCCCGCGGCCTGGTCGAGCAGACCGCCGTACCAGTTGCTCCAGATCGGATCGCCCGGTCCCCGCGCGGTGCCGTCGACCGGCCGGGAAACGACGTCGTGCGGGCCCACGGTGACGATCACCACGTCGGGATCGAGCTCCGCGACGTACTGCGGCCACAGGGTGGTCCAGTCGCGCCACTCGGGACGGGTGAGCCCGAAGCCCCAGTACGACTCGTCGCGTACGACGACCGGGCCGATGGCTCCGAGCGCCGCCTGCACGGCCGGGCTGGCGTCCCACATGATCCCGTCGCCGAGCAGCAGCACCCTCAGCGGCTCGGCGGCGGTGGGGGAGGGCAGCGTTGGCGGGGCGGCCGACGGTGGCTCGGTCGGTGGCACGGTCGGCGGCACGGTCGCCGGCCTCGCCGCAGGCGGGGTGGCTTGGCTACCGGTGGTCGTGGGTTCCGCCGCCCGATTCACCGCGACCGGACGAGGCTCGGGTGCGCTTCGGGGCTCGGCGGGTCCACACGCCGCGAGGCCCAGGCCCATGGCGACGAGCGCGGCGACGGAAGCGGCGAACCTGGAGTGGACCACGCCGCCAAGTATCTCGCGTTGACGCGGGTGCGTTCGATGGCGACGGGCGATGTGCGTGGTTCGCGCGGTCACGGTGGTCGCGGGAGGCTCCCGGCTATCGTCGCCCGTCGTGGCCATCCCGTCCCTCAACGCCGATCGGCGATTCGTCCTCCGCCTGCTGGTGGTCGTCGCCATGGCGTTCGCTCTGCGGATGGCCTACTTCTGGTTCTCGCGCAAGGGCGTGTGCGACTTCACGTACCCGCTCGACTACTTCTACAGCCCGGGCTGTCCGGGCGACAGTTCGGTGTACCACCACGGGGCCAATCTGCTGGCCGACGGGTTGGGCTTCATCGTCCCGACCGACTACTTCGCCAGTGGCGGTACCACGCTCAAGGCCGGAGCCGATCATCCCCCGCTGTTCACGCTGCTGCTCGCCGCGTTCTCGTGGATCGGGCTCGACTCGTGGTCGTGGCACGCGATCGTGACGGTGCTCATCGGGACTGCCACCGTGGCTGTCACCGGTCTCTTCGTGCGCGACATCTTCGGATCACGCGCCGGGCTCATCGCTGCGGCGCTGGTGGGCGTGTACCCGTTCATGTGGTTGAACGACGGGCTGGTCCTCTCGGAAGGGCTGTCGATCCAACTGGTGGTGTGGGTCACCTGGCTGGCCCACCGGTTCTGGCGGGCACCCGGGTGGCGACCGGCTCTCGGGCTCGGCGTGGCGTGCGGCGCAGGGATGCTGACCCGGGCCGAGGCCGGGCTTTTCCTGCCCCTGGTGGTGCTCCCGATCATCCTGATGACGCAAGCGTCGTGGCGGCAGCGCTTCGTGCACGCGTTGACCGTGGGGGTGGCGGCGATCGTGGTTGTCGCGCCCTGGGTCGGTCACAACCTCACCCGGTTCAACCACCCGACCACGCTGTCGACGGGCTTCGGGATCACCCTGGCCAACACCAACTGCGACGACACGTACTACGGCGGCGGGCTCGGATACTGGTCGTTCCGATGCATCGGCGAGGTGCCCCGGGGCCCTGCGCTCGATCAGTCCGACGACGAGAAGTTCCTTCGCCAGAAGGGGCGTGACTACATCGCCAGTCACAAGGCGCGTCTGCCCGTCGTGGTGCTGGCCCGCCAGGGGCGGGTCTGGAACGTCTTTCGTGTGGGCCAGAACGTCACGTTCGACGTCGGCGAGGGTCGGCCGCAGTGGGCGACCGGTCTGGGTCTGGCCACCTACTACCCGTTCATGGTCCTGGCCGCTGTCGGGGCCGCGGCCGTCCGCCGCCGCCGGATCCCGGTGCTGCCGCTGCTGGCCCCGCTGGCGATCGTGGCGATCAGCGCGTCGCTGGCGTTCGGCCAGGCCCGCTACCGCACCACAGCCGAAGCGTCGATCGCCATCTTGGCGGCGTTGGGCGTCGAGTCGCTCTGGGACCGTCTCCGACGCTGGGGAGCCGATCGGGAGGGCGACCGGGACACCGGCCGGGACACCGGTCGGGGCTCAGCCGGGGTCACAGGCTCCAACGGGATCGGCGACGTAGATGGGGTCGCCCGTCCAGGGGCCGAGGTCCCAACCGGGTGAGGGCGGCGGGAGCGCCCAACCCTGGGCGATCAGGGCCTCGTGCACGGAGGTCGCGAGCGCGGCCGCGCCGGGGACGCACAGGTGCG
Organism: Actinomycetota bacterium; assembly: GCA_009886115.1. Taxonomy (GTDB): domain Bacteria; phylum Actinomycetota; class Acidimicrobiia; order IMCC26256; family VFJJ01; genus VFJJ01. Next base: position 26,842 of record VFJJ01000035.1, read on the forward strand.
CACCATCCTTCTTCCGGGCCCGTACCAGGGCGCCGGAGGCATCGTCGATGTAGTCGCGGTAGTTGCCGAGTGCGTCACCGAGCACCGGCTCCGCATCGAGGTACACGACCCTGCCGGGGAACCGGCCGGGGAGCTCGGCCAAGAGTGCGTTGATCCGTTCACGATCTCGGTGCTTGCGGGCACCGGGCGTCACGGCTGGCGCCCCGATGAACAGCAGCGTCGCGCCCTGGGCGGTGAGCGTGGCCACGGCCTGGTCGAGAACCTGCCGGTAGAACCCAGCGCCGTTGAGGCGAGCCATGTCCTCGTCCCACCCGCCGAACATCAACACCACGACCTCGGGCTGCTCGGCATCGACGCTCGGAGGCCACACGCTCCTCCAGTCGTAGGCCCCGGTGAGCCCGAAGCCCCCGAACGGAGCGAGCCCCTCGGTGGCCACCCGGGCCACGGTCGTCGACTCGAGCGCGGCCGTGATACCCGGTCGGGCGGTGTTCATGACCGAATCGCCGATGATGGCCACGCGCAGGGGGTCGCCGAGCGAGATCGCCCGCCGTGGACCGATGCCGGGCTCGGCCGTTGCCGAGCCGGGGGCCGGCGCCGTGATGGGAGGCCCCGTCCCGGTCGTGGTCTGGGTCGTGGTCGGAGGCGTGGTCGGAGGCGTGGCCGGAGCCGGAGCCGTGGTGGTCGGATCTGCCGTGGTGGTCGGATCTGCCGTCTGGGCCGTGGATGACGGTGTGAACGCGGCGCTGGCGCCGAGGAGTGCGACGAGGACGGTCGCGGTTGCGGCGACCAACCGGGAGCCGGCTGGTACCGCCGGTGTGCGACGTCCTGGTCGCACCGTGGGCACGCGGGTCAGCCGGCATTGCTCCCGAGCCCCAGGTTCACGCGACGCGGTACTCACGGCCCCATGCTGTCATGCGCCAGGAGAGTGTCATGCGTCAGGAGATGGGCACGGCCCGAGCGCCGCCGGCGCGAACCGGGGATCGAGCGTCCATTCGTCGGTGGACCAGGCCTCGACGGGCTCGGGCAGGTCCCAGTGCTCGCTTAGCGACTGCAGCGTCGCACGGGCGAATCGCGCGGCGCCGGAGGGACAGAGGTGGACGCCATCGCTCATGCGGACGCGCTCGGTTGCGCCGTCGGGACCGGGGAGATCGAACGCGAAGCGTCCGTCGACGCCGGTGAGGAACGGCTCCGGGGCCACGTACGAGACGACATCGGCAAACCGCGTCGGGAGCTGGGCGAACACCTCGTTGACGGCGTGGCGTGCGCGCTCGTCGTCGAGGAACCAGGCATTGGGGGCCGCGCCGACCCAGACGATCTCGGCGCCGCCCGCTCCCAGGATCCGCACGGCGTGCTCGACGATGCCCTGGTACCAGTGCTGTCCGTTGGCGTCGACGGCGGCACCGTCGCCGGGCCCGACGTGGACGATCACCACCTCGGGATCGACGCGCTCGATGATCGCCGGCCACTCGCTGCGCCAGTCGTAGGCGTCGAGTCGGCTGAGACCGAGATCGGTCACGGCCACCTGCTCGACCACGACCACTCCGGTGGCCTCGAGCGCTGCCGCGATGGCGATCTCGGCGCCGAGCATCACCGAGTCGCCCACGACGAGCACCCGCAGCGGCGCGGCGGCCGAGACCGTCCGGCGAGGAAAGCCCGGCCCGAACGGATCGGCCAGCGGAGCGGCCGAGCGGGGCCCCGGCGATGGCGGGGCGGACGGCGCCGAGGTCGTCCCTGGCGTCGGTCCCGGCCCGGGCAGCGTGGTCGGTTGCACCGCATCGATCGCTGGGACCTGTGAGATCTGCACCGCCGCCGGCGGGGTCGCCGCCCGCTGATCCGATGCCGTTGTCGGCAGCGGGGTGGCTGCACCCGAGGGCGCGGAGAGCGATGATTGGGCCAGCGCCGGTCGAGGCGGTGGGGTCATGCGGAGGGCGGCCCCCGCAACCACCGCAGCGAGGATCGCCACGCAGACCGTCGGCCCGATCGAGCCGGGGAACGGGCCGGGCCGATCGGGAGCGCGCTCGGGCCCGACGGTGCTGAGAGGACGGTCGACCCGCGAGGGGTGGCGCTTCACGACGTGAGGGCCGGGATGATCTGCTCGTCCGTGAGGGTGTCGATGATCCAGCGGGCGACGATGGTCTTGCCCTCGCCGTTACCGTCTTGCTCGTAGTGCAGCCCGTCGGGACGCAGGCGCACGTCCTCGAACGTGACGCCGCCATCGTCATCCGCGATGGGGAGCGCCACGTTCTTCTTGCAGCCGTCGTCGAGGTTGTCGGGGTCTTCGCCCGAGCCTTCGCCGGGGCAGACCCACGCGGCCAGGTCCACGAGCACGGCGCCGTCGTCGGCGTGGCGCTCGACGGCCGCCCGGTAGATGCGGTTCAGGCAGTCGACGCGCTCGTCGACCTCGTCGGCATCGACCCCGTACAGGTCAGATCGGGGCTCGCGCACATAGGCCACCGTCATCACGGCGACCGTGGCGCCACCGGCGCCCAGGACCCCGAGGGCATCGTCGACCTCGCCGGCGAACCAGTCGTCGAAGACCGGCTGGCACGGACGCACCCATTCACCGTCGAGCTTCCGTTCGGCGATGTCCCAGCCCCCGAACTGGAACACCACGAGCTGGGGCTGGGCCCAGGCGACAGCCGCGGTGTAGCGCTCTTCCCAGCCGTGGCATCCCGTGTCGGAGCCGGCGCCGAGGATGCGGACGTCGCCGTCGGCGCGTGAGAGCCCGCATCCCGATGCTGCCTGGTTGTCGACCCAGAGTCCGCCGTGCTCGTCGAGGATCGTCTCGAAGCCGAGGAAGGTGGACACCCCGAGCGAGTCGCCGACGATCGTGATGCGGTACCGCCCATCCGACTCGGGCGGTCCGGCCAGCAGCGACGGATCGGGACGGGTCGCCCCGGTGGCCCCGGTGGTGTCGGCGGTGTCGGTGGTGTCGGTGGACGGGGCGGTGACCCCCGGCCCGGTCGCCCCGCTCGAGGGCGTGCCGGTTCCCGTGCCCGGTGTCGGTGCGCCCGGTGTCGGGCCCGTGGGTGTTCCCGGGGCGACGGTGGGCACCGTGGGGATCGACGGGCCGGCGAGGTTGTCGGCCGTCGCCCCGTCGGTGCTCACGACCAGCGCCGCGATCACCACGGCCACCGCGGCGACGGGGGCGGCGACCGTCTGCCAGCCGTGGATCCAGCGACCCTTCCGGATGGGCTGCTCCAACAGGTAGTACGACGCCATGGCGATGCCCATCGACACCGCGTAGCGCACGAGCGAGAGCTGCCAGCCCGACCAGCCCGTGCGGTCGGGGTTGAGCACCACGAACACCGGCCAGTGCCACAGGTACAGCCCGTAGGAGATGAGGCCCAGGTACCGCAGCGCCGGCGTGGCGAGCACCTTCGAGACCGGACCCTGGACCGGATGGGCGACGGCGGCGATCACGATCGCGGCCAGCACCCCGCACAGGAGCAGGCCACCCTCGAACAGGCCCGGGGTGGGGTACTCGACCGTGACCCAGGCGAAGACCAGCCCGGCGAGCGCGAGCGCAGCCGCGACCTCGAGGACGGTGCGGCCGGCCCGGGAGGCCACCGGTCCCCGCCAGGCCACCCAGATCGCCAGGACCGCTCCGATGAGGATCGACGACGCCCGGGTGTCGGAGCCGAGATACACCCGGTTGACGTCGGTCACGTCGTGATGGCGCAGCACCATGTAGGCCGCCGAGGCGACCATCCCGACGGTCGTGCACACCGCGAGCACGGCGAAACCGGCTCCGGGCCGTGCCGGTGCCGGTGCCGACGGGCCGCCGGCGTCGAGATCACCGAGTGCACCGTGGGCACCGTGGGCCCCGTCGCGGCGGGCCTGCACCCGGCGCCGACCGAGATGCAACAAGACGAACACGAGCAGCGGCCAGACGACGTAGAACTGCTCCTCGACGGCGAGGCTCCACATGTGCTCGAGCGGCGATGGCGTGCCCCCGAGGGCGTAGCCGCCGCCGCTGAAGATGGCGTTCCAGTTCGCCACGTAGAACAGGGCGTAGAGGCCGTCCTTGCGGATCACCTCGAGCTGGGAGTCGGGCGCGAACCAGACGGCGAACAGGCCCATCGCGGCCAGCACCACCAGCACCGCGGGCAGGAGCCGGCGGGCCCGGCGCGACCAGAACGTCTTGAGCGAGATGGCGCCGGTGCCAGTCCACTCGGCGAGGAGCAACGACGTGATGAGAAAGCCCGAGAGGGTGAAGAAGAGGTCGACACCGAGATAACCACCCACGAGCCGACCGTCGCGATCGCCGTTCCACAGGGGAGCGTCGTGGAAGAAGACGACGGCGGCCACCGCGGCGCCCCTGAGCCCGTCGAGACCGGGCATGTGCTTGAGCCGGGCGTGGCTCGGGCGCGATGGCGAGTTGGCATCGACGGACGCAGCCGCGGTCGGAGCCCGAGAGGGAACCCGAGGCGCATCGGCGATTCGGCTGGACAGGTCGACCATCTGGTGGATGCTCCTGGTGGATCACAGGGCCGCTCGGCGTCCGCTCAGGCTACCGGCCGACAGCCGTGCGCCCTGAGGCACTCCGACCCTTCCGGGGAGGTTGTTCTTGCTTGTCCCGATCATTCTCGGCTCTCGGAGGCTGCGCTACCCTCGGCGGTTCTTGCCCCTCTCGCCGGAGGCCGTCGTTGGCGCCCTCGCCCGAGTACCGCCCGTCCACCCGACAGACCCGTGACCCCGAGGCGACGCTCGACCTCGGCTTGGCCTCGGGCGCGCTCGGCGACATCGCCGCCGAGGCCGGCCTGCGGCGGATCAACATGCTCGCGTGGCGCGATCTCGACGATCCCGAGGCCGGCGGCAGTGAGATCCACGCCGACCACATCGCCCGTCTCTGGTCCGCCGCCGGTATCGACGTCTCGGTGCGCACCTCGGGCGTCGTCGGGGCTCCGGCGCACGTCGACCGCTCGGGCTATCACGCTCTCCGGGCGGGTGGACGCTACGGCGTGTTCCCCCGGGCTGCTGCGGCCGAGGCGCTCGGACGGCACGGCCCTCGCGACGGCCTGGTGGAGATCTGGAACGGCATGCCGTTCTTCTCGCCGTTGTGGGCCCGGGGGCCGCGGATCGTCTTCTGCCATCACGTGCACGCCGAGATGTGGCGGATGGTGCTGCCGCCGTGGAAGGCCCGCATCGGTGAGTTGATCGAGTTCCGCCTCGCTCCTCCGCTGTACCGCGGTACCCGGATCGTGACGCTCTCGTCGTCGTCGCGCGACGAGCTGGTCGGCGACCTGGGCTTCCGTGAGGAGCTGGTGACCGTGGTGGCGCCGGGGATCGACCCGAAGTTCCGTCCCGGGGGCCGGCGATCGCAGCACCCGTCGGTGGTCGCCGTGGGTCGGCTCGAGCCCGTCAAGCGGTTCGATCTGCTCGTCGACGCCCTCGCCGAGCTCCGACGGCGTCATCCGGCGTTGCAAGCGACCATCATCGGCGAAGGCAGCGAGCGGGATGCGCTCGAGGCGCAGATCGCCGCGCTCGGTGCGTCGGAGTGGCTGCGACTTCCCGGACGGGTCGACGACGACACGCTCGTGAGGGCCTACCAAGAGGCGTGGACCGTGGTGTCGACGTCGAAGCGCGAGGGCTGGGGCATGACCCTCACCGAGGCCGCGGCCTGCGCGACGCCGGCCGTCGCGTCACGCATCGCCGGTCACGAGGACAGCGTCGAGCACGGGGTGAGCGGGCTGCTGGCGACCGACGACGAGTTCGTGACCCGTCTCGACGCCGTGCTCGGTGAGCCCGAGCTGCGAGATGCCCTGTCGCGTGGCGCCGAGGCCCGTGCCGCCCGATTCACCTGGCAGGCCACAGCCGAGGGAACCTTGACGGCCCTTGCCCACGAGGCGCACCGGTATCGCCACCGGGCCCGGAACGCCCAGCGCCGGCACAGCTTTCGCAGGACGCCACCGTCCGAGTGAGCCCGGCTCCGAACCCCCAGGCGCTCGTCGCGCGGCTGCGACGCCGGCGAGGTCGGTCGAACCGGCCCGTCGCCGATCGGATCCGAGCCCGGCGTCGCCGTCGTGAGCGTTACGGGCCCGTCGCCCTCCTCGCCGTGGTCGCCTACGTTCCCTTGCTCCTGACAGCGAGGGGCCAGGTCGGCGCCGACACCAAGCAGTACCTGTATCTCGATCCCGGCCGGCTCCTCGAGCGGGCACCGTCGCTGTGGGATCCCCACGTGGGCTTCGGCACGGTGACCCACCAGAACATCGGCTATCTCTGGCCGATGGGGCCCTACTACTGGCTCCTCGAGCGGCTCGGCGCGCCCGACTGGGTGGCCCAGCGCCTCTGGCTGGGATCGCTGTTGCTCTTCGCCGGCGCCGGGGTGCTCTGGCTGGCCCGGATGCTCGGACCGTTCGGCGAGCGCCGCAACCGGGGGGCCGCGGCCGTGGCCGCGCTCGTCTACATGCTCACGCCGTACACGCTCACCTATGCGGCCCGGATCTCTGCGATCCTGCTGCCGTACGCCGGACTGCCGTGGATGCTCGGCCTCGTCGTGGCGGCCCTGCGGCGAGAGGCAGCCGTTGTCGAGGAGCGGGCTGCGAAGCGCGACGCGGAGTCGGCCCAGCTCGAAGCGACGTCGATTGCCGAGGCCGGCTCCACCGGTCATCACCATCTGCCGTCGCTGTGGTCGGCGGTGCGGCACGTGCTCACGCGTTGGCGGCTCCCTGCCATCTTCGCACTGCTCGTCACCACGGTGGGCTCGGTCAACGCGACCGCCCTCATCTACGTGGGGCTGGCGCCGGCGCTCTGGTTCCCCTACGCGATCTGGTTCAACCGCGAGGTGCGCCCCCGTCAGGCGATCGGCGTCCTCGTGCGCATCGCGGTGCTCACCACCGTGACGCAGCTCTGGTGGATCGCCGGCCTGCGCACCCAGGCTGGCTGGGGGCTCCCGGTCCTCGAGTTCACCGAGACGGTCGAGACTGTCTCGGAGACGGCGGTGAGCTCCGAGGTCGTCCGCGGCCTCGGCAACTGGTTCTTCTACGGCCACGACCGTCTGGGCGCCTGGATCGAGCCGTCGCTCCGGTACACCCAGGACGTCTGGCTCATCGCGACGAGCTTCGCCATACCAGTCCTGGCCTTCGTGGCCGCCGCGTACACGCGTTGGAAGCATCGCCTGTACTTCATGGTGCTGTTCGCCGTGGGCGTGATATGCGCCGTCGGGACCCATCCCTACGACGATCCATCGCCGCTCGGGCGCGTGTTCAAGGCCGCGGCCGAAGGCTCGACGGCGGGGCTGGCGATGCGCTCCTCGCCCCGTGCGGCACCACTCGTGGCCCTGGCGCTGGCGTTCATGATCGGCACGGGTCTCGTCGCGCTCGGCCACTGGGCCACCGAGCGGCTGATTGCCGTGCGTCGCCCCCCGCGCGTGCGATGGCAACGCGTCCCCGTGCTGGCCACGTTGGCCGTCGGACTGTTGGCGGTGGTCAATGCCGCTCCGCTGTGGACGGGCACCGTGATCGGAGGGAATCTCCAACGTCCCGAGGATCTCCCCGAGTATTGGATCGCCGCGGCGGCAGCCCTCGACGCTGATCGTTCGACCGCCGCTCCGACTGCCGGCTCGACGGCTGGTTCCGAGCTCGACGGCGCCCTCGGCTCCACCGGCCCGGTCACTCGGGTCCTCGAGCTCCCGGGTTCAGACTTCGCGTCGTACCGGTGGGGCAACACGGTGGATCCGATCACCCCGGGGCTCATCGAGCGCCCCTGGGCCGCGCGCGAGCTGATCCCGTTCGGCTCCGCGGCGTCCGCCGATCTGCTCATCGCCCTCGATCGCCGGCTCCAGGAGGGCGTGCTCGACATCGACGCCATTGCGCCGATCGCCCGACTCCTCGGTGTCGGCGACATCGTGCTGCGTTCCGACCTCCAGTACGAGCGCTACCGCACCCCCCGGCCCCGCCCGACCTGGGACCGGTTCCTCGCGGCCGACGGGCTCCTGGCGCCCGAGTCGTTCGGAGATCCGGTCCCGAACCGGGCTTCCAGCAAGCAGCCCATGATCGACGAGACCGAGCTCGCCATCCCGACGGATGCCCCCCATCCGCCTCCGGTGGCGATCTTCCCGGTCGCCGACAGCCGACCGATCGTCCGGGCGGAGCCCGTCGAGCAGCCGATCATCGTCGCCGGCGATGGCGAGGGCCTCGTCGACGCCGCCGCTGCGGGCCTGCTCGACGGCGATGCCGTCGTGGTCTACAGCGGCGACGTCACCGGCGATCTCGATCGTCTCCGCACGAGCTTCATGGCCGAGGGTGCCGACCTGGTCGTGACCGACAGCAACCGGCGTCGAGGTCAGCGGTGGGGGACGATCCGCGAGAACCTCGGCTACACCGAAGAAGCCGGCGAGCAGCCGCTGGTGGTCGACCAGAAGGACAACCGCAACGAGGTGTTCCCCGACCGCGGCGACGAGGTCAAGACGGTCGCCGAGTACGACGGTGTCGCCTCGGTGCAGGCGTCGCACTACGGGAACCCGGTCTCGTACACACCCGAGGAACGCCCGGTCAACGCCTTCGACGGGAACCTCAGCACGCAATGGCGGGTGGGGGCGTTCGACGACGTCGACGGCGAGCGCATCGTGCTGCGCACCGATGCTCCGGTGGCCGCCGATCGGATCAACCTCGTGCAGCCCTTGTCCCCCTTGGGGAATCGGACCATCGCCCATGCGACGGTGCGCTTCTTCGACGATGCCGGACGTGGGGTTGGCGCTCCGGTCGAGGTGGTGCTGGGCGCGTCGTCGCTCGAAGCGGTGGGCCAGGAGGTGCCGTTCGAGCGGCGCACGTTCTCTCGCATGGAGATCACCGTCGATCGCACCGACCTGGGCGATCTCGACGACTACCGCGGCGTCAGCGGCGTCGGCTTCGCCGAGATCCGGCTCTTCGACGGCGATCACCTGCCCGACGCGGACCCGGTCGTTCGTGCCCGCGAGGTCATCCGCCTGCCGGGTGACCTCCTCGCCGCTGTCACCGCGGCCGGTGGACCCGGAGCTTCCCTCGACCACCGGCTCGTGATCGTGATGTCGCGTCTGCGAGCCAACCCGGCCGAGCTGTTCCGATCCGATCCCGAGCTTGCGCTCGCCCGCCGGTTCGATCTGCCCGACGGGCGGTCGTTCGCCCTCACCGGCCAGGCCCGGATCTCTGATGCCGTGGCTGACGACGCGCTCGATGCTCTGCTCGGCCGCCCGGGCCTGGCCGAGGGCGCGCCCGTCGCCCGATCGTCCGACCGTCTGGCCGGCGCGCTGCGAGCCCGGGCCTCGGCGGCCTTCGACGGCGACCCGACGACTGCGTGGACCCCCGGCCTCCACGAGCAGGTGGGGCAGTGGATCGAGATCGAGGCGCCGGCGCCCGTCACCTTCGACCGCATCGATCTCGTGGTCGTGGCCGACGGGCGCCACACGGTGCCGACGCGCATCCGGCTCGAACCCGACGGCGCCGACCCGGTCTCGCTCGAGCTCCCGCCGGTTCCCGACGGAGCCGCCGAGAACGCGACGGCTCCGATGACCGTGACGCTGCCGTCGGCGATCACCGCGTCGAAGGTCAGGATCGTGATCGAGGCCACACGCATCGTCACCGCGCGCGACGGTGGCGGTCTGGCCCAGCTCCCGGTCTCGCTGGCCGAGGTCGGGATTCCCGGCGTCACCATGGTCGCCGTCGCCGACTCGTTCCCCGCGGTGTGTCGTGACGATCTGCTCACGATCGATGGCCGTGGTGTCGGGGTGCTCGTCTCGGGCTCGACCGCCGACGCGCTCGACGGCGCGGGCCTCGATGTCGAGGCGTGCGTGGCCGAGGGCGTCACGCCGGTGATCGAGCTGGCTGCGGGTGAGCACGAGGTGCAGACGGCCGACCGGGCGATCGTGCCCCTCCAGCTCGACCGGCTCGAGCTGCGCTCCGACATCGGTGGTGCCCTTCCCGGCGCGGCGATGCTCCGGGCGTGGCCATCGCAGTTCGAGCCGGCGCCGGTGGTGGAGATCCTCGAGAGCGATGCGACCTCGTTCGAGCTCGAGGTCTCGGGTGCGACCGATCCCTTCTGGCTCGTGCTGGGTCAGAGCCACAACGACGGTTGGGAGGCCGTGCTCTCCTCGGGTGCCCGCCTGGAAGGACCGCAGCGCTTCGACGGCTTCGCCAACGCATGGCATGTCGTGCCGGCCAGCGAAGGCGGGACCTTCAGGGTCGCCCTCGAGTGGGAGCCACAGCGCCTGGTCTGGGGCGCGTTGGCGACATCGTCGGTCGGCGCCGCCCTGTGCCTGTTGATCGTGGTCGGGGGCTGGCAGCGGGGTCGGCGTCGGCTCTGGGCGGCCCCGGAGGTGTCGGAGGCCGCCGACGGGCCCGTGGGCGACACCGATCGGGTGGAGGTTCGCGTCGACGCTGGGCCGGTGCTGCGCCCCGAGCAGATCACGCCGCCGCGTCCGTCGCGTACGGTGCTGGCTGCTCTCGCCGCTGGCGGCGCCACCGCAGCAGTCGTCGATCCCGTGTGGGGACTGGCCCTGATGGCGCTCACGGGGTGTGCGCTGCACCTCGGCGTGTGGTGGGCCCGGCTCCCGATACGGGTGCTGCCCTGGCTGATCGTCGCCGTGAGCGGGGCCTCGGTGGCGGCGCGTCAGCTCCGCAGCGGATTCCCCCTCGAGTTCGCCTGGACCTCGAACTTCGAGGCCCTGCACCAGCCCGTGTTGTTCGCCATGATGGTGCTCGTGGTCGATGTTGTCATCGAACGGTTCGCGAACCCGGCGGACGGCCGTGCTTCACGGCGACGGGTCAGGCTCGATCGCGGCGCCGGCGAGCCCATTCCGAGCATTGCCGGAGCCGATCGCGAACCCCCCAGATCGTGACCAGGGTGAGCGCTTCGCCCACGATCCTCCACGACATCTTCGAGTCGCCCCGGGCCCGCTCCCTGAAGGTGATCGGCACCTCGCTCATGGTCGCGCCCAGGCGGTGGAAGCGATACGCCATCTCCACCTGGAACGCGTAGCCCGACGAGCGCACCCCGGTGAGGTCGAGGGTCCCGAGGATCGAGCCCCGGTACGCCCGGAACCCGGCGGTCGCGTCACGGAGCGGGAACCCGAGCATCACACGGGCGTACCAGTTCCCGGCCCGGGAGATGAGCTCCCGGTTGCGTGGCCAGTCGACCACCGAGCCGCCCTCGACCCATCGGGATCCGATCACCAGGTCGGCACCGGCATCGATCGCGGCGAAGAGCGACGGCAGGACCAACGGATCGTGTGAGAGGTCGGCGTCCATCTCGACGATCGTCTCGTAGTCGCGCTCCAGACCCCACCGGAACCCGGCGCAGTAGGCCGCGCCGAGCCCGTTCTTCTCGGTCCGACGCAGCACGTCGATGCCGCCGAGCAACTCGCGCTGCTTGTCGGCCAGGTCGGCCGTCCCGTCGGGACTGCCGTCGTCGACGACGAGCACGTGGGCGCTCGGGACCGCTGCCCTGATGCGGCCGAGGATCTCCTCGACGTTCAACGCCTCGTTGTACGTGGGCAGCACCACCAACTGGCGCAAGGGGGCGGGGATCGGGGCCGGGGCCGCGTGGTCGAGGGCGCGCTCGTCCGAGTCGTCGCGGTCAGATCCGTGTGACGTGGCGGCACCGTCGGTCGACGCGCCCTCCTGCGGCTGCTTCATGGAGGCCCGAGCATAGGGGTCGATGCTCCGGTCACGGCGAGTCGCCTCCAACCGGGAAACCGGCAGCGATCGACGCGTCGCGGAGGTCTTCCTTCCACGTCCGGAAGCGAACATGCGCGGTCCCGCTCGGCCCCCGACCCTCGCCCCGACCGTCGGGATACAGGCGGAACGAGAATCGGAGCGTGAGGTCGTCGGATGCCACCGCGAGATATCGCGCATCCCCCCGCGACGGCGGGCCGGCCCTCCACAGCAACCACCGCCCGATGCGGCGCTTGTAGGCCACGAGCGGCTCGGCGATGTCGGCGCCGAGCCGCACGAGCTCGTCGGGCGCCTCGATCCAGGCCGTGGCCGGGATCGTCCGGTCGCGTTGGGGGGTGTCGGGAAGTTCGCTCGTATGGACGGGCGACGGGTCGAGCGGGCGTACCTGGTCGGGACGGGGTGGCGCGGGCCGGTTCGCCCCCGGGCGTGCCGGCTGGCGCGGATCGTTGGATGTCACGGCATCTCCCCGTCGGGCTCGGTGTGCGGCATTGGGGGAACCGGGGACGAGCCGCCCGGGCTCAGGAGCCGGCGTAGCACCTTGCCTCCACCGGTTCGAGGGATCGAGGCCACGAGCACGAGCTCGCGTGGGAGCTTGGCGACGGCCAGGCGTTCTCGTGCGTGGGCCCGCAGCCCCTCCAGGGTCGGCGGGTCGGCGGCATCGACGGGAACGACGTGGGCGACGACCCGTTCGCCCCATTCGGCGTCGGCCCGTCCGGTGACGCACACGTCCTTGACGCCGGGCGTGTCGGCCAGCACCCGTTCGACCTCGGTGGGGCTGACGTTGACGCCGCCACTCACGACGAGGTCCTTGAGGCGATCGACCACCTGGAGGCGCCCGGCTGCCGTGAGGCAACCGGCGTCTCCGGTGTGGAGCCAGCCGTCTGCGTCGAGCGCCGCTGCGGTGAGCTCGGGACGGCTTCGATACCCGCGCATGAGCATCGGCCCTCGCAGCAGGATCTCGTGGTCTAGCGCCGCGCCCTCACGCCATGGGTGGGCGGGGTCGGCCCGGTCGACCGGCGGTGGCGCCAGCGCGATCTCGACCCCCGGGAGCGGACGCCCGTCGTACACGCAGCCGCCGCAGGTCTCGGTGAGCCCGTAGGTGGTGATCAGCTCGACTCCGGCAGCTCGTGCCCGCTCGCGTAGGCCGGGGGGAACGGGGCCGCCGCCGAGCAGCACCCGGCGAGCCCGCTCGAGTGGTGCGCCGGCGTCGAGCAGCCGGATCAGCGTGGTGGGCACGAGGGAGATCAGGTTGGCCCCGGCCGCCAGGCTGGCGCTCACCGCTTCGATGCTGAAGGCGTCATGGACCTCGACGGGCACGCCCGTGTAGCGCGAGCGGGTGAGGATCGCCAACCCTGCGATGCCATGCACCGGTAGACAGCACAGCCAACGATCGGCGTCGTCGCGGCCGAGCACGCTGTCGACCGCCCGGCTGGCCGCCTCGAGCGCCGCGTGCGTGATCTCGACCCCCCGTGGTTCACCGGTCGTGCCCGACGTCGCGACGACGAGCGCGACCCCGTCGGCGACGGGGCCGTCAACGTCGAGCGCTTCGAGCTGACGCGCGACCTCGGCCTGGGGAGCACGCGGGTCGAGCAGCACCACCGCATCGCCGTTGCGCCAGCAGGCGTCGATCGCCGCGGCAGCTTGGGTCGGTGCGATCGCGAGCGGGACCAGAGACGCCACGCGGCGGTACGGTACTCGGGCCGATGACCGCCGCACCCGCCTCCGCCCCGGCTCCGACACCCACGGGACTGCGCCTGTGGATCGCGGGCGCCCGTCCCCGCACCCTCGGCGCGGCGTTCGCCCCGGTGCTCGTGGGCACCGCGGTCGCCGGCTCCGCTGACGCCGTCGTGTGGTGGCGAGCCGGGGCTGCGCTCGTGGTCGCGCTGGCGCTGCAGGTGGGTGTCAACTATGCGAACGACTACTCCGACGGGGTCAGGGGCAGCGACGCCGAGCGCCGAGGACCGTTACGCCTCACGGCATCGGGCCTGGCCCGGCCCGGGCAGGTGAAGTTGGCCGCCGGGGCCGCGTTCGCCGTGGCGGCCGTCGTGGGGCTGGTCGTGTCGATCGCCGTCGCCTGGTGGCTCGTGGCGGTGGGAGCTGCCTGCATCGTGGCTGCGGCGCTCTACACGGGCGGGCCGCGTCCCTACGGGTATTCGGGCCTGGGCGAGCTGATGGTCCTGGTGTTCTTCGGGTTCGTGGCCACGGTCGGATCGTCGTTCGTGCACACCGAGCAGATCACCGCACTGGCGATGGGCGGAGCGACGGTCGTCGGCCTGCTGGCGTGCGCCATCCTGCTCGTGAACAACGTGCGCGACATCGAGTCCGACCGGCTGGTGGGCAAGCGCACGCTGGCGGTGACGATCGGCTCCCGTTCGGCTCGGCGCCTGTACGCGGCGACCGTCGTTGGCGCGTTCGTGGCCGTGGCCGTCATCGGGCTCTCCCGGCCGTGGGCGCTGATCGCGCTGACCGCGCTGCCGCTGGCCGTGCGCCCGGTGCGCACGGTGCTCTCTGGAGTCACCGCCGCCGAACCCGGTGGCGTGGCGCGCCTCGTGGGAGCGCTCGTTGCGACCTCGCGCCTCGAGGTCGTGGTGGGCGTGCTGCTCGCCGCCGGTCTCTGGATCTGAGCCTGAGCAGTGAGCGGGCAGGGTGAGCGGGCAGGGTGAGCAGGCACGGTGAGCCCGCTGCTGGTTCCCCGGCTCTGTGCGCAAGGGGCGGCCGACCCGCGTGCCGTCGTGGGCTGTCGAGGACTGTCGTGGGCCGTCACCGTGACGGCTGATCGCTCCCGAGACGGTCGACGAATCGGCTCAGGAGCCGGGCAACGTCGTGCGGTCGTTCGAGGTGCGCGGCGTGGCCGGCGTCGGCGATGCGCACCACTTCGGTCGGGCCGCCGAGACCGGTCGCCATCCGGTGCGCGAGGTCGACGAACTTCGTGTCGAGCGCCCCGGCGGCGAGCAGCGTCCGACCGGTGAACGCGCTCAGGCGGTCCCAGAGCGGTTCCATGGACCCCGTCCCGAGGTGGCGCAGCGCGTGCGCCAGGCCCTCGACGGTGTTGCACCGGCGCTCGTCGAGCCCCGCAGCCTCGGGGGCCAGGGTGCGAAAGAGCGGCTGGGCCAGCCACCGGGCCAGAAAGGCATCGACACCGTCACGCTCGAGGTCGCGGGCCAGCAGCTCGTCGGCCCCCCGCCGGGCCTCCCGTTCGTGGGGATCGGCCAACCCGGCCGTGGCGCCGATCGTCACGAGCCCGGCAACGAGGTCGGGCCGGTCGAGCGCCACGCGGAGGCACAGGCGCGCTCCCAGCGAGTACCCCACATAGACGGCTCGACCGCCCTGCGAAGCCAGCCACGCGGCGGTCTCCACGAAGGTGCTGCGGACGGCCGCGTGCGCGCCGTGGCCGGGCAGGTCGACGGCCACGAGCTTCATGGCGGTGGGCCCGAGTGCGGCCCGCACCGTGTCCCACGACGCCGCCGTCTGGGTGAAACCGTGCACCAGCACGACCCGGGTCACGTCGCGACCACCCCGTCGTCCGTGCGCCGTGACCTCGCCCCGGTCATCGGCCCTTCCACACCGGCGTGCGCTTCTCGGCGAAGGCCCGCGCACCCTCGAGTGCATCCTCAGAGCGGTTGGCGACGACCGTGAGCTCCCGATTGCGGGCCCAGGCCTGCTCCTCGGTGAGCCAGACGGCATCGACCATGAGCTGCTTGGTGATCGCCACCGCGAGGGGCGCGTTGGCTGCGATCTCCCGGGCCAGCGCGAGCGCGACAGGGACGACCTCGGCCGCCGGGACGACACGATTCACCAGACCGAGCGCGTGGGCTCGCTCGGCGCCGATCGAACCCCCGGTGAGGCCGAGCTCGAGCGCCACGGCCAACGGGATCCGGCGGGGGAGCCTGATCACCCCGCCGGCGCCGGCAACGAGGCCCCGCTTCACCTCGGGGATCCCGAACGACGCGTGCTCGGCGGCGATCACGAGATCGCAGGCCAGCATGATCTCGAGGCCTCCGGCGAAGGCGGCGCCGTTCACCGCGGCGATGATGGGCTTGGGGTGATGCCGGCCGGTGATGCCTGCGAAGCCGTTGACGGTGAACACGCCCCGGGCGCCGTTGGTCACGAACTCCTTGAGGTCCATGCCCGAGCAGAAGGCGCGCTCGCCAGCGCCGGTGATGACGACGGCGCGGACGGTCTCGTCGGTCTCGGCCTCGTCGAGGGCGGCCTCGAGCCCGCGGGTCACGGCCGTGTTGATGGCGTTGCGGGCGTCGGGCCGGTTGATGGTGACGACGATCACGCCGTCGTGGCGCTCCTGCACGGTCTCGCCGGACGGATCGGTCATGGATCGACGCTCCCTTGCTCGTTTGCTCCCGAAATTTGTGCAGAAATCGTCGCCAGGCGACGATTTCTGCACACAGATCGGCGGGTCTGTCACTCCTGATAGCTTTGGGGCCCATGTTGCGAAAGAGGACTGGGTTGATCGCGCTCAGGCGTCGGGCTGCAGGGATCGTCATGATCGCCGCCCTGGGACTGGCAGGCACGTTCGGGGCGGGCCGGCTCGATCCCCGCCTCGGTTCCACGACGGCATCGGCCGAGGACGGTTCCGACCGGCTCGTCGCGTTCGGCGACGCCCGCGACCTCGGGTCCCCCGAGGGCTTCGCTGCGTTGGGGCGCTTCGTCGCCGTCGAGTCCACGCCTTCGGGACGCGGGTACTGGATGGCCGACGCTGCCGGTGGCGTGTATGCGTACGGCGATGCGGCGTTCCTCGGCTCGGTGGCCGACCGTCCGCTCACCCGTCCGATCACCGACCTCGTTGCGACGGCCACGGGTGACGGGTACTGGCTGCTCGCCGAGGACGGTGGGATCTTCGCGTTCGGCGACGCCGACTTCCACGGAGCGATGGTCGGCACACGGCTGAACCGCCCCATGGTGGCCCTGGCGCCGACGCCCTTGGGCAACGGGTACTGGATGGTCGGCGACGACGGTGGCGTGTTCGCCTTCGGCGACGCCGAGTTCCGTGGTGCAACCGGGGCCCAGCTGGGCGCAGCACCGATCGTGGGGATCTCGTCGTCGCTGTCGGGCCGGGGCTACTGGATCGTCGCTGCCGACGGTGCCGTGTACGCGTACGGCGACGCCGAGTATGTCGGTGGCCTCGGCGGCCCTGGCATGCACCAGCCCATCGTCGACTTCGCCGTCACCGACACCGGTCGCGGGTACTGGCTCGTCACCCGTGAGGGAGGTGTGTTCGGCTTCGGCGACGCCCGCGAGGTTGGCTCCATCGTCGGTTCGGGCGACACCAGGGCCGTCGCCATCGCGGGTACCCCGAGCGATCGCGGCTACCTGGTCGCCGTGGTGCCGCCGGGCTTCGAACCGGCGCCGAGCATCCCGATCGACTCGGGAGCCGGGCGGCGCATCGTGTACTCGAACTCCCAGCAACGGGTCTGGCTCGTCGAGGACGACGGTCGGCTCTACGACAGCTGGCTCGTCTCGGGCAAGCAGGGAGTTCCATTGCCCGGGAGCTACACGGTGTTCTCCAAGTCCGAGCTCTCGTGGTCTGGAAGCCTGAAGCTGCCGTACATGACCCGCTTCGCCCACGGACGCACCAAGGCCATCGGGTTCCACGGGATTCCGTCACGCGGCGACGGGTCGCTCGTGCAGACGGTCGAGGAGCTGGGCCAGTTCCGAAGCGCCGGGTGCGTGCGACAGGAGCTCGAGCAGGCGAAGAGGCTGTACGAGTGGACCCCGGTCGGAACCCCTGTGATCGTCCTGGCGTGACCCCCGCGGTTCTTCGCGCAGAATTGTTCGTCTGGTGAGCCTTTCTGCACGCAGAACGAGACGGGTCGCCAGGAGGGTCGTGGTGCTCGGGGTCGCAGGCTTCTCGCTCCTCACGATCGTCCGCGGCTACGACGACCCCCATCGGGTGTTCGCGTTCCACATGTTCAACGAGTCGAGCGTGTGGGAGGCCGACATCGTGCGCGTCACCGTCGACGGCGGCCGCGTTCCGATCGACGAGCCCTGGCCGGGGGGCTACCGCTGGGCGACGCTGGTCCCCGAGCGGGGCCTGGCCTACCCGCAGTTCCGCCACCACGCCGACGCCGGGGTCGACTCCACGTTGGCGTACCTCGACGCAGCACTCGACTGGGTGGCAGCCAACACGCCGGCCGATCCCGAGACCCGCTACCTCGAGGCGATCGTCACCTACGACCGCAACACCCACGGCGACCGGATCGTGGTGTTGCGCAGCATCGACAGGGCGGCCGGGGACGCCGAGGCCTTGTGAGGACATGGCTCCGATCGGCTGACGCGGTGCTCGACGCCGAGGGCAGCGTGCGCGCGGTGGCGCTGCTCCGTATCGCCGCCGGGCCCCTGCTGTGGTTGCACCTCGAACGCTTCGTGCGCCTGATGGATGCCGACCTCTACTACGGCGACCGCTTCCACGAGGCCTATTGGTCGTGGTACCCGGAGGTGGGCAAGACCACCTACTTCTGGCTCCTTCGCCTGGCGGTGCTCGCCGCGGTGTTGGTGAGCCTGGGCCTGTTCAGCCGGCTCGCAACGGTGTACGCGGCCGGATTCGTGGCCTGGAACCTCTGGCTGTCGACCACGCACTACCACAACAACCGGGCCTTCTTGCTGATGATCCTCGTGGGGCTCGCCGTGTTGCCTTCGGGACGGGTCCTCTCGCTCGACGCGCTCATTGCCCGCAGAAGGCAGCGGCCACGGGTCGATCGCGTGCCCTTGTGGCCCTTGTGGTTGCTGCGTTTCGAGCTGGCGTCGGTCTACGGTGCCTCGGGCGTGAGCAAGCTGCTCGACGGTGACTGGTGGGCCGGGACCGTCACCTGGAACCGGGTCATCAGATCCGGGCCGGAGCTCGCCCGGACCCCGCTGCCCGACTGGTTCATCGACGCCATCGGCAACCGTGGCTTCCATTCGGTCTTCGCCAAGGTGGTGATCGTCACCGAGGTGTTCATCGCCCTTGGGCTGTGGCTCCGGTCCTCGCGAGCTTTCACGATCTGGATCGCCGTGTGGTTCCACGTGTTCATCGAGATCTCGGCGCATGTGCAGGTCTTCAGCCTGGCCGGCATCTGTGCCCTGGTGATCTGGGCGACGCCGTCGACTGGTGGCCGCTCGCTCGTGCTGACCGGCGACGGGCGGGACACACGCGCCTTGGCCTTCGCAGTGCGCCGCCTCGACTGGTTGGCCCGCATCGAGCTCGTGCAGGAGCCACGGGACGCGCTGGCCGGGCGCGCCGATGCGGTCGTCCTGACCGAGGTCGACGGGCGCCGGTTCACCGGCTCGGCTGCCGCGTGGCAGACGCTGCGGTACCTCCCGGCGACGTTCATGGTGGCGCTGCCGATCTCGTGGGTGCTCGGGCGTCGAGGCCGTGTGGCACACGCCACGTTGACAGTGAGCCCATCTCGACGTACAAAGTGAACGGCGTTCACTGAACGTCGTTCAC
>VFJJ01000223.1 GCA_009886115.1 Actinomycetota bacterium
CACGATCGAGCGCCATCTTTCGTCACCCTAGAACCCCGGGGAGGGTCGATCGATACTTTCCCCTTGGGGCGCCTGGAATACCTCGCACGGTGACCGGACGGCTACGCATTCGCGGGGCATTCGCGGGGCGTTCGCGGGCATTCGGCGGGCGTTCGCGGGCGTTCGCGGGGCGTTCGGCGATCCGCGGATGGGCTCGACGAACGTCGGCCGACTCCTCGTCGCTCCGTTCGCTCAGGTCGGGCGCGGCTGTAGCGTTCGCAGCGATGGCAATCGACGAGACGTTGTTCAATCGAGCCAAGGCCGCCAAGGGGTTCATGCCCGACGACGAGGGGCTGGCGCTTCACGACGCGGCCCTGGTGGGTGCGGCCGTGGGACCCCTGCTGGAAATCGGAACGTACTGCGGGAAATCGGCCGTCTACCTGGGGGCGGCGGCTCGTGCCGCAGCCACGGTCGTGTTCACCGTCGACCACCATCGCGGAAGCGAGGAGAACCAGGCCGGCTGGCCCTGGCACGACCCCACGGTTGTCGACGCCGGCACCGGCCGCATGGACACGCTGCCGTTCTTCCGCCGCACGATCGAGGACGCCGGGCTCGAAGACGTGGTGATCGCGGTGATCGGCCGTTCCACCACGGTCGCCCGATGGTGGGGCCGCTCGTTGGGATTCGTGTTCATCGACGGCGGTCATGCCGAGGATGTGGCCCAGGCCGACCTCGTCGCCTGGGCGCCGCACCTCGCCGTCGGGGGCGTACTGGCCATCCACGACGTGTTCGAGGACCCGGCCGACGGCGGCCAAGCCCCGTTCCACGTCTGGCAGACGGCCCTCGCCTCCGGCGACTACGAGGACTGGCGCCGCACCGGCTCGCTCCGGTGCCTCCGCCGCCTGAGCGCCTGAGCCGGGCTGACCACTCGATCAGGAGTGAGAAGTACCTGCTGGAGGGGGCACAACTCACTCTTGGTCGGGAAGGCCGTCACCACGGAACAGGCGGGCGGTGGGCGATGACGGGGAGTCGAGGCCGTCGGCGGCGAGAATGATCGCGGCCGACGTCCACGTCGACTTCCGATCGGGCCAGAAGACGTCATCGGGGAAGACCCACCCTTCCCAGTAGGCGCCATCGTCGGCCCGGAGGAACTGCACAGCGTCGAACACCGCCCGGGCATGGACCCGGTCGCCGATCGCCAGCAACGCCAACACCAGCTCGCACGACTCGGCGGCGGTCACCCACGGGCGATCGTGGACGCAGCGCACACCCATCCCCGGCTCGAGGAACATCTCCCACCGCTCGCCCAAGCGACGCACGGCCTCGGGGCCGCGGAGCGCTCCTCCGAGGATGGGGTAGTACCAGTCCATCGCCCAGCGGTCGCGCGAGCCGAAGGCCTCGGGCCGGTGCAACAACGCGTCGCGCAATCGGCCGAGGGCGCTGTGCCAGTGCCTCCGCTCGTGCCCCAACGCCGTGGCGACGGCCAGGGCGCAGCTGAGGCTCATGTGAATCGACGACGACCCGGTGAGCAGGGCCTCCTCCCACGGACGGCCATCGGCATGACGGGCCCACCACACGGCGCCGCTGGGAGCCTGCAAGCCGAGGACGAACTCGATGGCCGCGTCGACCATGGGCCACATCTCGGCCAGGAACGCCCCGTCACCGGTTTCCAGATGATGCTGCCAGACGCCGACGGCCACGTACGCGCAGATGTTCGTGTCGACGTTGGGGTCCTTCACCGTGAGCCCGTCGGCGTGGTAGTAGCTCGCCCAGGTGCCATCGTCGCGTTGCGTGGACCGCAACCAGCCGTAGGCCCGCTCGGCCTCGCGATGCAGACCGCCCACCGTGAGGGCCATGGCCGACTCGACGTGGTTCCACGGGTCGACGTGGTCGCCCGGGCACCACAGGACGGCCCCCGACGGGAGCTGCACCGAGGCGATGGCCTCCACGGTCTCCTTGCGCTGCACCCGGCTGAGCGCGTGCTCCATCGGGATCGCGTCGTGTTCGGTCATGGGGCCTCGGGCTTCTGGGCGTAGATCACCAGGCTCTTGCCCATGATCGGGGTGAGCACACGATCGGCCCAGCGCGTCGAGCGAGGAGCCTCGACGATGTCGCGCACCAGCATCCGGTGATACCACCGCAGCAAACGGGAACCCTCGTGCTCGGGGTTCTTGCGCACCCCGTCGATGCAGCGCAGCCACCAGTAGGCCGAGTGCAGGCCGTGAGCGTGATGGTGCCCGACGAGGGTGAGACCGGCCTCGCGCAGCTTGGTCTCGATGTTGGCGCGACGGTAGATGCGGATGTGACCGCCCGGGGTGTCGTAGTAGTCGTTCGAGAGCGTCCAGCAGACGAGCTCGGGGTACCAGCGAGGCACCGTGACACCGATCGTGCCGCCCGGCGCCAACACCCGGGTCAGCTCGGCCAACGCGCCACGGTCGTCGGCGACGTGCTCGAGCACCTCCGAGACCACGACCCGGTCGAAGGCCCCGTCGGGGAACGGGACGTGGAGCGCATCGGCCATCGCCACGAGCCAGTCGGCGCCCGGATCGAGCCCGCCCTCGTCAGCCATCGCCGTGAGGATCGCCGCGGCCTCCTTCAACCCTCCGCCGTCGCGGTCGAGCGCCACGACCCGGGCGCCGCGGCGGTACATCTCGAACGCGTGCCGGCCCGCGCCACAGCCCACATCGAGCGCCCGGTCTCCGGGGCTGAGCCCGAGCACGTCGAAGTCGACCGTCAGCACGACTACCAGCGACCGGTGAGGATCTCGTCGTAGAGCGCGGCCGTCCCTACCGCGGTGGCCCGCCAGGTGAACCGATCGAGCACGCGAGCCTTTCCGGCGGCGCCGATGCGCGAGCGGAGCTCGGCGTCGCCCAGGGCCCGCAGGATCATCTGGGCCAAGGCGTCGGGATCACCGGGCGGCACGAGCAGGCAGGTCTCGCCGCTGGTGCCGGCCACTTCGGGTAGCGCGCCCCCCGTGGTCGCAACGAGCGGCACCCCACAGGCCATGGCCTCCACAGCCGGGAGCGAGAAACCCTCGTACAGCGACGGCACCACGGCCACCTCGGCCTCAGCGTAGAGATGGCGCAGCCGGGCGTCGTCGATGCCCTTTTCGAAGCGCACAGCCGACTGCAACCCGAGGCGCTCGATGGTGGCGCTCACCCGAGCTCGGGGCGATCCGATCACCTGCAGGTGGGCGTCGGGGCGTTCGGCACGGACCTTGGCCAACGCCTCGAGCAGCGGCACGAGCCCCTTGAGTGGGATGTCGCTCGATGTGGTGACCATCAAACGCCCCGGCACCCGCTCGACCCCGGGCTCGGGATGGAAGATCTCGGTGTCGACACCCACGGCCACCACGCGGAGGTTCTCGGATCGGGCGTCGAGATCGCGCACGATGTCGCGGCGCGACGACTCGGAGACCGTCACCATGTGCGGCAGCTTGCGCACCACCCTGATCTGCGGTCCCAGGAAGCCGTACCAACGCTTTTGGACCATCCGCTTCCACCGGGTGGTGGCCGCGGCCATGTCGAGGTCGCGGTCCTTGGTGATGGGATGGTGGACGGTCGCCAGCACCGTGTGGCCGTCGGCGATCATCCCGAGCACGCCGGGGCCGAGGCACTGGTTGTCGTGCACGATGTCGAAGTCGCCGACCCGGTCCTTGAGCAGCCGTCTGGCCCGCCAGCTCCAGGTGATCGGCTCGGGGAACATGCCGGTCGAGAACATCGCCACCTCGGCGAGGTCGTAGCGGCTCTTGTACTCCCAGATGGCCGGGAGCCGGAAGGGATGCGGCTCGGCATAGAGGTCGAGACCCGGAACCTTGACCAGCTCGACGCCGTCGTCGAGGTGGGGATACGGCTCGCCCGAGAACACGGTGACCTTGTGGCCCATGGCCGTGAGCTCGCGCGCCATGTAGCGGGTGTACACGCCTTGACCACCCGAGAGCGGGTTGCCCCGGTACGTCAGCCAGGCGATTCGCAGCGGCCGGTCGGAGGAGCTGGGCGGTTCGGGATCGGCGTGGAGGCGCGCGGCAACGGGGGTGGGGTCAGCGGAAGGCATGGAACTGCCGAGGGTACGGCGCCGACCCCCTCCTTCACCACTCGATCTTCGGATTCGAGGGCTCGAGAGGGCTCAGACGCCGGTCACGTTGCCCGGGTTCAGCACACCGGACTCACAGGGGCCTTCCGGCTCCGGAGACCCGTCCGAGTCGACGTACTCGTCGATGAAGGCGGCCAACGCCGGATCGGTCGGCCCGGTCACGGCGAGCTGCACGCCCCAGGCACTGGCCACGACCGGAGCGCTCAACCCGGCCGCGGGCGAGACGACGACCTTCTCCTCGCCCGCTATGGCCTCGAGCGCGGTGAGATCCGCAGGGGCCAGAGCGGGGTCGTAGGCCAGCCACACGACGCCGTGCTCGAGGCTGTGGACGGTGGCCTCGTTGGGCACGGGGCTGGTGTAGAAGCCGCAGTCGGCCCAGCCGGGCGGCGCCCAGTGCCGTCCCCATGCGGGAGGATTCCCATGGGTCTCGACCGGGTACTCGACCGTCTCGCCGATCTCGACGTGATCGCGGTCGTCGACCTCGAAGACCACGACACCGGCGAGGGGGCCGGAACCGACGGTCGTCGGGGTCGTCGGGCCGCCGGCGTCGTCATCGTCGTCGCCCCCGCACGCCGCCATCGTGGCGAGGAGAGCGACGGCGATGACGAGCACACAGGTGCGGGAGCGGGCGAAGCGGCTCAGTATCCGAGATCGGGGCATGGCCGGGGATGCTATTCGCCCCGTCCGCCCACCCGGCCTCACTCCTGCTCGAGGTCCTCGTAGCTGCCGTGGACAGGGGAACCGTGGTGGTTCACCATCAGCCAGCGACCGTCCTCACGCACGAAGACGTTCGTTGCTGCCACGGTCGAACCGGAGCTGGGCTCGACGGCCTCACCGTCGGCATCGCCCCGGTAGGCCTGGAGGATGCTCTCGTCGACGGTCACCCATCCGACGTCGCCCGTCACGTGGATCCGCTCGTTGGTGAGGAAGAACTGGATGTACGGCGTGCCTCGGAAGATCGCCTCCAGGGACGCCGCCACCTTGGCCCACCCGTGCAGGGTCGGCCATCCGGGGTGGGTGATGCTCGCCCGCTCCGATCGGTCCCAGACCTCCGCCATCACATCGAGATCGCGCGTCTCGAAGGCGCTGTAGAACGCCTGGTTGGCTGTGGCGACGGCGGCGATGTCGGACGGGGGCGGAGGCGTGGAAGGCACCCCTGCATCGTGGCATACGCTCCGGGGGTCCCAGACGTTCGAAGAGCACCGGCGCGCGATTCCGAGGAGGTGCCCGTGATGGCCGACGACCTGATCTTCGTGTCGCGCATCACGCGGCTCGCCCTCATCGATCTCGACGACACGCCCCTCGGCCGCATCGAGGACGTCATCGTGCTGCCACACCACGACGACGAGGCCCCCTGGGTCGTCGGCTTCGTGGCCCGGGTGCAGCGTCGGCGGATCTTCGTGAACGCCAACCGGATCGCCAGCCTCGACTCCCGGGGTGTGCAGCTACGGAGCGCGTCGGTGAACCTGCGACGGTTCGAGCAGCGTCCTGGGGAGATCCTCACCTCCGGTCTCCTCACCGGCCGACGCGTCGGCGATCTGCTGCTGCGCGACATCGGGCTCCGTCGGGTCTCGGGGGTCTACCCCGGCTGGGAGGTCGCGGAGCTCATCGTCGGCGGCGGCGGGCCCATCCCGCTTCGGCGCCGCCCCGTCAAGACGCTGTCGTGGACCGCCGCCCCCGACCTGTTCGACATCGGCCAGACCGCCCGCGA
Source organism: Actinomycetota bacterium (assembly GCA_009886115.1). Lineage (GTDB taxonomy): Bacteria > Actinomycetota > Acidimicrobiia > IMCC26256 > VFJJ01 > VFJJ01. Next base: position 5,783 of record VFJJ01000223.1, read on the forward strand.
GGCTGCGGCGCTCACCGACCTGCACCCGTCGGAGGGCGCCAAGCGACTCCGGGCGCTGCCCAAGCACCGCCGCCAGGAGCTGGTGCGAGCCATGGAGGAGGAAGATCTCGCCCACCTTCTCGAGGAGCTGCCCGAGCCCGAGCAGGTGCAACTCCTTGCGGCCCTCGATCTGGCCCAGGCGGTCGGCGTGCTCGAGGCCATGGCTCCCGACGACGCGGCCGACCTGCTCGCCGAGCTCCCGAGCGACGAGCGCACGGAGCTGCTCGAGGCGATGGACGACGACGATGCCGAGTCGCTGCAACGGTTGCTGGCCCACGGCCAACACACCGCCGGCGGGTTGATGAACCCCGAGCCGGTGATCGTGGTCGCCAGCGCTCCCGTGGCCGAGGCCCTGGCCAAGCTCCGCGATCGCGATCTGGCCGCGCCACTCGCGACCCAGGTGTTCGTGGTCGAGCCCCCCATCGAGACACCGACAGGACGGTTCTTGGGTTTCGTCGGATTCCAGCGGTTGCTGCGCGAACCCCCGTCGCTGACCGTGGGCCAGTGCCTCGAGGACGACGACGACGCGATCTCGGTGGCACCGGAGATGCCCGAGACCGCCGTTGCTGAGCGGCTCGCCGAGTACAACCTGCTCGCCGTGCCGGTCTGCGACGAGCGTGGACGGTTGCTCGGCGCGGTGACCGTCGACGACGTGCTCGACCGCACGCTGCCCGTCGGATGGCGGAGCCGGCGGCGATGAGCGCGCGCCGTCGCGACACTCGGCGCGACCGGCTCTCGAAGCCGCTGCTACGCCGGGGCCTCGGGGTCCACTACGACCCCGAGGCGTTCGGCAAGTTCTCCGAAGGCATCGCCCGACTGTTGGGAACGGGGCGCTACCTCGCCGCGCAGACCGTCCTCGTGATCGTCTGGATCGGGTTCAACATCGCCGCTGTCGCCTTGCGTTTCGACAAGTACCCCTTCATCTTGTTGAACCTGGCGTTCTCGACGCAGGCGGCCTACGCCGCTCCCTTGATCCTGTTGGCCCAGAACCGCCAGGCCGAGCGCGACAAGATCCAGCTCGAGAACGACCGCGCGGTCAACACCCGAACCCAGGCCGACACGGAGTACCTGGCCCGCGAGATGGCGTCGATCCGGATTCAGCTCTCCGACGTGGTGACCACCGAGGACCTCGCCGACGCCATCGACCGGGTCACCCACGCCATCGAACGGCTCGAGCTGCGCTTGTCTGCCCTGGTCCCGCTCGGCGTGTCAGGTGCGCCTGGTGCGCTTGGCGCGCTTGGCGCGCTTGCTGGGTCTGGCCCGACGGGTGTGTCTGGCCCGGCACGCCCGTCCGGTACGCCTGGTACGTCCGGTACGTCCGGGGACGGCTCAGCCGGCCCGTAGCTCGGCGATCACCCGCGCCGCGGTGTCGGGATCGCGCTGCGAGAGGAAGATCGTCGTCCGGTCGACGATGCCGCCGTGACGCTCGATGATCGTGCGGGCCAGACGCTCGGGCGCGGCCCGTACGGCGAACGTGTCGAGGATCTCGTCGTCGATGAGCGAACCCATGTCGTCCCAACGACCCTGCTTCGACAGCCCGTTGAGCTCGTCGGCGATGGCGCCCCATCCGTGGATCTCGAGCACGGGGCGGTAGGCGGGCGTCGAGCCGTAGAACGCGATCTGCTTGCGGGTTGCGTCGGCGTTGCGCTCCATCTCGGCATCGTCGGCGCCGGTGACGACAAAGCCCGGGAGCACGACCTCCACGTCGGCCCGGGTGCGTCCGGCCCGGGCCAGGCCCCGGTCGAGTGCCGGGAGCGTGACCTCCCGCAGGTACCGCTCGTTGGTGAACGCATGGAGCAGCAGCCCGTCGGCCACCTCGCCGGCCACCTCGGTCATCAGCTCGCCCACCGCCGCGAGCCAGACCCGCGGCGGACCGGCAGCAGAGCGCTCGGGCATGAACATGGGCGTCATCAACGTGTGGGTGTAGTACTCGCCCCGGAACTCGAGCTTGGCGCCGTCGTTCCACGTGGCCCAGATGGCTCGCATGGCGAGGATGAGCTCGCGCATGCGAGCTGCTGGGTGCGACCACGGCATCGAGAAGCGCTTGGTGATGTGCGGCTTGATCTGCGAGCCGAGCCCCAACACCATGCGGCCGCCCGAGAATCGCTGGAGATCGTGCGCTGTCTGCGCCAGGGTCATGGGGTTGCGGGCGAACGCCACGGCGATCGATGTGATGAGATCGACCCGCGTGCTGTGTTCGGCCGCGACGGCCAAGGGGAGGAACGGGTCTGCGTTGACCTCCGCTGTGATGACCCCGTCGTAGCCGAGGGCCTCGAGCTCGCGCACCCGCTTCGCTGCCCCCGCCAGGTCCCCCACCGCCGCGTCGATCTTCATGGCCGTGCACCCTACGACCCCTCGGGTGGCGCGGCCATGGGGCGACGGGCCGATGGGGGCTAGCGTGCAGCCATGCGTACTGGTGAGCTCGTCGACGATTTCGAGGCGACCGACCAGCATGGAGCGTCGGTACGACTCTCCGAGCTGGTGGCCGAAGGCCCGATCGTCTTGTTCTTCTACCCCAAGGCCATGACCCCCGGCTGAACTCGCGAGAGCTGTCATTTCCGCGACCTGGCCGCCGAGTTCTCGGAGCTCGGAGCCCGGCCCGTGGGAATCAGCGCCGATCCGGTGGATCGGCAACGCGAGTTCGACGCCAAGAACGACCTGGCCTTCCCGTTGTTGTCCGATCCCAGCCGGACGGTCGCCGCGCAGTTCGGCGTGAAACGGTTCGGGAAGCTGCCGAGCAAGCGAGCCACGTTCGTGATCGATCGTGATCGCCGCCTGCTGGCCGCCATCACCAGCGAGACCAGCATGAACAAGCACGCCGACGACGCCCTGGAGGCTCTGCGCAGCGCGCAGTGACCCCACCCCATCGCATCGCAGCGTTCTTTGTGTCCACGGCGGCGTCTGCGCTCACCGTGGACGCAAAGAAGCGGGGAGCGTCCCGTAACGCACCGGTGTCGTAGGGCACTGGTATGGTCCGCGGGTGCCTCTTCCGTTGCCCGTGAGCCTCTCGCCCAGCAAGGTCTCGGCGTTCCAGGACTGCCCGATGGCCTTCCGGTTCTCGGCGATCGACCGCATCCCCCAGCCGCCCACCCAGGCCACCACCAAGGGCACGCTGGTGCACCGCGCGCTCGAGTTGCTGATGTTGCGCTCGGCGCCGGAGCGCACCCCCGAGCACGCCGCCGCCGACCTCGCCACCGCCCGGCGGGAGATCTCGACCCATTCCGACTTCATGCTGCTCGGCCTCGACGAAGCGCAGGAGGCCACCTTCTTCGCCAGCGCCGAGGTCCTGCTCGATCGCTACTTCAGCCTCGAAGACCCCACGACCGTCCGCCCCATCGGGCTCGAGGTCATGGTCTCGACGGCACTGCCCACCGTCGACGGCAGCGTCGCCCTCGGCGCGGGCGACACCCCGGTGGTGCTGCGAGGCATCATCGACCGCCTCGAGCTCGACGCCGACGGCGAGCTGATCGTCACCGACTACAAGACCGGCGCCGTACCCGGCATGGGTTTCGAGCAGTCGAGGATGGCTGGGGTCAACATCTACGCCATGCTCGTCGAGCGCGTCGTCGGACGGCGGCCCGTGCGGGTGCAGCTCCTGTATCTCTCCAAGCCCGAGGCCATCATCGCCTACCCCACCGAGCAGAAGGTGCGGGCGGTCGAGAAGCGCACCGCGGCCCTGTGGAGCGCCGTCGAGCGGGCGTGCGAGCGCGACGACTTCCGCCCCCGCCCCGGCAAGCTCTGCGACTACTGCTCGTACAAGCCCTACTGCCCGGCGTGGGGTGGGGATCCGGCACAGGCCATCGAGCTCCGCGAGATGCTGAAAGACGGTTCGCGCCAACGGCTCGGCGCCAACCCCGTCCCCCGCACCGGCGACGCGCCCATCGGCGTCGGCGCGCTCTGAGCCAGTCGACCGTGCCCGAGGCTCCCCGTCGGTTCGCCGATCGTGTCCAGAACGTCGACGCCTCAGTCGACCGGTGGGTCGACGCGCACCGCTCCCCCACGCTCGACCGGGTGTTCTTCTCCCTCTCGGCCGCGGCCGACCACAGCATCCTGTGGCACACGATCGGCGCCGTGCGGGGAGCCTGCCAACCCCGCTTCGCCCGGCGCACCGTCGAGCTCGCCGCGATCCTGGGGGCCGAGTCGTTCCTCACGAACGTCGTGGTGAAGTCGGCGTTCAAGCGGGTCAGGCCCGACGACCGTCACCCCGGCGAGCCGCTGCCCTACGGTGTGCGCCGCCCCATCACGAGCTCGTTCCCGTCGGGCCACGCCGCAGCAGCCATGACCGCAGCCGCCGTGCTCTCGCTCGACGACCGCGGGCGCGCCCCGATCTACTACGGCCTCGGCGCGTTCGTCGCGTCGAGCCGCGTCTATGTGCGGCTGCACCATGCCTCCGACGTCGCTGGCGGCCTCGTGTGGGGCGTCGTGCTGGGCCGAGCCGCCCGGCGGGTGTTGCGACGTCGCTGAGACTGCAACGTCCGTCACCTCGAACCGGTCCGGCTGGACCTCCACGGCGGCCGCGTAGGCTGCGAGCCACACGGGGAGGGGCGATGGGCGAGCGGCTGAACGGGGTGGAGGCGCTGATGTGGGCGGCCGAGGCCGACCCCATGCTGCGCTCCGACTTCCTGGCCGTCACGATGCTCGACCGGGCGCCCGACCGGGAGCGGATGCTCGATCGTCTCGCGGTCGTCGCCGACGCCATCCCGAGGTTGGGTCAACGAGTCGTCACGTCGCGTGTCCCGGGACGGTCACCCGAGTGGTGTGACGCCGACGATTTCTCGGTGGCCGACCACGTGCACGAGGTGTCAGCGCCATCACGAACCAGCCATCGGCGCGAGCTCGACCTCGCCGCCGAGATCGGCGACCGGGCCCTCGACCGCACCCGGCCCATGTGGCGTATGACGATCGTGACCGGGCTCCCCCGCGGCCGGGCCATGATGGTGCACCATCTCGACCATGTCGTCGCCGACGGGATGGGCGCGGTGCACCTGGCGCTGGCGATGCTCGATCTGGAGCGCGATCCGCCCCCGAAGGGCGACCGTCACCGAGGTTCGCGAAGCCTCCGACCGGATCCGCCTCGGAACACGGCGGCCCCCAAGGGACTCCGCGACCTCATGCGCGACGCCTTCGCCCAGACGATGACCGTGCAACGTAAGGTCGCCGAGCGCAGCCTCGAGGCGACCATTGCAGCCCTGCGCGATCCCGATCGGGCGGCCGAGACCGTGCGGTCGGTCCGCTCGCAGCTCCTGGTCCGCGACCCGGCTCGGTCGCCGGTGATGACGGCACGGTCGGGCAGCCGCCATCTCGACACGTTCTCGGTGCCGCTCGCCGATGCCAAGGCCTCGGCGGTCAGCCTCGGCGGCACGTTGAACGACTGGTTCGTCACCGGGCTCAGCGGGGCGTTGGCCCGGTACCACGCCGCGCTCGAGGGCCCGTGCGACGAGTTGCGCATGGCCATGCCGGTCAGCCTGCGAGAGGCTGGCAACGGAGCCGGAGCCGGGAACCAGTGGGCCAACGCCAGAGTGCTGATACCGCTCACGCCCGCCGATCCCCGGGCCCGGCACGCCGCGATCAAGGAGCGCCTGGCGGCAGTGCGCAAGGAGCCTGCGCTCGCCCTCACCGAGGATCTCGCCGACCTGGCAGCCCGTGTGCCCGGACCGGTGCTCAGGCGAGCGGCCCGTCAACAGGTGGCCACCGTCGACTTCGCAGCCTCGAACGTGCCGGGTCCGCCGATGACCGTGTACTTCGCCGGCAGCCGTCTCGACGCCACCTACCCCATGGGCCCCTTGGGGGGCAGCGCTCTCAACGTGACGCTGGCGTCGTACCGCGACCGGGTCGACCTCGGCATCGTCACCGACACCGCAGCGGTCACCGACCCGGCCCGCTTGCTCCGCAACCTGCGCTCGTCGTTTCGCGAGCTGCTCGCTCTCGGCTGAGGGGGCCGGCGAAGCCGTGGTCGACCTCGATCGCCTCCCCGACCTCGACCCCGCCACGGTCGACCCCGATCCGATCGCGCAGTTCAACGCGTGGCTCCGGGAGGCTCGAGAGACGCAGCCCCGGTGGGCCGACGCCATGGTGCTGGCAACGGTGGGGACCGACGGAAACCCATCGGCTCGGGCGGTGCTGCTGCGGGGACACGATGTCGACGGGTTCCGGTTCCACACGAACCGCGACTCGCACAAGGGCCGTGAGCTTGCCGTGAACCCCAAGGCGGCACTGGTGTTCCTGTGGTGGGGAGTCGAGCGGCAGGTACGGGTCGAGGGGGTCGTCGAGCATCTGAGCGACGCCGAGTCGGATGCTTACTGGGCCTCCCGTCCTCGGGGGAGCCAAGCCTCGGCCTGGGCGTCGCCGCAGAGCGAGGTGGTGGCCGAGCGGGGCGCACTCGACGCCGCCGCCGCGGCGATCGAAGCCCGCTTCGGCGACGATCCGATACCGCGTCCCGCGCACTGGGGCGGATTCCTGCTACGGCACACCAGCGTCGAGCTCTGGCAGGGCCGCACGTCGAGGTTGCACGACCGGGTCCGGTACCGCCCGGCCGCCGTGGCCGAAGGCGGCGCGACGGAACTGCCGATCCGCACCTGGGTCACCGAGCGCCTGGCACCCTGAGCCACGCGTGCTCGTCGCCACGGTCCTCGCCCTCACGGCCGCCGTCCTGCATGCCGGTTGGAACCTGGCCGTCAAGACCAGCACCGACCGGTTCCTCGCCCTGTGGGGCCAGTTCGTCGTGGGCGGAGCGATCGGCGCGGCCGGGCTCGTCGTGTTGGCGCTGACCACCGGCGACACCGTCGAGGCCGGGGCCCTGCCCTGGGCCGCGCTGTCGGCGCTGTCGCATCTCCCGTACGCGCTGCTGCTCGCTGCTGCGTACGACCACGGCGACTTCTCGCTCGTGTACCCCGTCGGCCGGGGTGCCGGCGCGCTCGGCGCGGCCATCGGTGGGGCGTTGCTCCTCGACGACCGGCTCTCACCGGGCGGGTGGATGGCCGTCATCGTGGTGGCAGGCGGGCTGGCCTCGTTCGTCCCCCGGGGCTCGTCGGGACGGGGCTTGCGCGACGCATGTCTGTTGGCGGCGGTCATCGCCACCTACACGCTGCTCGACGCTCAGGGCGCCCGACGCTCGACGGGCGTCGGCTACGTGCTCTGTATCTATGTCGGCGCCGGGGTCGTGATCTCGGCGTACGGTCTGGCTCGGGGTCGGGGGCACGAGTTGCGCGAGCTCGGCCGGACGAGCGCTGGCCGGCGCTCGGTCGGGCTCGCCGGGGTGGCATCGGTGGTCACATACGGGCTGGTGCTGGCGGCCGTACGTCGGGCTCCGGTGGGCTACGTGGCTGCGTTGCGCGAATCGTCGGTCGTGCTGGCGGCCGTCATCGGATGGCGGCTGCTGGGCGAGCCGTTGGGCCGGGCCCGGATCGCGTCGTCAGCGGTCGTCGCCTCCGGTTTGATGCTGCTCGTCGCCTTCCGCTGACGCCTCGCAGTCCGCCCCGCCCCGCCCCGGTCGCCCCGGCCCGGTCGCCCCGGCCGCCCCAGGTGGTCAGTCGTCCATCAGGCCGTTGAGGCGCTCGGTGGTGTCGATCCACTCCTCGACCATGCTGAGCACCACATCCCGGGCGGGACGTACCCGGTCGATGCTGCCGACGATCTGGCCGACGGGGTACCCGGCGAAACCCTTGTCGTGCACCCTCGAGAAACGCTCGGCGGCCTCGCCGTAGAGCAACCCCTGCAACGGCATCGGGAGCGGCTCGGGAGCGTCGGGCCGGTCCCAGGCCTCGGTCCACTTCGTGCGGAGCTGGCGGGCGGGCTTGCCGGTCATGACCCGGGCCCGGACGGCGTCCTTCGACGTGGCCGCCAGCAGGTTCTCGGTGACCTCGGGGAACATGTCGGCCTCCTGGGTGAGCAGCCAGACCGAGCCCGTCCACACACCCTGGGCTCCGAGCGCCATGGCCGCTGCCATCTGGCGACCGTCGCCGATCCCGCCGGCGGCGAGCACGGGAACGGACGGGCCCACCGCGTCGACGACCTGGGGGACGAGCACGAACGTCGAGATCTCGCCGCAGTGGCCGCCGGCTTCGGTGCCCTGGGCCACGATCACGTCGACGCCGATCGAGACCTGCCGCTCGGCGTGTTGCTTCGAGCCGACGAGCGCCCCGACGAGGAGGCCGTTGTCGTGGCACAGGTCGACGATGTACTTGGGCGGCGGCCCGAGCGCGTTCACGACCATCTTCACGCCGGCGTGGCCGAGGGTGACCTCCATCTGGCCCGGGCCCTCGGCGTCGACGTTCAGGCCCGCAGCCTTGGGCGCCCGGTGCTCGAAGTCGTCGGGAAGGCGCGGGATGCCGGCCTCGTCGAGCAGACGGTGCACGAAGTCGCGATGTCCTTGGGGTATAAGGGTTTTCAGGTACTCTGGCGTGGCCTCGGCTCCACCGCCTTGACCCACGTACTTGGCCGGCATGGCGAAGTCGACGCCGTAGGGGCGCCCGTTGACATGCTCGTCGATCCACTTCAGCTCGATCTCGAGCCGGTCGGGCTCGTACGCCAACGCCCCGAGCACGCCGAAGCCGCCGGCGTTGGTGACGGCGGCCACGACGTCACGGCAATGGCTGAACGCGAAGATCGGGAACTCGATACCGAGCTGGTCGCAGATCGGGGTCCGCATCAGGGTCTCCTTGGAACGGGAATCGGGATCGGGAACGGGAATCGGGATCGGGAACGGGTGCGCTCACCGGGGAGTGTCGCAGATCGGGCGCGGCGACGCTCTCAGCGGGTCATCTCGAGCCACTCGCCGTGTCCCGGGTCGAGCCAGCCCCGGTGGGCGCAGGGTCGGCGCTCGTCGACGACGTAGAGGTGGACGGTCGGTGCGTCGTCGGCCAGCTCCAGCAGGTCGCGCTGGCGCGGGTGGGGCGCCGACCGTTCGAGCAGGCTCACCAGGGCTGACGCCGCGAGGACCCGACTGGCGCACAACAGGCACGCCGAGACCGTGGCGTCCTCAAGGCCCCCCGCGAGCTCGAGGAGCGCTTCGGCCTCGGCCTCGTCGAGCCAGACCTCGCCGTCGTCGCAGTCGATGATCCGAAGCCCACCCCGGGTGAAGGTCTCGGCGTCCGTCCCCGTCATCGATCGCGACCCTACTCGGGGTCGCGATCGGACACCGGCCGAACGAGGGAAGAGGCGCGTAGGCTCGTCGCCCATGCGAGCTGTCACCTTCGTTGCCGAGCCGACTCCTGCAGCGGGCGGGGCCGATCGCCCTCGGGCCCGGTCCGCGGCGATCGTGGTCGCCGACGACCGCACGGTGCCCGATCCCGTGGCCGACCAGGTCGTGGTCCGGGTGCACGGCGCCGGGCTCAACCGCGCCGACCTCGTCCAACGCTCCGGCGGCTACCCGGCACCTCCCGGGGTTCCCGCAGACATTCCCGGGCTCGAGTTCGCCGGCATCGTCGAAGCCGTCGGCGATCAGGTCCGCACCCTCCGGCCCGGGGACCGCGTGTTCGGCGTCACCGGGGGCGGCGCCCAGGCCGAGTACGTGCTCACCGTCGAGGCGTGTTGCGTCATCGTTCCCGCCAACCTCGATCTGGTGCCGGCCGGCGGCATCCCCGAGACCTCCATCACCGCGCACGACGCCCTCTTCACCCGCTGCCGCCTCGCTCCGGGCGAACGGGTGCTCGTACATGCGGTCGGATCGGGTGTCGGGACCGCCGCCGTCCAGCTCGTCAAGGCCATCGGTGGCTTCGTCGTGGGGACCGCGCGCACCCCCGACAAGCTGGAGCGAGCCCGAGGGCTCGGGCTCGACCACGGCATCTGTGTCGGGCGCGAGCTCGACCCTCGGGCCGTGGCGCTCGAGATCGCGTCGGTCTGCGACGGGATCGACGTCGTGCTCGATCTCGTCAGCGGTCCGTATCTCGGCATCGACGTCGCCGTGTGCGCACCCAAGGGCCGGATCGTGCTCGTGGGCTCACTGGCCGGCGCGGCGGCGGAGCTGTCGATCGGCGCCGTCATGGTGAAGCGTCTCGAGATCCACGGGACGGTGCTGCGGCCCCGGACGCTCTGGGAGAAGGCCATCGCCACCACGGCGTTCGCCGCGCAGATCGTCCCCATGCTCGCCTCGGGTCGCATCTCGCCCGCACCGGTCGTGGAGGCGGTGGTGCCGCTGGCCGATGCCGCGGCTGCCTACGACCTGCTGGCGAGCGACGCGACGTTCGGCAAGGTCATCCTCGACTGCCGCTGACGGCCGAGACCTCGGACCCCGCCTCGACCTGCACCCACCGTCTGGCCGACGCCGGGCCGCCGCCGGGCCGGAG
>VFJJ01000008.1 GCA_009886115.1 Actinomycetota bacterium
GCGTCGCCAGGGCCGTCACCCGGAACCGCACGGTGCGGGTTCGTCCCACCCCGCCGGAGCGGCTCGGTTCAGCCATCGTCGGCGATCCGATAGCCGGCGCCGCGCACGGTCGTGAGCGACTGCCGGCCGTAGGGATCGTCGATCTTCCGGCGCAGCCTGCTGACGTAGACCTCGACGATGTTGGGATCGCCCTCGAAGTCGTGCTCCCACACCCCGGCGAGGATGTCGCGCTTCGACATCACCTGGCCCGCCCGGCGAACGAGGAACTCCAGCACCTCGAACTCGCGTGCGGTGAACAGAACCTCGTCGTCGCCCCGCCAGACCCGGCGCTCCCCGGGGTCGATGCGCAGGTCGCCGACGGCCAGCGGAGTCGGGTTGCGGCCGGTCGTGCGCCGCAGGAGCGCCCGGATGCGGGCGGTCAGGACCGGGAACGAGAAGGGCTTGGTCAGGTAGTCGTCGGCGCCCGTGTCGAGGGCCTCGGCCTCGTCGAGATCGCCGTCCTTGGCCGTGAGCATGAGGATGGGCGTCCAGTCGCCCGCCCGGCGCAGGTCGGCGCAGATCTGGTAGCCGTTGCGTCCGGGCAGCATGATGTCGAGCACGATCAGGTCGAAGCTGCCCTCGGTCGCCAACCAGAGCCCATCGGTCCCGTTGAAGGCCACCTCGACGCTGAAGCCCTCGGCCTCGAGGCCGCGCTTGACGATGGTGGCGATCTTGGTGTCGTCCTCGACGAGCAGCAGCTTCATCGCGTGTGTCCTCGATTGGGGAGGAAGTACGGGGCTCCGGCCGACTCGGGCGCCAACCATCGCGCCGGACGGGCGACGAGCGTCGCCGATGCACCCTGAACCGCTCCTGAACGTAGCTGGTCGAGACCCGACGGTGACCGGCGAGCTGCGGGCGGCCCGCTCAACGTCCGCCGAGCCCATCCCGTGCCGCGGCGGTCGTCATCGGCGGTCAGGCTGGATTCAGGAGGCGACCGACATGATCGCTGCATCAGATCGCCGACCCGGAGGACATCATGAAACGACGCACGACCATCCTGCTCTCGAGTGCCATCGCCGTGGCCGCCATCGCCGGCGCCACCGGCTTCAGCGCCCTCGGCGACGACAACGAACGACCGATCACCGGAACCGATCTCGAACGGGCCAGCGCAGCCGCGCTGGCGCACACCGGGCAGGGACGGGTGTCCGATACCGAGGTGGGTGACGAGGACAGCTACTACGAGGTCGAGGTCACCCTCGACGACGGCTCGGAGACCGACGTGCAGCTCGACGCCGACTTCAACGTGGTGAGCACCGAGGCCGATACCGAGACCGAGACCGAGGAGTCCGGCGACAGCGACTGACCTGCCACCGAGCTGTCACCGAGCTGTCACCGAGCTGTCACTGAACAGTCACAGGCGGCGCCCGCTGGAGCGCCCGTCCGTCCCTCGAGGGCCCGTCCAGGAAAGAATCCCGGGCCGGGCCCTCGACGCTGGTACCCTCCAACGTCCGTGGCGCTCATCGTGCAGAAGTTCGGCGGTTCATCGGTCGCCGACCCCGACCGGATCAAGGCCGTCGCCGACCATGTCGTGCGCACCAAGCGTCAGGGCCATGACGTGGTCGTGGTCGTCTCGGCCATGGGCAAGTCGACCGACAACCTCATCCGCCTGGCCCACGACTGCGCCGCACGCCCCGACGAGCGCGAGATGGACGTGCTGCTCACCGCGGGCGAGCGCATCTCGATGGCCCTCCTGTCGATGGCGATCATCGACGCCGGCGCCCAGGCCGTCTCGTACACCGGGTCGCAGGCCGGCATCATCACCGACACCGAGCACGGCCAGGCCAAGGTGCTGGCGGTCAGGGGCGACCGGGTCAAGGAATCGCTGGCGTCGGGAGCGGTCGTGGTCGTCGCCGGCTTCCAGGGAGTCTCGGCCGACACGAAGGACATCACCACGCTCGGCCGCGGCGGCTCGGACACCACCGCGGTGGCCTTGGCCGCCGGTCTCGGAGCCGAGATGTGCGAGATCTACACCGACGTCGACGGCGTGTACAGCGCCGACCCTCGCGTCGTGCCCGAGGCCCGCAAGCTGGCCGAGGTCTCCTTCGAGGAGATGCTCGAGATGGCAGCCACGGGCGGCAAGGTGCTGGCCCTGCGCTCGGTCGAGTTCGCCCGCAATCACGGGGTCCCCATTCACGTGCGTTCGAGCTTCACCTGGGGCCCCGGCACCTGGGTGAGGGAGGTGCAGTCGTCCATGGAGCAGCCGATCGTCTCCGGGGTCACCCACGACGCGTCCGAGGCCAAGATCACCATCTCCCGGGTGCCCGACCGCCCCGGCATCGCCGCCAAGGTGTTCCGCACGCTGGCCGACCGGGGGGTGAACGTCGACATGATCGTGCAGAACGTCTCCACCGACAACCACGCCGACATCTCGTTCACCCTGCCCAAGACCGACATCCCCAAAGCCCACGACGTGATGGACGGGCTGGTGGCCCACATCGGCGGGAGCGGCTTCAGCACCGACGACGGCATCGCCAGGGTGTCGATCATCGGTGCCGGCATGCGCACGTCGCCGGGGGTCGCGGCCACCATGTTCGAGACGTTGGCAGCCGAAGGCATCAACATCGAGATGATCTCCACGTCGACCATCCGGCTCTCGTGCGTGGTACGGGCCGACGAGGTCGAACGCGCCGTGCAGGCCCTGCACCGCGCCTACGGAATGGCGGGTTGAGATGAGCGGAGCGTCTGAACGACGTTGGGGGGGCGACGACGTACGGGTCGGCCTCATCGGGGCCACCGGCCTGGTCGGCACCGAGATGCTGGCGATCCTGGCCGAGCGGAAGTTCCCCGTCGGCGAGCTGCGGGCCTACGCCTCGGCCCGAAGTGAGGGACGGGCCCTGCCCTTCGCCGGCGGGCCCGGGCGCGACCGGCCCGACAGCACCGGCGGACCCCGCTCGGTGGTGTGCCAGACCATGAAGGACGGCTGCTTCGACGGGCTCGACCTCGTGATCGTCGATGTCGACGATCCGATCGCCCTGGAGTGGGCCCCCATCGCCTCCGCCGCAGGCGCCCGGGTCATCGACAACTCGGCGGCGTTCCGCATGGATCCCGACGTCCCGCTCGTGGTGGCCGAGGTGAACCCCGAAGACCTGGCCGTGTTGCCCAAGGGCATCGCGTCGTGCCCCAACTGCACGACCATGGTGCTGCTCACGGCCATCGCGCCGCTGCACCGCGCTGCCAGGATCAAGCGGATGATCGTCTCCACGTACCAGGCCACCTCCGGGGCCGGCCAGGTCGGTATCGACGAGCTCGACGAGCAGTCGTCGAAGTACGGGCCGGGCCAGGCCGAGGTGCTGCGCCGGGCGGGCACGAACCCCGACGCGCTCCGTCCGGGCAACGTGTGGAAGCGTCCGATCGCAGGCAACGTGATCCCCCTCGCCGGGTCGGTGAAGGAAGCCGGCTACACGTCCGAGGAATGGAAGCTCGTGCGCGAGAGCCGCAAGATCCTCCACGACGAAACGCTGGCCATATCGGGCACCTGCGTTCGGGTACCGGTGTTCGTGGGTCACTCGATGAGCGCCAACATCGAGTTCCACCGGCCGGTGTCGAAGGCCGAAGCGGCGGCGCTGCTGGCGGTCGCGCCCGGCGTGTCGTTGGTCGACGGCGGCGACGGCTGGCCCACGGCGCTCGAGGGGGCTGGCATCGACCCCGTGCTCGTCGGCCGTCTGCGCGAAGACCCGTCCCTGCCCGGCGCCATCGACCTCTGGGTCACCGGCGACAACCTCCGCAAGGGCGCCGCGCTCAACGCCGTCCAGATGGCCGAGGTCATGTTCGCCCGCTGACGGGCTGACGGGTCGCCGCCGCGCCGGCCCGAGACCAGGACCGCCTGCGACCAGGAGTGAGGAGTGCCGGCTCTGCGCCGTACTCCTCACTCCTGGTCGGCGGTCGATCGCTGCTCCCGGTGACATATTGATGCAGTGCTGATATGCTTCGATGTACGAGAACGACGATCCGACTCGATCCGGCCTTGCTGTCCGAGGCGAAGGCGCATGCGGCCCGCTCGGGACGGACGCTGACCAACCTCATCGAGGAGGCTCTGCGCGAGGCACTCAGCCGGGGTGCATCGACGCTCGACACCGCGCCGTACCGGGTCGAGGCGTTCTGCGGAACCGGGCTTGCGCCCGGGGTCGATCTCGACGACTCGGCCGCCCTGCTCGATCTCATGGAGGGGAAGTGATCCTCCCCGACGTCAACGTGCTCGTGTACAGCCACCGGGCCGACGTTGATCGACACGACGACTACCGGACGTGGCTCGAAGACCAGGTGAACAGCGACCGGGCCTTCGGCGTGAGCGAGCTCGTCCTCAGCGGCTTCGTGCGCGTCGTCACCCATCCCCGGATCTTCAGTCAGCCGACGCCGCTCGACGTGGCGCTGCACGATGTCGAGCGGCTCCAGCAGCGCCCCAACTGCGTGGTCCATCGCCCGGGGAGCCGTCACTGGGAGATCTTCGCCGAGCTCTGCCGGCGGGCTGGGGCCAAGGGGAACCTTGTCGCCGACGCGTACCACGCGGCCCTGGCGATCGAGTCTGGTAGCGACTGGGTCACGACCGATCGCGACTTCGCCCGCTTCCCCGGGTTGCGCTGGCGTCATCCGCTCGAACCCGAGTGACCCACCGACCCGGCCGCATCGGATACGCCGAGCACCTGTGTGTCCGCGAGCGTGCAGGCGCGCCTGCTCGCGGGTGCTCGGTGTCCTCGCAGGTGCTCGGGATTTCGGAGGTCGCTAGCGTGTCGGCATGAGCGAGACCACTGCCAGGGCCGCCGAGTCGATGCGTACCGCACACGACACCGCCGAGTACGACGTGCCCTCCTACGCCGAGTGGGACCGGGCTCAGCCGTATGCCACCTGGGCCTCGGCGCGAGCCCGAACCGCCGTCCAGCCCGTCCCGCCGGGGATGGGCGGATCCCGGCCGGGACATCACGTGCTGCGCTACGCCGAGGCCGAGGAGGTGCTGCGCGATCCCGAGACGTTCTCGTCGCGCATCAACATGGAGCACATCGGGCAGTTCCACGGCGAGATGATCGTGGGCATGGACGGCGCCGAGCACCGGGCCTACCGGAACCTCGTGGCGCACGCGTTCCGGGCGTCGAAGCTCGAGCACTGGGGGCCCGACCTCATCGAGCCTGTCATCACCGATCTGCTCGACCGCATCGCCCCGCTGGGAAAGGCCGACCTCGTCGCCGACGTCACCGGCCGCTATCCGGTCCAGGTGATCCTCACCATCGCCGGGGTGCCCCGTGACGACCACGAGCGCTTCGCCGTGTGGGCCGAGCACCTCAACCTCGGGCCCCTCGATCCGCCCCGGGGCTTCGCGGCCAAGGACGCCATGCGGGCCTACCTCAAGCCGATCATCGAGGCCCGCCGGGCGCAGCCGACGGGCGATCTGATCAGCGAGATCGTGCACGCCGAGATCCCCGGGCCCAACGGGGCCATGGAGAAGCTGCCCGACGAGAGGATCTACGGCTTCCTGGGCCTGCTGCTACCGGCCGGGGCCGAGACGACGTTCCGGGCCATGGGCAACTGCCTGTACGCGCTGCTCACCCATCCCGAGGCGCTGGCCCGGGTGTACGCCGACCGGAGCCTGCTGCACAACGCCGTCGAGGAGACGCTGCGCTGGGAGTCGTCGGTCACCATGGTCAGCCGAGTGGCGACCCGCGACACCGTGGTGGGTGGATGCCCCATCGCAGCCGGCGCGCCCGTCGGTGTGATCACGGCCTCGTGCAACCGTGACGAGGCCCGCTACGAGAACCCCGACGAGTGGGATCTCGACCGTCCGCTGGGCAACCTCATGACGTTCGGCACGGGCCCCCACCAGTGCCTCGGGATGCACCTGGCCCGCCTCGAGCTGCGGGCCGGGCTGTCGGCCATCCTCGACCGGCTCCCCAACCTGCGCCTCGACCCTGCTGTCGCCCACCCCGAGATCGTCGGCTACCCCTTCCGCGGCCCCGCCACCCTCCCCGTGCTCTTCGGCTGAGCGAGCGCGGCGGGCCCCGAGCGGTCACCCCACCACCAACTGTCAGCGTGGCGGGCCGGATCCGGCCCGCCACGCTGACAGTTGCGATCAGAGGCGCCAGTGCACCAGCGTGAACGCGGGAGCCGCGAGCGACTCCGATGCCGGATGGTCCTCGAACACCGCGGTCGCCGGGGCGCCGATCGGGATGACGGCGTCCTCGGCGAGCGGACCGTCGGCACCGGGCATCAGGTTGCCGACCACACGCACGCCGTCGGCCTGGGGGAGCTCGACGACGAGCACGATGTAGGGCACGGCGTGGGTCACGGCCGGATGGGCCGGATGCCAGACCCGGGTCCACGAGTACACGACGCCCGTCGGCGAGACCGCCTCGAACGCGCGGTCACGGGAATGGCACCGGTGGCAGATCCACTCGGGGCCCCATTGCCATGCGCCACACGGCCCGCAGCGCTGGACGCGCAGCTCGTGGGCGAGCGTGCCCTCCCAGTACGGAGCGTCGAGCCCATCGGGCGACGGCACCGGCCGAGGCAGCCCGTCGGGCAACAAGAACTGACCGGTCGCCGCTGTCACAGGGTCTCCTCGGAGCCGTAGATGCAGTCGGAGGTGGGGGCGACCATGGGGCCGCTGAACACCAGTGACACCTTGGCGTCGGGGACCTGGTTGCACGACTCGCCCCAGACCTGACGCACGCCTTCGAGCTGTAATTCCAGGCCGTGCACGTAGCACTCGGCGAGGTTGCCGCCGCTGGTGTTGAAGGGCATCCGTCCCGTCGGGGAGATCAGGTTCTCGAACGTGCATGCCTCGTTCACGTCGTCGTAGGTGCACAGACCGTGCTCGACGAGGCCCATCACGACCCCGCCGGTGAAGTTCACGTAGCCCTGCACGACGTCGACGTCGGACGGGGCCACGCCGGCCATCTCGTACAGCCGGGGCACGAGCGTGGTGAACCCGGCCGAGGCGTAGGGCTCGGCGTTGTGGACGGTTGTCCCTTCCCGGAAACCGTTGCCAGCAGCGGCCCCGAGCAGATAGCACGGTCGTGCCGCATGGCGGAGGTCCTTGGCCCGTTCGGCCGACACGATGACGATCGCCGCTGCGCCGTCGTTCTCCATGCAGCAGTCGAAGAGGTGGAAGGGCTCGGCGATCCACCGGGAGTTGTCGTAGTCGTCGGGCCCGAGCGGCCGTCCATACATGACGGCCCGGGGGTTCTGCTGGGCGTGGTGGTACGAGGCCAGGGCCAGCGCCTTCTGGGTGGACGGCGACACGCCCCGCTCGTGGAACAGGCGCATCACCCGGAGCGCGAACTGCTGCGCGGCACTGGTGAGCCCGTAGGGTGCCGTGAGAGCAGCCGGACCCGAGATCGTCGGGGTTTGGGCTCCGGCGCCGAAGCGGCGGAACTGACCCTGGGCCAGCGACCGGTACACGACCACGGTCTCGGCCATGCCCGTGGCGATGGCCATGGCGGCGTTGGCCACCGCGGCCGAGCCCATGGCGCCCCCGCCGCCGAAGACCATGTTCGAGTATCGGAGGCCGTTCACGCCCAGTGCCGCAGCCAAGCGCGTGGGGTCGGAACGCTCGTCGGCGTAGGCCGAGAACCCGTCGATCTCACGCGGGTCGAGCCCCGCGTCGGTGCAGGCGTTGAGGATCGACTCGCAGCACATCACGAACTCGGGGTCGGGCGAACGCCCCCGCTTGTAATAGGTGCTCTCACCGGCGCCTGCGACGGCGACGGCTCCTCTCAGCGTGCGCGACCCCATGGCCGGAGGCTACCGGCGTGGCGCGCCCACCGCGTCGAGCAGTGCCCGGTGGCAGACGGGCGAACCGGCCACGATGTCGCCACTCGCCAGCCAGGCCCGCTGATCGCCCGTCCAGTCGGTCACGATCCCGCCGGCTTCGCGCACGAGCAGCGCGCCGGCGGCAACGTCCCACGGGCCGAGTGCGGCATGGAAGAACCCGTCGAGCGATCCGGCGGCCGTCCAGGCCAGATCGAGCGAGGCCGAGCCGATCCGGCGCAGGTCCTCGACCTCGGCCAGCACCCGCGCGAGCACCGCCGGCGCTCGTCGGTCGTCGCGACGCCGGGCCCGGGGCAAGTGCCCGTGCCCGCACACCGCCTCGGCCACCGGACGGGCCGAGACGTGCACGGGCTCGCTGTCGGGATGGCCCGAATGGCCGAGATGGGCGGCATGGTCGAGACGGTCGAGGTGTGCTCCGGCGCCCTTCACTGCACTGAAGGTGAGTCCCAGCATGGGCGCGTGCACCACGCCGACGACGGGCTCGCCGTCCACCACGAGCCCCACCGACACGCCCACCATCGGCAGTCCACGCACGAAGTTGGTCGTACCGTCGAGCGGGTCGACCAGCCACGTGGGTCGGGCCCAGGCCTCCCACGACCGGGGTCCGCCCCCTTCCTCACCGAGCACCGCCACCTCGGGGGTCTCGGCGGCGAGAACGGCGCGCACGGCCGCCTCCGACGCGAGATCGGCGTCGGTCACGTGGTCGCCGGGGGCCTTGGAGCGGACGGCGAGCTTTTCGAGCGCATGGAAGTGGCGGGTCACCTCGACGCCGCCGGCCTTCGCAGCCCGGATCGCCACCGTCCGCAGCCGGGCCAGGGCCGCCTCCGAGAGCGCGGGTCGACCGGCGGTCACGTCGGTCCGGGAACAGTCACGTCGGACACGTCGTACACGTCGTACACGTCGGGTGCGGCCTCAGCCGTCGCAGCCACCGCCACCGCCCAGGGCCTCGCCGATGTCGAGTCGGGCCACCACGGTGACGGGACCCGGATCGAACGCGTGGACCGTCGTCCAACCCCCGGGTGACGCTTCGAGGCACGCCGTGCCGTCGTCGGCGACGCCGAAGTGGTCGGAGTAGCGCACCCGCACGAGCATCGACCCGGGCTGCTCGACATCGAGCGTGAAGCTGTCGACGGTGAGGTCGGTGATCACGGCCGGCCCGTCGACGAGCGAGATGCCGCCGAGCACCTCGTAGACCGTCCACTCGGTCGAATCGAAGACCCGCTGGAGGTAGGGCAGGCCCTGGCGGATGAGGTTGGCCTCGTGGAGACCAGCATCGTCGAACGCCCCGTCGGGCAGATGGGGCACGGCCACGAACCGCACCCGATTCTCGCTCAACCAGGCTCCGTAGCTGATGAAGTTGAGCTGGTCCTCGCCATAGAAGATCTCGTTGTGCTTCTCGTCGAGCTGGCGTTCCCAGCCCCGGGCGATCGGGAACTCGTCGGCGATGTAGGCCGCCTCCCAGTGGTTCGCCAGCGCCGGGACCTCGACGCGGAACGGCTCACCCTGAGCCCATTCCGTGCGCAGGAACCCGAGGACGGGCTCGAAGTACGACTCGTTCACCGAGGCGTCGGACCGGAGCTTGAGCAGGTCGCGCACCGGTGCCTGCCACTGCCACACGAGCATCGGGACGGCCAGCAACGCGACGGCGAGACGGCGATGCTGACCCACAGCGGCGACCACGATCGGACCGGCCACGAGCGTGCCCAACCGGATCGAGTTCATCCCCATGGCCGAGGGCACGAGGAAGGCCCCGGCGCAGGCCAGCGCGTAGAGCCACAGACCCAGGCGGACGACCCGCTCGTCGCTCGGGAGCAACCACGCGCACAACGGCATCAGCCCCATAGCAGGCAGGAAGGCCCACCACGGGAAGGGGAACACGCCACCCTCGGGGAACAGGGCCTGGGTCAAGGCGATGGCCGCGAGCGGAGCGACCACCATCGCGAGGCCGATGCGGCGGGTCGCCCGCTCGCGCCGGAAGGCGATGACGACGGCCACCCCGGACAAGGCGATGAACGCCCCGGCGACCGGGCTGGCCAGGACCGTGAGCGCTCCGAGCACGGCGGTGAGCACGGGACGGCGCCGGACCGCGGCCCAAGCAGCGGTCATCCCGACCGCGACACCGAGCGCGAACGTGAGCCGTCCGGAGAGGAGGTTGAGGGCCATCCCCACGGTGAACCACGAGGTCGCCAACCAGGCCCGGCCCCAGCGCTCCTGCACCAGTCGAGCGAAGACAAGGGTCGCCACCACGAGCGACGCGGCGCCCACGAGCCGCGCGTCGGTGAGGGCGGCCAGGGGCGGGAACAGCAGGGAGTAGGCGGGCGTGTGGTGGCCGCCGTACCAGAAGTTGTCCCAGGTAGCAAAGCCGGCCCGCTCGAAGAGCTCCGTGCGGAAGACCTGCGCGGCGAGGTCGCCGGTGGGGACGGGCTCGAGCACGTAGAGCAACGCGAGCAGGACGGCCGGGCCCAGGACGACCAGGTCGTTGCGGCGCCGGCTGGGCGCCGTGGTGGCGGTGACGCTGTAGTTGGCACTCATGGCGAGGTCTCGCTCATGGTCACGTCCGTATCAACAGCTTTCCGATTTCGCGCCATCTCCCCCTGTCACCCTAGGGCATCGCAAGCCCGTCAGTGGACTCTTTTCACGGTGACGTCGGGCACGCAAGATCGCGCACCCATGGGGACCCAGGGCTCGTCCCGGCCGATGCCATCGCCGGACGCGCGATGATGCCCGGGAGCGTGGCGCGTGGCGCGCGCCGCCTGTTCCGTCGGTTCCGATACTGGCCTGGAGATCTTCGTGAGCACTGCCGAAACCCGCGTGATCGACCTCCTCGACGGCAACTTCTACGTCGACGATCCGTACACCACCTACGCCTGGATGCGAGCGCACGCTCCGGCCTACTGGGACGCGACCAACGAGCTGTGGGGCATCTCCCGCTACGACGACGTGCTCGAGATCGAAAAGCGCAAGGACGTGTTCATCAGCTCCGACACGACCAAGGGCGGGTACCGCCCGAACCTGCCGGCCGACCCCGCGATGATCGGCATCGACGACCCGCTGCACGCTCGCCGGCGGAACCTCGTCTCGCGCCGTTTCACGCCCCGGGCCGTGAGCCAGTGGGAAGGCCACGTGCGGTCGGTCGTGACGGCCCTCCTCGATGCTGTGGAGGCCAAGGGCGGCGAGGCCGAGATCATCGAGGAGCTGTCGGCGCCGTTGCCCGCCATGATGATCGGCAGGCTCCTGGGCTTCCCCGACGAGCGTTGGCCCGACCTCAAGCGCTGGTCTGAGACCACCATCGCCTTGGGCGGCGGGCCGCGGTACTTCAACGACGAGGGCTTCGCGGCGGCGATCGAGTTCGCCACGGCGAGCGTCGAGCTGTACCACGAGCGCAAGGCGTGCCCGGTCGACGACGTGATGTCGGTGTGGACCCAGGCCACGATCGACGGTCAACCACTTGACGAGCACACGGTCGCGGCCGACTGCCTGCTCGTTCTCGACGGCGGCGCCGAGACGACGCGCACGGTCATCGGGCGCACGATCTTGAACCTGATCTCACACCCCGAGCAGTGGGCGGCGCTCAAGGCCGGTGCCGATCTCACGGTGGCGATCGAGGAGTTCATCCGCTACGTGACGCCCATCCACAACATGTGCCGGGTCGCCAACCGGCCCTTCGACATCGGCGGGCAGACGATCGAGACCGGTCAGCAGGTCGTGCTCATGTACTCGTCGGCCAACCGCGACGAGGCCCACTTCGTCGATGGGGAGCTCTTCGACGTGACCAGGAACCCCAACAACCACTTGTCGTTCGGGTTCGGGACGCACTTCTGCCTCGGCGCCGCGCTGGCCCGGCTGGAGATCAAGGTGTTCTTCGAGGAGCTCCTCCGCCGGGTGGGCTCGATGCGGCTCGTGCCGGGCACCGGGATCGTCGAGATGCCGAACGCCTTCGTGTACGGCCTCGCCTCGGCGCAGGTCGCCTTCGATTTCTCGTAGGGCGACCCCGGGGCCACCCAGGATATGCTGCCGACCGTGGCGATGGTCCAGCCCCACCCTTCTGTGTGCAAAGTTCGTCGCGTGGCGACGATTTCTGCACACAGAACGCGAGGGTTGCTGTCGTGCTGATCGTGGCCCACCGGGCCTGCCATCCGGTTCACGGGGGCCGCAGACGCCGTCGGACGGTGGGGATGGCGGTGTTGTGCGCCATAGCCTCGGCCACGCTCGTCGTGACCTCGGGGCCCGTCGTGGCGGCGCCCGCCGACCGTGTATCGGTGGCGGCGGCGGCCAGCCCGACGGTGACCGGTCCGATCACCGGCGGCAACTGGGGGGTTCCGCAGAACGCTTCGTCGTTCGATCTGGCCCCGCACGGGTTCACGGAGGTGGAGTACTTCCTCGAGGGGACGGCCAACGCGTACACCTCCGCCACGGCGCTGACCACCGACGGCGCATGGTCGGTCACTCCGACGACACCGGCTGCGTACAAGACCCGGATCCTCGTCCGCAAGCCGTCGGCTGCCACCTTCAACGGCACGGTCCTCGTCGAGTGGATGAACGTCAGCGGCGGCCTCGACTCGGGACCGGACGCGACCTACGTACGTGATCTGATCCTCCGGGCCGGTTACGCCTGGGTCGGCGTCTCGGCCCAGATCGTCGGCGTCAACGGCTTCCCGGCCGGGAACATCCTCGGCAACGCCAGTGCCCTCAAGAACTGGGACCCGGTGCGCTACGCGTCGCTCGTGCATCCCGGCGACAGCTACTCGTACGACATGTTCTCCCAAGCCGGTCAGGCGATGCGCACGCCGGTCGGCGTCAACCCGCTGGCCGGTCTGACGGTGAACAAGGTGATCGCCGTCGGCGAGTCGCAGTCGGCCAGCCGGCTCGTCACCTACCTGAACGCCGTCCACCCGCTCGTGAAGGTGTTCGACGGGTATCTGATCCACAGCCGCGGTCGCAGCGGTGGTCCTCTCTCTCAAAGCCCGCTGCCGGCGCTCGCGGCCCCGTCGGGGCTGACGATCCGCACCGACGTCGGCGTTCCCGTGCTCGTGCTCCAGGCCGAGACCGACGTGCCCAACACGGTGGCGGCCCGCCAGCCCGACACCTCGACCTACCGTCTCTGGGAGGTCGCCGGTTCCTCCCACGCCGACGAGTACCTGCTCTCCAAGTCGATCGTCGACAGCGTGCGCCTGTCGCCCGGGCCTTCCTCGGCGATCAGCTCGTGTGGGAACCGTTCCAACACGCTCCTGTTCCACAACGTGGCGATCGCGGCATTCGCCCATCTCGACGCCTGGGTGAAGAACGGAACGCTCCCGCCGCCCGCTCCTCGAATCGACATCGTGGCCGGCACCACCAACACCATCGCTCGCGACGCCGACGGCAACGCAACGGGCGGTATCCGCACACCCCAACTCGACGTGCCCATCGCCACCCTGACCGGCGCCGCCGGGGCCGGGTCGGTCTTTTGCTCGCTGTTCGGTCAGACGATCCCCTTCAGCCCGGCCACGCTGGCCGCGAGATACCCGACGCGGTCGGCCTACATCACGGCATTCAATACGGCGACCGATCGGGCGGTCACCGCCGGCCACATCCTCGCTGTCGACGCCGCCGTGCTGAAGACCAGGGTCCTTCAGGACGTCTTCAATCTCGGCAACGCGGCCTTCCACGGCTCGACCGGTTCAACCGATCTCAACAGCGACCCCATCGGAATCGCCTCGACCCCCACGGGCAACGGCTACTGGGAGGTCGGAGCCGACGGCGGCGTGTTCGGCTACGGCGACGCAGTGTTCCGGGGCTCCACGGGGGCGCTCCGCCTGAACGCACCCGTGGTCGGGATGGCCGCGGATCCGTTGGGACGGGGCTACTGGACGGTCGCGGCCGACGGGGGCGTGTTCGCCTTCGGCGCCCCGTTCTTCGGCTCGGCCGGCGCGTTGACGTTGAACGAGCCCATCGTGGGCATGGCACCGACCGTGACCGGAAAGGGCTACTGGCTCGTCGCTCGTGACGGAGGCGTGTTCGCCTATGGCGATGCCGTGTTCGCGGGCTCGACCGGGGCCATCCGTCTCAACTCGCCCGTCGTCGCCATGGCCGCCGATCCCGACGGGGCCGGGTACTGGCTCCTCGCCGGAGACGGGGGCGTGTTCGCCTTCGGTGCCCGGAACCTCAACCCCCCGTATCTGCTGCCGGCACTTGACGACTTTGCCGTGGCCATCGCTCCGTCGCCAACCGGGCTCGGCTACTGGATCGCCTGGCGGGGCGGTCGGGTCCACCACTTCGGCGACGCTGCGAACCTGGGTGACGCCGCATCGAACGGACGCGACATCGTCGGAATCGCCACCAACCCGAGCGGAAAGGGGTTCTGGCTGGCGGTGAAGCCCGCCGTCTGAGCCCCGCTGTCTGATTTCACCCGTTCTGTGTGCAGAATGCGCCGCCAGGCGACGC
>VFJJ01000145.1 GCA_009886115.1 Actinomycetota bacterium
CAAATTTGTGCAGAAAACGTCGCCTGGCGACGTTTTCTGCACAAATTTCGAGGGGTCGAAGGGTCGAAGGGTCGAAGGGGCGAGGGGACGAGGGGTCGAGGGGTCGAGGGGTCAGCGGCGGGCGAGGTCGAGGGCGATGCCGTCGAGGATGTCGGACTCTGAGACGAGCATCCGGTCGAGCTCGAGCCAACGCATGATCGTGGCGAGGATGAGCGTGCCGCCCACGATCACGTCGACCCGAGCGGGGTCGAGCCCGGGGTTGTGACGCCGATCGGCGGCCCGCTCGGTGGCCAGGGTGCGGAACACGTCCTCGACCGCCTCGCGGGTGAGCGAGAAATGGTGGATGCGGTCGCGGTCGTGGACGGCCAGCCCCTGCTCGACGGCGGCCACGGTCGAGATGGTCCCGGCGACGCCGATCACGGTGCGGACGTCGCCGATCTGAGGGATGGCCCGGGCCACGTCGTCGAGATGCACCCGCACCACCGAGATCGCCGCGGCCAGCTCGTCGGGAGCGGGCGGGTCGGAGGCGAGGAACTGCTCGGTGACCCGCACGCAGCCCATGTCGGTCGACACCACGGCCTCCGGTCCGCCCGCCCCGTCACCCACGGCGCCGTAGACGAACTCCGTGGAGCCGCCGCCGATGTCGACCACCAGGCAGGGTCCGGGGCCCACGGCATCGGCCACGCCGACGGTCGCCCCGGCGAACGAGAGGCGTCCCTCCTCGGCGCCCGAGATCAGCTCGGGACGGGTGCCCAGCACGGCCTCGACGGCATCGAACAGCTCGTCGCGGTTGGCCGCGTCACGAGCCGCCGAGGTGGCCGTGCCCCTGACGAGCTCGACGCCCAGCCCGTCGATCGCGACCCGGTACTCGCGTACGGCGTCGACGGTGCGTTCGATGGCGTCAGGATGCAATCGGCGATCGGCGTCGACCCGCTGCCCGAGCCGGGTGATGCGCATGCGGCGATCGAGCGTGACGAGCGTGCCGTCATCGGCCACGTCGGCAACGAGGAGCCGGGTCGAGTTCGTCCCGAAGTCGAGCGCGGCGACCCGTTTCACGCCCACGCCCCCGCCCCCGTGCCCGAGCCCGAGCCCGCATCCGGGACCGCATCCGCGTACACGGCCGAGCCCGTGCCCGAGCCCACATCCGTGACCGCATCCGGGACCGCATCCGCGTGCACGGCCGTGACCGCGCTCGAGCCCGCGGCCGGGACCGCGTCCGAGACCGCGCTCGCGTGCACGGCCGGGACTGCATCAGCGAACACGACCTCCGGCACCTCGCCGCACGACCCGACACCGGCAGCGAGCTGCGCCAGCACCCAGCGCCCGACGGCATCGTCACCGCCTGCGAGCACATGGGCCACATGGGCGTGGAGGCACTTCACGCCCTGACGAGTGCCGCCCACCCCGGCCGAGGGACGAGGGCCGGTCCAGTCGACGGGCACGAACGCGTCGCGCTCGGCGGCATACGACGCGTGCGCCCGAGCGACGGCCTCGGGGTCGATCGCGGCATCGGCGTGCTTGACCCCGCCCGCTGACTCGAGCCGCGACACCGCCGTCCGCCAGACCGGATCGACGAGCCAGTACAGCGTGGGCATCGGCGTGCCGTCGGCGGTGAACGGGGCGTTGCGGATCACCACGGGTGTCGCCGTGTCGCGCCGGCGCACCACGACCTCGGCGTCGGACATCAACGGTCGACCCAGGTACCCGGCAACGATCTCACGGTCGCGCTCCGACAGCTCCCACACGAGCGGGATTCTACGGAGCCCCCACCCTCGACCAGGAGTGAGTACCAGGGCCCAGGACCGGAACAACTCACCCTTGCTCGGAGGGCTCGGAGGGCTCGGAGGGCTCGGAGGGCCAGGGCCCCGGTCGCTACGGACGGGTGATCGGCGTGGTGATCGGGACGACGACACCCTCGGGCGTCACCTCGGCCGTGATCGCCGGATCCCGGGTCGTGGTGGTGGTGGCTCCCGGGATGATCGCGTAGGCCGCCTCGTCCTTCTTCACGAGGCTGTACTCGGCTCGGGCGATGCGCGCGATCTCGACGGGGTCCTGCAGGCGAGCGATCTCGCCCGCGAGCCGGCGGTTCTGATCGGACAGCGTGGCCAGATCTCGGCGGGCCTCGTCGATGTCGCGGTGCTGTCGTAGCCAGGTGCGGGCCGGCAGATAGCCCACGAACAGCACCCCGACCACCAGGACGCTGAAGATCGTGAACCCGGCGGCCAGCTTGCGCCAGCGGCGATGCCGGCGCTCGACGGGCGCGGCAGCCGACGCCGACGCCGACGATGCGTGGGACGCGGGAGCCGACGGCACTTCCGACGCGGACGCGGACGCAGACGCGGACGCGGACGTAGACGTAGACGCAGACGCAGACGCCAGTGATCCGCCCTTGCGGGCCTTCGGGTTCTTCCCCACAACGGGATCGCGGCGTGTGCCCATCGACCCAGCCCCTCAGCCGCGTCCGCGGGGCGCCAGCGCCGCCCGGCCCCAGTACGCAGCCTGCATCCCGAGCTGCTCCTCGATGCGCAGCAACTGGTTGTACTTGGCCACCCGATCGGACCGGGCCGGCGCCCCGGTCTTGATCTGACCACAGTTCGTGGCCACGGCGAGGTCGGCGATGCTCGTGTCCTCGGTCTCGCCCGAGCGGTGCGACATCACCACCGTGTAGCCGCTCCTGGTGGCCAGGCCGACGGTGTCGAGCGTCTCGGTCAGCGTGCCGATCTGGTTCACCTTCACGAGGATCGAGTTGGCGACACCCCGGTCGATCCCCGATGCCAACCGCTCGGCGTTGGTGACGAACAGGTCGTCGCCGACGAGCTGGCACCGGCCGCCGACCTTGTCGGTCAAGGCTTTCCAGCCGTCCCAGTCGTCCTCGGCCATGCCGTCCTCGATCGAGACGATGGGGTAGCGGTCGACCAGGTCGGCCAGCACGTCGGCGAACTCGGCCGGGCTGTACTCGGTGCCTTCGCCTTCGAGGCGGTAGCGCCCGTCGCGGAAGAACTCGGTCGACGCAACGTCGAGCGCGATCACGATCTCGGAGCCGGGCTGGTATCCGGCGGCTTCCACGGCCCGGAGGAGGAGCTTGACCGCTTCCTCGTTGGACGGGAGGTTCGGCGCAAACCCGCCTTCGTCGCCGAGCGCCGTGGCCAGGCCCTGGCTCTTCAGCACCTGCTTGAGCGCGTGATAGCACTCGGTACCCCAGCGCAGACCTTCCCTGAAGGAGGCCGCCCCGACGGGCATGAACATGAACTCCTGGAAGTCGACGTTGCTGTCAGCGTGCGCCCCACCGTTGATCACGTTCAGCATCGGGACGGGCAACACGTGGGCGTTGAGGCCACCGACCGCTCGCCACAGCGGCAGACCGAGCTCGTCGGCCGCGGCCTTGGCCACGGCGAGGGAGACCCCGAGCATGGCGTTGGCGCCCAGTCGGGCCTTGTTCTCCGTGCCGTCGAGCATGTTCAGCGCGTCGTCGAGACCTCGTTGATCGAGCGCCTCGAGGCCGACCACCACGTCGCGGATGTCGGTGTTCACGTTCCGGACGGCGTTCTCGACGCCCTTGCCGCCGTAGCGGGTTCCGCCGTCGCGTAGCTCCACGGCCTCGTGGGCGCCGGTGCTGGCGCCGCTCGGAACACAGGCCCGCCCGCGCGCTCCGGTCTCCAACTCCACCTCCACCTCGACGGTGGGATTGCCGCGAGAATCGAGGATCTCCCGGCCGACGACGACCTCGATGGTGCTCATGTGATGGTTGTGACTCCTGAGGCAGATGTTGTGCGTGGGGTCGAACGGTAGCGCATTGCCGCCATCGGTCACGCGCATCGTCGTACGATGGGTACGCCTCAGATCGAGGTTTCCTGGGGTGTAGCCCCCATGGGATGGCGAAAGATCGTAACCTTCACACGATGCGGCGCAGATCGCGTCGACGACCAACGGCGGAAGGAGAGCCCGGGTGGAACGCATCGCTGACTACCAGTTCGTGCGCTCGCTCGGAGACGGCAACCACGGGCAGTTCTACCTGGCTCGAAAGCCCGCCCGTCTCCCCGTCGACGACGAGTACGTCGCCGTGAAGGTCCTCGGAGCCAACGGCTCGGGCGACGCCTTCCGGAGAATGACCAAGGAGCTCAAGCTCTTCGCGTCGATCCGTTCGCCCTACCTCGTCCAACTCTTCGACGCCGGGCAGGAGGGCAACCTCTTCTACTACTCCATGGAGTACTTCCCGCTGGGCTCGCTCGCCGCGCCGGCCCGACCGCTGTTGCGCACCGAGATCCTGCGGGCCCTGGCCCACGCGGCCCGGGCTGCGCACGCGCTCCACGAAGCCGGGGTGGCGCACCGCGACATCAAGCCGTCGAACATCATGGTGCACGAGGACGGGGCCAAGCTCTCCGACCTCGGCTTGGCCCAGGTGCTCTCACCCGGGCTCACCGTCACCGGCATGGGCATGATCGGCTCGGTCGAGTACATGGACCCCGGCACGATGAAGGGCGAGCGCCCGTCACGGGCTTCCGACATCTGGTCGCTCGGGGTCACCCTGCACCGCGCGCTCACCGGCCAAGGCGTCTACGGCGAGCTCCCGGCTGGCGATCCGCTCCTCATCCTGCGCCGGGTGCTCAACACCCAACCCAACCTGGCTCCGGGTCTCCAGCCCAACGAGGCGCAGATCATCGGTCAGTGCCTGCATCCCGACGCGTCGAGCCGGCCGCCCACCGCCGAGTCGGTCGCCGATCAGCTCGACGGTCTGGTGAACGCAGCTGTCTAATGCCGGCTCCAAGGCGCCTGCGGCGCCGTCACCGGCGAATTTGAGACACCTCGCTTCGCTCGGCGAACGTCAACGGCCATGCATGGTCGAGACCCGAGGTAGCGCAGGTGGCGTGAGCGGTGGTGTACCGGGGCCAGCCGCCGGAGCGGCTGGCCCCGGTGCGCGTCAGATCGGGATCTCCTCGGCGACGGTCTTGCCCTTGCCCGCAGCCGAAGCGGCTGCAGCGGCGTTGGCGGCAGGGAGGAACTTGTCGAACAGCGGACCCGTCATGGCCGTGGTCACCAGGGCCACGAGCACACCACCCACCTGCATCTGGTCGGTGATGAAGCCGCCCTGCTTGGCCAACAGCGCCACCACGAGCACCAGCAGGCCCCGGCAGTTCATGAGGACGCCGAGCACGTTGCCCTCGGCCCACGACATGCCCGAGGCTCGAGCGGCCACAGCGCCACCGAGCCACTTGCCGACGATGGCTGCGAGGAGGAACAGGCCCAGACCCGGGAGCCACGACCAGCCCAACTTGGTGAAGTCGGTGTTCAGACCGCTGAACGCCAGGAAGATCGGCAGCAGGATCGCCCCCGTGAGCTCGGACAGCCGG
>VFJJ01000143.1 GCA_009886115.1 Actinomycetota bacterium
GATTCGTGCGGCGAGCGACGGCAGGTGCCGCTCGATCGAGGGTTGGATGGCCCGGTCCTCGTGGGCGGCGTGGTGCGTGAGCACGTCGACAACCTCGACGACGGCGGCCCGCAGCGCCTCGCGGGCGGCCCGGTCGGCCGGGTCGGTCGTCCCGGCGAGGACCGTGACCCGGAACAGCTCGGCCCGAATGGCCTTGTGGACGTCTCGATAGAGGTCAAAGGCCGCGAGCTCAGGAGTCGCCGCGGTCGCGGTGCTCGCGGTGCTCGTCATCGGGGTGTCTCCTTGTCGTCACAGCTCTTCGATCGAGCCGTGGTGTGTATCACCTCGATGGTGCGCCGGTCGCATCGCGGGGCTGGGGCCGGGCCTGGCCGGTGCCGACAGCCGGATCGCGGTGCCTGCCATGACCGGCGGGCGCCTCGTCGGTGTGCTCGTGACGGAGAGCCCCCGCCCGGCTGCGTTCGACGATGCCGACGTGGCCGTGCTGTCGGTCGTGGCGACCCTGGTCGCCGCGGCGGTCGAGGCCGATCGGGCCCACGACGACCCCGGAACCGTCGCCGAGCGTCGCGGCCGCAGTGGCGAACGCATCGCCCGGCGACCGTCCCGGACAGATCAGCGCACGGCAATCGTGCTCCACTCCAGCGTCGATGGAAGCGTGTTCATCGGCGGCGAGTAGCTCATCAAGGGGGTCGCCGGGCGGATCCTGTGGACTCTGCTCGGCCAGCACGCCGCGGAGGGACGGGTCGAGTTCACCAACAAGGAGGTACGTCTCGACCCGACGCTCGAGCTCCCGGGCTTCCGGGACAACCTCGACAGCCGCCTGATCCTGCTCAAGCGCCGCCTCGACGAACGGCAGGCCCCCGTGCGTCGCGACAAGACGGGCCGCGGCCGATTCCGCCTGAGCGTCGTCGACAGCGTCCGCCTCGAGCTCGAGCTGGTGCGACCCGAGCCCTGAAACCCGTGCTGTGGCACGGAATGTCGTCGCCGACGGCCGTCCTGCGACCACGATCATGAACCATGCCCTGAAACATCCGAGGCGCGCGATTAGCGTGGTCGTGGCGCGGGGGCCGGGGTAACCGGGGACGCCGACAGGTAAGGAACCGGACAGAACCGAGGAGAGTGCGATGCCCACAACCACGAGCCGTACCCGCTGTCGAATGATGGCAGCCTCCATCCTCACGCTGGCCATGCTGATGGCCGCTTGCGGTGACGACGACGATGACGCCGTCGATGCCGTCGACACCACGACCGCCGCCGGAGACACCGCTCCCGCCGGCGAGACCAGTGCCCCCGAGGGCGAGGGCGAGGGGCAGGCGCTGACCCCCGTCACCGGCGAGTTCGCCGAGGTCTGCGCACTGGCGCAGGAGCTCTTCCTCCAGGAGGACTTCCCGACCGCCGAGCAGCTCACCCGGTACCAGGAGCTGGTTCCCGACGAGATCGCCGACGCCGTCGACACCGCGGCTCCACCGCTGATCGCCGCCGCGGGCGACCTCGTGGCGTTCTTCAACGCGTTCGCCGACGACGAGGTCACCGCCGCGATCGACGATGAGATAAATGCTTGGGAGGAGGAGAACTGCGGGATCCCGCACTCCGAGAACGTGACGCCTCTGCCCGAGGGAGCATCGGAGGAGGTCGAGGACGACGCCAACCTCGTCGAGGTGAGCTCGACGGAGTACAGCTTCGATGTGCCGGCCACCCTCGAGGCAGGGCGTACTTCGTTCGTGCTCACCAACGCCGGCGCCCAGGCCCACTTCATGCTGATCGGCAAGCTGGCCGAAGGCGTCAGCCTCGAGGATGCGCTGGCTTCGGAGGACGGATCGGGAATCGAGGCCGAGTGGGAGAGCGGCCTCGCCGCAGCAGGGGGCGAGGACGAGGAAGCGATCACCTTCGACCTCGAGCCGGGCGACTACGGGATGGTCTGCTTCGTCCCCGACCCCGACGGCACTCCGCACGCGTTCAAGGGGATGGCCATCCCCTTCACCGTCACCGGCTGACCGGTCTCGTGCTCCTCGATACCGCTCAGATACCGAGGCGGCGGCGCAGGCGGCGGCCTTCCTCGAAGGCCTTGTCGAGCACGTCGTAGCCGTCCTCGAGCAGGATCTCGTCGGCATGGTCACGGACCATCTCGACCGACAGGTCGCCATCCACGAAGCCGGGCGTGAGGCCCATGAAGAACCGGGCCACCCGCCCGGCCGCGACGCTCAGCACCTGACCGTTGAGAGGGCAGTCGTGGTGGACGAGCCAGGCGGCCGCGCTGGCGATGTGACGCGGATCGAGGCGGTCCGACCAGGCATCGCCCGTCCCGGTGCGCCAGGTGGCCGGCACCGCTCGTGACTGGCGTGACATCTCGGTGAAGGCGATGGGGGCGATGGCGTTGGTGTGAATACCCGCCGCGGCCCCTTCGAGCGCCAGGACCCGGGTGAGGCCCCACAGCGCCGCTTTCGAGGCGGCGTAGGCGCTCGAGCCGGGCACCCCGAGCAGGCCCGAGTTCGACGTGGTGAACAGCACCCGGCCGTAGCCCTGGTCGCGCAGGTGCGGCCAGGCCGCCCGGGTGACGAGGTACGCACCGCGCAGGTTCACGTTCATGACCTCGTCCCAGAGGTCGTCGGTCATCTCGTGGAAGTCGCGTGAGCGGAGGATGCCGGCGTTGTTGACGACGATGTCGATGCGCCCGAAGGACTTGACGGCCGTCTGCACGGTCTGCGCCGCACCATCGGTCGACGTGATGCTCGTCGTACAGGCCACCGCTCGGCCTCCTGCGGCGACGATCTCGTCGGCGACCCGATCGGCGTCACCGAGGGCCCGCTCGGCAATGGCGTCGTAGCCACCGACGTCGTTCACCACCACGGCCGCACCGCGCCCGGCGAGCAGCAGCGCGTGCATGCGGCCCAGGCCCCCGCCCGCCCCGGTGACCAGCGCGACCCGACCGTCGAAGCGCATGGGCGCGAACGGTTCGGGGTCGGTCGTCACGGGATCACCTCGGCGCTCGGGAGCGTGCTCAGCAGACGGCGGGATGGAGGCGGCCCGTGTCGACGTCGTAGACGAAGCCGGCGACGGGCAGCTCGCGAGGAAGCAGCGGGCACGTGCGGATCCGCGCGAGATCGGCGCGCAGCACCCGCTGCTGGTCGTCGATCGGCAGGAAGTCCCAGGCGGCCGTGTCGACGCCGTACTCCTGGCCCAGCGTCGCCCGGAGCTCGTCGTTGGTCGCGCCGATCAGACGACATCCCGTGTGCTGCACCACGCATACCCGGTCGACGGCCAGGAGGTTGACGGCGAGCACCAGCGTCCGCAGCACGTCGTCGGTGACACGCGCCCCGCCGTTGCGGAGGATCTTGGCGTCGCCGGGAACGAGGCCGAGCATGTCGAGGGGCTCGATGCGGGAGTCCATGCACGTGACGACGGCCAGCCCGCGAGCAGCCGCCGGCGGGAGCCCGGCAAGTCGAAACGTTGACGAGTACTCGCGGTTGGCGGCCAGGATGTCGTCGAACACCATGGCATTCTGGCGGACGGTCTCGTTCATGCCCCGATCGCCCCGACCTGATCCGGAGCGATCGAGCAGCGTTCGTCGACCCGCTCAGGCCTCGCCGATGAGCACGGGCAGTTGCTTCGGACCACGGATGGGGCCCGACCGGATCCACTCGACGGGGGTGTCAACGAGCTCGTACCGGGGGCGCCGGCCGAGCAGCTCCTCCAGTCCCACCTTGGCCTCCAACCGAGCCAGCGCTGCCCCCAGGCAATGGTGCACACCGTGGCCGAACGCGAGATGCCGCTCCGGGCGCCGGTCGAGATCGAACTCGGCGGCCCGTTCGAACTCGGCGTCGTCACGGTTGGCCGAGCCGTACAGGAGGAGCACCTTGGCGCCTTCGGGGATTGCGTGCCCGCCGATCTCGACGGGCCGTGTCGTCGTTCGGGCCAGGCCCTGCACGGGCGAGGAGTGCCGCAGCAGCTCCTCGACGGCCGCGCCGAGGAGCTCGGCATGAGCCTCGAGGCGGGCCCGGTGTAGGGGTTCCCGGTCGAAGAGCACCGCCGCGTTGCCGAGCAGGTTCGTGGTCGTCTCGTTGCCGGCGACGAGCAACAAGAAGCACAGGCCCATCAGCTCGTCACGTCCGAGGCGCTCGCCGTCGACCTCGGCGACGGTGAGCGCGGTGACGAAGTCCTCACGCGGGTGGGCGACCCGATCGTCGAGCACCTCGCCGAAGTACCCGTACAGCGCCATCGCGGCGCCCATCCCCGCCTCCTGCCCTCCCGCCTCGAACGGGTTCTGGCGGACGAGCTCGTTCGACTTCTCCTTGAAGAATCCCCGGTCGGCCGTCTCGACGCCGAGCAGCTCGGCGATCACCAGGGTGGGCAGCGGCTCGGTGAAGTCGACGACGAGATCGCCTCCACCCGCGGCCCAGATCTCGTCGGCCAGCTGGGTCGCGATGACAGCGATACGGGGCTCGAGCGCGGCAATGGCCTTGGGCGTGAAGGCTCGGCTCACGAGACTGCGGAGCCGCTGGTGTTGCGGCGGGTCCATCATGATCATCATGGGCAACAAGGCTTCGGTGCCGTAGCCGATCGTGACGCCCTGCGCCGACGAGTACGTCGCCGTGTCGTGCACGGCCGCCATCACGTCGGCGAAGCGTGAGAAGACCCAGAAGTCGCGTTCGGTGTTGTGGAACACGGGAGCCTCGGCCCGCAGCCGTGCGTAGACCGGATAGGGATCGTCGTGCACGTCGGGGTCGTAGGGGTCGTACATGGCACCGACGGTAGCAGAGATTGGAACAACGTTCCAAAGCACCGTTCCGATAGCATGTGGGCTCGCAGGGAGCCCCCACCGAACGGGAAGCGCAGATCGATGCAACGGGAGATCCCGGCCGAGATGGCCGAACGGTTCCGAAGGGCGGCCGAGGTCTTCGCCGATGTCGGCTTCGAGCACGCCCGCATCGACGACCTGAGCGTCGCCACCGGGGTGCCGTCGTCCACGATCTACTACTACCTGGCCGGCAAGGAGGGGCTCCTCGCCTTCCTCCTGACCGACTGGCTCGAGGCCGTCGCCAGCGCCGTCGAGGACGTTATGAGTGCCAGTGCCGGAGCTTCGGTGCGCCAGCGCCTGACGGCGATCATCAGGGTGCAGGTCGAGCTCATGGACGATCATCCAGCCACGTGCCGTGTCCTGCTCGCCGAGAACGGTCGCATCGCTCGTCTTCCCGAGCTGGGCGAAGCCGTAGAAGCCGCATTCCATCGTCCAGTCGAGAAGGTGCTCCGGGACGGGCTCGACGACGGCACTCTCCGTCCGATCGACCCGGGAGCTACCGCAGCGGCGGTGTACGGAGCGCTCACCTTGGGCGGACTGTCGTATCTCGTCAGAGGACACGCGATTCCGAGCGATTTCGTCGACAGCATCGCCGCGCTCGTGTTCGACGGGATCACTCCCCGATGATGAGCTCGCTTCAGGGGCCCATTCCCGAGCGGGCCCGCGCCCCGACGGGGCGCTGACGCGACGACAGTGCCACCTCGTGTCGGCCAGCATGTACCTCGGGCTGGTGCTTTACATACTGACGGCGACGATCTCGGCCTTGGCCACCATCACATCCGCGTCAACCTCGAGGATGAAGCCATCGTCGACCGATGACCGTGCCGACGCTCGGAACGCTTCGAGATAGTCCTCGGGCGTCGGGTACAAGGCTGCGAGCGTGGCCTCATCGAAGGGCGTGGTCGAACCGAAGAGTGCGCAGAACCCGGTCGCGCCTTCGACCATGTCCCCGCTCAGGGCCGCGACGGGTACATGCCCCTCCGGTGACCGGGCCGGTGACGACGACCGGCTCGAGCTCCGGCAGCGTCGTGGTGGTGGGCGCCGGGACCGTGGTCGTCGGAGCCGGGGACGCCGAGGTGGTGGGGCTCGCCGACGATGACGTGGCGGGCCCGGTGGCCGCTGAGTTCGTCACCTCGACGGGCGCAGTGCCCGCGCTACCCGTCGAGCACGTCTCATCGTGTACCCCGAGATGCGACGATGGCAGACTTGGCATTCGGAGGCTTCCGGGCCCGAGTCGATTCCGCGCAGCCGACGGTTGCGGTGCGTGTAGTGCCCGCGGTCGCCGAGCGGCTCGGCGCACCCAGCTGGGGGACGGTGGAGTTGTGAGCATGCATGCGCTCGACGGGCTGCGAGTCGTCGATCTGTCACCGACGCGGGTGGGCGCCCAGATCAGCCAGCTCTTCGCCGATCACGGTGCCGATGTCGTGTGGATCGAGCCACCAGGCGGGTCGGCCTTGCGGCACCAGACGGCATTCCCGTTCTGGGCCAGGGGAAAGCGCAGCGTCGTGGTCGACCTCACCACACCGCAGGGTCAGCAGGCCGTGCGCGACCTCGCAGCGAGCGCCGACGTGCTCGTCGACACGTTCCGGCCGGGTGTGCTCGACGGTAGAGGGCTCGGTTTCGACGCGCTCTCGGCGGCCAACCCCCGGCTGGTGTACACGTCGGTCACGGGCTTCGGTCGCGTCGGGCCCTACGCCGACCTGCAGGGCTACGAGGGGCTCGTCGCGGCCAAGCTCGGGTTCTTCCAGGCTTTCGGCGGCATGACCCCCGGCCCGCGGCCGCCGTTCGTGACGGTGCCGTGGTGCTCGTTCTCGGCATCACAGATCGCGTTGCACGGCATCCTGGCAGCGTTGCTCGAACGTGAGGCGAGCGGTCTCGGTCAGCATGTCGAGACCAGCCTGGCCCAGGCCGTCACCGCCCTCGACACCTGGTCGTGGTTCGAGTACCTCATCGAGACGAAATGGCCCGGGGCGTACCCGCGGGTCGCCAACTTCGACGACGACGGCGTTCCGACGGGGGCCTTCCCGTACTTCCTCCTCGTGGCCCTCACGAGCGACGGCCAGTGGCTGCAGTTCGCGCAGGTTGCCCCCCATCTGTTCGTCGCCCTCATGAAGGCCCTCGGGCTGGCCGGGATGCTCACCGATCCCGAGTGGGTCGGCATCCCCATGTTCGACGACGTCGCCCGCCGGTCGGCCATGTGGTCGTTGATGCTCGAGGCGGCCAACAAGAGGACGCTCGCCGAGTGGCGGGCCATCTTCGACGCCGACCCCAACGTCTTCGCCGAGATCTTCCGGGCCGGACCCGCGGCGCTCGAGCACCCGCAGCTCGTGTTCGACGCCATGGTGCTCGACCTGGTCGATGCCGAGCGGGGCCCCGTCCGCCAGCCCGGTCCGCTCGTGCACCTCGCGAAGACGCCCGCTGTAGTTGACCGCCCGGCTCCGACCCTCGGGGATGACGACAGGCCGGCGGGCGCACATGGCGAGACCGGCGGGGCGCCCTCGGGCCGATCGCTCCGGGACCCCTCGCCGCCGGCGGGCCTGCCCCTCGCCGGGGTGACCATCCTCGAGCTGGCGGGCCTGTTCGCTGCGCCGCACGGAGCCACGTTGCTGACCGACCTCGGCGCCCGGGTGATCAAGGTGGAGCCGCTCGCCGGCGACCCGATCCGCAAGATCATCCCGTTTCCCGAGTCGGGCGGGGCCAAGGTGATGCAGGGCAAGGACAGCATCTGCATCGACACCTCCACACCCGAGGGTCTGGCGCTCGTCCACGAGCTCGTGAAGACGTCCGACATCGTGGTGCAGGGATACCGCGCCGGCGTGGCCGAACGCATCGGTCTCGGGTACGAACGGCTGCGGTCGCTCAACCCCTCGCTCGTGTACCTCAACGCGCCGGGCTACGGCACGGGCGGCCCCAACGGCCATCGTCCGGCCTACGCCCCGAGCATCGGCGCCTCGGTCGGCATCGCCCGCACCAACGTGGGCGATCAGGTCGTCGAGGAAACCGGCTTGAGCCTCGACGAGATCCGCCGAAGCTCCAAGATCCTCACGGTCGGAGCCTTGTGCGCCAACGCTCAGGCCGACGGGTTCGCCGCGCTCGGTGTCGCCACAGCCATGTTGCTCGGCCTCCTCGCTCGCGCGCGCGGCGCCGGCGGCCAGGAGATGCTGACCACGATGCTCAACACCGGGGTCCACGCCATGTCGGCGCAGACCGTCGACTATCCGGGCAGCCCCGGCGAGCCCCGCCCCGATGGCGAGATGCGGGGCCTGTCGGCGCTGTACCAGATCTACGACGCATCCGAGGGATGGGTGTTCCTCGCCGCTCCCGCCGAGCACGAGTGGACCCGTCTGGTCGCTTCGCTGGCTCCGTACGACTCCCTCGGCTCCCTGAACTCCCTGAACTCCCTGAACTCCCTCGGCTCCGACGAGCGGTTCGCCACGGCTGGCGGTCGAGCCGGCAACGACCGCGCTCTCAGCGAAGCGCTGGCCGCGATCTTCGTCACCCGAGGCGCAGACTCCTGGGAGCGCGATCTCCGCGACGCCGGTGTCGGCTGCGTCGCCGTCACCACCACCAACATCGAGGCGGTCCTGTGGAGCGACGAGTTCGGTCGCGCCAGCGACTACCTGGCCGATGTCGAGCACCCCACCTTCGGCGAGCATCCTCGGATGGCACCGCTGGTGCGGTTCTCCCGATCGGCGACCCAGGCCAAGCCGGGCGTGCTCGCCGGCTCGCACACCGACGTCATCATGGCCGAGCTCGGCCACGACACCGCGAGCATCGCCGACCTCCGGGCCCGCACGATCATCGCCTGATCGGCGCCGCGCCCACCCCACCCCACCCCGCTTCTTTGCGGCTGCGCCGGCGCCCACAGTGGGTCTGGCCGCAAAGAACGCGGGATGGTCGGCCGCGCCTGAACGCCGGGTGGGTCAGTCGAGGATCGTGATCGCCCGCTCGGGACAGGCTGCGACCGCTCGTCCGGCTTGAGGCCGTTGGGCTTCGGTGATCTCGCCGTCGCCGCGCACCGAGCTGTGCCCCCATTCGTCGTCCTCGAACAGCTCGGGGACGAGCGCGTAGCAGCGCCCGTGACCCGTGCAGACCCCGGAGTCGACGACGACCCTCATGCTCCGCCGCTCGCGGGGCTCCTCACGGGGAAGGTGATGGGCAACGACGTGAGGTGCAAGGTCCCTGACGGCCAGTGGATGCGGGGCACGTACCCCTCGGCGACCGAGTACGCGGGAATCATCCGGTGCAGCTCCTCGACCACGATGCGCAGCTCCCGCCGAGCCAGGTGCGAGCCCAGGCAGCGGTGGATGCCGCCACCGAACGACAGATGCCCGCGATCGGCCTGTGCCAGGTCGATGTCGTCGGCATTGTCGCGGTCCTCCCGGTTGGCCGACGCCAGCACGAGGAAGACGAACGACCCCGCCGGGATGGTGACGCCGCAGACTTCGACGTCGCTCAGGACCACCCGAGGGGTGAACGGCGCCGGCAGCTCGAGGCGGAGGATCTCCTCGATCACCGGTCCGGTCAGGTCGGGATCGTCGACCACGCGCTGACGCAGCTCGCCATCACCGGCCAGTCGGGCCAGCACGAAGCCGATCACCGCCGTGACCGTGTCGAGCCCGGCCAAGGTGAACAAGAAGCACAGCCCGAGCACCTCGTCGTCGGAAAAGGCGTCGTCGCCGCTCATCGCCAGGATCGTGCTCAACACGTCGTCGCCAGGATGGGCCCGCTTGGCCACGATGAAGTCCTGCAGGTACCCGAACAGTGCAGCTCCCGCGGCGGCCGCCTCTGGCGTGGCGCCGTCACTGGCCGTAGAGCCCGGCGCCTCGACGATGGTCCGCACCCAGTCGATGAACGTGTCGCGGTCTTCGAGCGGCAGACCGAAGAGCGTGAGGAACACCTGGGTAGGAAACAGGTTCGCCAGATCCTCCATGACGTCGCACGAACCACGGTCGGCGAACGCGCCGATGATCTCACGGACCTGACGGCGCAGCTCGGGCTCGATGGCGCCGATCACCCGGGGGGCGAACAACGGATCGAGCAATCGTCGGTAGCGCACGTGGTCGGGCGGATCGACGGCGAGCGGGATGAGCGTCACCGGAGAGCCCAGGTTGTCGAAAGCCTTGGCGGAGCTGAAGATCTCGGGATGCTGATGCGCGAAGCGCACAGCCGCGTGACTGGTGAGGAACCAGATCCCATCGCGCTGGTACACCTCTCCGGGAGCACGGAAGTAGCGCCAACCCTCGGCCCGGTCGAACGTCAACGGCGCGGCCTCGAAGAAGCCGGTGGGTTGCTCCACGGTTTCGGTACTCATGGTGCTCCTCAATTCCCTTCGGATTCCGAGACGGGCGCGCCGCCGCCGGGCGACAACCGCTCGCCACACTTGCCGATGGCGCCCCCGTTGGACGAAGCGACTCAGCGTGTTCGAGTCGGGGATCGTCGGACTCGAGCCTCCGGCCCGGGCTTGCGGGTCGATGGACCTTGGAGCTCGAGCGCAATGCCGTTCAGGAGGGTCCGCAACCCGGTCTCGAAGTAGTCCAGTGCCCTCGCGGTCACAGCCAACGCTTCGCCCCCACCGGTGACCCCGGCGAACGTGAGCCCGCACACATAGAAGAACAGCGCCGCCCGGGCCTCGTCGATCTGGGGGCCCGTGAAGCCCGCGCTGGTGAGGCTGATGAGGACCTGATCGATGATCATCACCGGGGCCATGGCCTCGAGATCCCTGAGCATCTCGGCGGCCATGCCCGGGTACGTCGTGACCTCCCGGGCAAAGCTCGACAACACCACGTGGATCTGGTCGGACCATGATGTGATGGACGGGTCGGGAAGCTCGACGTCGGCGTAGATGGTCTGGGCCACCAGCGCCAGCAACGCCTTGCGGTTGGGGACGTGGTGATACGTCGCGCCGAGCGCGACGCCCAGGTCGTCCGACAGTCGGCGCATCGAGAGGCCCGCTACGCCCGACGTGCGAATGATGGCCCGAGCGGCCGCGACGATGGCGGCCTCGCTCAGGCCGTCTGCCCGCCCGCCGACTGGCTTCATCGCCGTTGCCACCTTGGTCTCCCTGACGTGTGTGCGGATCGGGTCGTGGTTCGCGGCTGGGTGCCGGGCCCGGTGCTCAGGCGACGACGACGCGAGCGGAGTCGAGGTTCGCCAACTGGCAGAAGACCGCCTCGGGATCGCCGTCGCGATGCGACCACACCCGGGCCGTTGCGTAGAACGTACCCGGCATGGCGTAGGTGTGGGTGGTCGTGGCATCCAGCGTGGCCGAGCTCCCGTCGAGCTTCTGGTCGCTGGGATAGGTGCCCGACCCGTCGAAGTCCCATTCGATCCGGGTGAAGCGTCCAGCCCCGGGCGGCACCTCGGCCCGGACGGACAGGGTGACCGTGTCGCCGGCCTTCACCTCGACCCGACCGGCCCCGTTGGCGCTGACGTGCACGACGGGTTGGATGCCGCCTCTCGTCGCGGCGTCAGCGGGCAGGAGCACCTGACCGTCGACGAAGTCGAACGTGGTTGCTGCCGGCTCGACGCCATCCTCGACCCACGAGATGAGATCCCACAGGCTCTGCTCGATTGCCGGCATGTAGTCGATGAGCCAGGTGGTCACCGCCCGGTCGGGACCCGACGGCAACACCATCGGCGTGATGTGCTCGGCGTTCTGGGTCCAGCGCAGGCGGAAGCGCTCATGGGCCCCTTCGACGCCCCGGACCTGCTCGACGGCGGTCTTGTAGACGAGGCCCTGGGGCGGCCACAGCGACGCGTCGTGGGTGTGGTGCACCCACAGCAGCTTGCCCTCGTACTGACCGGAGTACGACACGCCCATGAGCGGCGACTGGAGGGGCACCGGATGCTGGGGGTAGATGTGGCGCCCGGCCGGCCGGAGGAAGTCGAACTGCGGATCCTCCATGACGTGGTGGCGGTAGTAGTAGCAGAAAGCCAGGAACGCCAAGTTGTTCACGTGCACCATGTCGCCCGGCTCGACGCCGCGGAAGCGCTCGATGTTGGCCTCGGCACGACCGTCACAGCTGAAGATGTCGCCACCTTCATACATGGCGTAGAGCTGCCGGCCCGCCGCCGCGCCGGTCATGACCTTGACGCCCGTCCCGAGCCGGTAGCCGCCACCGATGCCCTCGATCTCGACGGCCACCGGCGCGTCGAGCGTCCCCGTGAGCATCGACATGAACAGGATGTCGCGAACGATCTTCTCGGTCCCCGGAGCCTTGAAGTCGTCGGGTCGCTCGAGGAGATCCTGGCCCCTGATGACCCGCTTGACGGGCAGGGTGACGTCGATGAGGTCGCGCCTGACGACCTCGGGCTGGTCGTGGCCGACGTACCCGGGCCTGGTCCAGAACGCCTCGAAGTACTCGGGTCCTTCCTCCTGCAGGAGATCGGCGATGGACGTCCACAGCCACATCTGGCCCATGGGCGAGGCGATCATGGGCTCGTCGCCCACGGGATATCCCTGGCGGTACAGGTTCGCCAGCTCCTCGCGTTGGTGGGTGTCGAGCCCGGCGTAGGGATCACCCGAGCCGCCCGGGGCCATGGCGTCGATGACGTCGGCGATCTTGGGGCCCAGCAGGCGCTGCACGTTGAACATCGAAGCGAACGACATGACCTGGGCGCCCCGGATGCGCTTGGTGGTGCCGTGCTCGGCGATCTCACCGCCGCCCATGAACGGCAGCGCGCCGTCGTACACGCCGGCGCCGTACTCGAGGCACAGCGGCGAACGCCGACCGCCGCCGCTGCCGCCCCACACGTAGGAGTGGTGCGGCGCCTGGCCGTAGACCTGGGCGGCGACGTGCTTCGAGAAGCGGGCCGTCTCCACGCTGGCCCGGTGGCCGTAGATGGTGGGATCGTCGCCGCCCTTGGGGTCGACGTCGTCGCCGATGTGACCGGAGTTCGACTCGATCATGTAGCCGCCCAAGCGGGTGAGCATCTTGAGGCCGCCGATGAGCTCGCCCATCCCGCCTCCGAAGGCCTCCTCGTGGCCGGCGTGAGCCCCCTCGAGCGGGTGGAACATGCGACCCGCCCACTGCTCGACCGGCGGGAAGTAGAACGTGAACCGGGTGTCGGTACCGGCGAAGCCGCCGTGGACGTTCCGGTGCGGAGCGGGAACGTCGCGCTCCTCGTCGCGGTCGATGTAGGGCTGGCCGAAGAACCCGTCAACGACGACGTACGACTCGACTTCGATCATGGAGATCCCTTTCAATGCGGGTGGGACGGGAGGTGACAGACGGCGGCAGAGGCTGGGTCACACGGCTGCTGGATCGCTGAGCACAGGGTCGCCTCGAACGTCGAGGCTGGACGACTCGCCTTCACGAAAGCGGGCCGTACCGAGGTAGGCGTCGATCACTCGGGGGTCGGACCTGATCTCGGTCGGGGTGCCCGAGGCGATCAGTTCGCCGAAGTCGAGGGCGTAGATGCGGTCGCAGGTGCGCAGCACCATGTCGACGTTGTGCTCGACGAGCAGGACGGCCACACCCCGATCGGCGGCCAGCCGACGGATCGACTCGCCCAGGCGCCGGGTCTGCACGTCGTCGAGACCCGAGGCCGGCTCGTCGAGCAGCAGCACCGACTGCCCGCCCGCCACCGCCCGTGCGACCGCCAGCATCCGTCGCTCGGCGTAGCTGAGGTTGACAACCTTCGTGTCGAGCGTGTCGTCGAAGCCGAAATCGGCGATCGCCGTGCGGGCCGCGCTCGTGAGTCGACCGATGCCGGGCTTGACGAGATCGGTCACATATGCCCCGAGGTCGCGCTCGTCGCACGCCGTCTGGATGTTCTCGAGGACGGTGAGGTCGTCGAAGAGCTCGAGCGACTGGAACGACCGTGAGAGACCGGCCCGGGCCCGTCGCTCGCGGGTGAGACCGTCGATCGGCTCGTCGCCGAGGCTGACGGACCCCTCGCTGGGGCTCACGAAGCCGGTGATGGCCTCGATCGCGGTGCTCTTGCCCGCACCGTTGGGCCCGATGAGCCCGACCACCTCGCCGGGCAGCACCTCGAGCGTGAGATCGGCGAGTGCGACCACGCCACCGAAGCGAACGGTGAGACCGTTGACGCGCAGGGCCTTGGGAGCAACGCGCTGGTCGAGCGCCACCTCGGCCCGGGCGAGCAGCATCTCGCTCACCGGCCGTCGCTGCGGCAACCGGCTGCGGATGGCTCGCAACAACGGCGCGAAGTTGCGGCGCTGCAGCTCGGCGATCCCGTCGGGGACGAACGAGAGCATCACCATCAGCCCGACCCCGCCGATGACGATGAGCACGAGCGCCGGATCACCGGGGAGATAGTCGATGACCTGCTGGCCCACGGTCCCGGGTTGGAAGCCGCTCCCCGCTGCCGGGCCCGAGAGCAGGCCGACACCGCCGATCACTGCGGCCTGCATGACGAACAGCGACGTGATCCCGCCGAAGCCGCCGAACTCGAGGATCGACTGACGGAAGGTGACGAGGATGCCGCCGACGGCGGCGATCACACCGCCGAGGGCGAAGGCGTAGAGCTTGGCCCCGACCACCGATACCCCGAGCGCAGCGGCGGCCCGCTCGTTCGTACGAACCGCGATGAGGCGCCGACCAGCACGACCGCGTCTGAGGTTGGCGATGGCGAAGCCCACGATCGTGAGGATCGCCAAGGCGAAGGTGGCATAACGCTCGGGGTGCTCGACGGGGTCGATCGACAGTCCAAGGAACGACGGGACGTCACCCTTGAACCCCAACGACCCGCCGGTGTAGTCGGGGTTGGTGAACACCACCGGCTCCATCGCGATGGCGAACCCGAGGGTGACGATGGCCAGGTTCACGCCCCGGGTTCTGATCCCGGCCGTCCCCACGATGAGCGCCGCCGGAATGACCGCGACCATGCCCGCCAGCGCCGCGAGCTCGAGCGGCCAGCCCTTCGACGCGTTCAGCCATGCCGCGACGAGCGCGCCGATCCCGGCGAAGGCCCCCTGGGCCAGTGAGACCTGCCCGGCGTATCCGGTGATCACCACGAACGACATGAGCACGACCGCCACGATGATCTGGATCTCAAAGGCGATGAGCCAGTCCTCGGGGAACAGCACCCAGATGCAAACGAGCGAGACGATGATGCCGAACGCGACCAGTCCGGGCGTGATCTTCC
Source organism: Actinomycetota bacterium (assembly GCA_009886115.1). Lineage (GTDB taxonomy): Bacteria > Actinomycetota > Acidimicrobiia > IMCC26256 > VFJJ01 > VFJJ01. Next base: position 14,906 of record VFJJ01000143.1, read on the forward strand.
CCGAGCCGAGCGCGGGCATGCGTCCGAAGCGCTCGTCCTTGCCCACCACCGACCGGCCTCGGCTGATGAGCACGACGGCCACGAGGATGAACGGGACCGCCGTCGGCAGCCCCGGTATCTGCCAGAAATCGTGCTTGATGAACTGGGGGCTGGTGATGAGCGCCTGGGTCACGCCGATCCCGAGCCCGGCCGCGGTCGTGATCGGAAACGACGAGAACCGTCCGACCACGGCGGCGGCGAGCACCGGGATCACGAGGAACGACACGGCCGAGGGCTGCAACGTGGTGATGGGGACCAGGAGCACGGCGGCCAACGCACCCAGCGCCGAGCCCACCGCCCAGTTGGCCGCCGCGATGGCGTTGGGCGAGATGGCCAGGGCCGCAGCGGCTCGGGGGTTCTCGGCCACCGCCGAGGTGGCCACCCCGAACGTGGTGTACCGGTAGATCGCCCAGAGGATTGCCGTGAGACCAACGGCGATCACGAAGATCCAGATGCGGTCTTCGCCGACCGAGACGCCCCCTATCTCGACGCCGTCGTTGGGCAGGAGCGACGGCACCCGCTTGGGGAACACGCCGTAGCGGATCGTCGCCACGCCCTGGAGGGTGACGAGCAGGGCCAGCGTGGCGACGACCCTCGCCAGCACCGAGGCGTCGCGCATCCGGTTCATGATCGCCAGATGGAACGCCACGCCGACCAGTGCCGAGCCCAGGAATGCCCCGACCATGGCGATCCCGGCCGGCACCCCGTGCTCGACGTGGAGCTCGAAGTACACGTAGGCGCCGACCATCCCGATCGAGAGCTGCGCGAAGTTGACCACCCCCGAGCACCGGTAGACGAGCACCACGCCGATGGCCGCCAGGGCATAGAGGCCCCCGGCCCCGATGCCCAACGCAGAGAACTGGATGAGCTCCGACACGGTGGTGATCTCCTGCCCGCTGCTACCTGGAGGTCCTGGTACCCACGACTGCCGCTCTCTCGGGGTTCAACCGAGCGACGCCCCTTCGAGGCTCTCGACCAACGAGAAGAACTCGTCGGTGACACGGACCGGAACCCCGTCCTCGACCCGGTAGAGCAGGCCCCAGGGGTTGTAGAAGCTGGTGAACAGCGGGTTGACGAGCTTGGTCGTGGCCGTGAACGGGTGGATGGCCCCGCTCACCTCGACGTTCTCGAGCCCGGCGAGTGCCTCCATCAACGCAGCTGCGGTGACGTCGCCGTCAATGTCGAGGAGCGCCGCCTCGACGAGCTTGGCCGAGGCCCAGCTCAAGATGCCGATGGTGGTGACCTCGGCGTCGTCGTCGAACGCCGCGATGTCGGCCGCGATCTCGTCGATCACCGGATCGTCGTCGGCCGGGTTCAGCGCGATCTCGGCGGTGAGGACGCCTTCGGCGAGCTCGCCGAGCTCCTCACGCACGTCAGCCGGGAGGATGGCCCCGACGAGGATCACCTGCGCGTCGGAGCCGTTCTGGTCGATGGCGATCACCGACTGCACGACCTCGGTGGGGGTGACGCTGAGCACGATGCAGTCGGGGTCGGCGGCGGTGAGGGCCGTGACCTGGGGAGCGATGTCGACGGTGTTGCGGGCGACGGCCGCCCGGGCCACTTCCTCGGCTCCCACCAAATCGGCGCCGTACTGGACCATGTCGGCGAGGAACTCCGCACCGTCGAGATACAGCGTGCTCACCTTGGTGCACCCGGCCTCGCCGGCGGCCACGCCAAGCGCCGCGTAGCTGGCGAGCCCGGCGCTGAGCGAGAACGCACCCTCGGCGTTGGCGTCGGCGCCGCCGATGACCGGGATACCGGCCTCGGTGAGGACGGCCTGGTCCTGGCCGATCTGGCCGAAGGATGCGATGACGATCGCCACGCCCTCGTCGACGGCTTCCCGCTGGCATTCGGTGCTCTTGTTGGCGTCGCCGGCGCTGTCGCAGTGCAGCACCTCGACGTTGGGAAGGTGGTCGAGCGCTCCCTGCACCGCAGGCACAGCCTCGGGCACGGTGAACGAGATCGTGCTGGTCTCGTCGCCGATCACCATGATCTTGAACGCCCGCTCGTCGGCCGGCGACGCATCCACGAGATCGAGCGGACCTACCTCGCCGCCGGCGAGCTCGACCTCACCGGTACCTGAGGGCGAGGCCTGTCCAGCCCACGATCGAGCACAGATCACAACGAC
>VFJJ01000103.1 GCA_009886115.1 Actinomycetota bacterium
AGGCCGACCGTCGCCCAGACGTCGTCGTGACGGGACGCGAGGTCTATGGCGGCCTGCGAGCGCGCCGCGTCGGTCCCGACGGTGACGAACAGCTCCACGCCGGCCGCGCGGGCCTCGTCGAGGACGCCGTCCGGGCGCTCCTCGCCATCCAGGTGGCAGTGGCTATCCGCCCATCTGAGCGTCATTGGATGCGGGGGAAGAGGGGGGCGCCCTTCTCGAGGATCGACCCCGCGGGAAGGCCGCCCCAGGCCGCGGCCGCGGGCAGGCGCTCGTCCTCGGGGCGACCGGGGAGGCCCAGGCGCCGCCACAGCTCGGCGCAGGCGCTCGGGATCACCGGCGAAGCGAGGAGGGCAACGATGCGCAGCGCCTCGAGGCAGTCGCCCAGCACCCCGGCGACCGCGGCCGTGTCACCGGCCTTGTTGAGCGCCCACGGCGCCCGGTCCTCGATGAACGCGTTGGTGGCCCGGATGAGCGCCCACACCGCCTCCAACCCCGACGCGAAGTCGTACCGGGCGAACGCCGCACCCTGGAGCGCGAACACCCGCTCGGCCTCCTCGCGCAGCAACCCGTCCTCGCGACGCTCGGGCACGACGCCGCCCAGGTAGTTGACGGCCATCGTCAGCACCCGGTTGGCGAGGTTGCCGAAGTTGTTCGCCAGGTCGGCGTTGTACCGGGCGATCATCCCCTCGTACGAGAGATCGCCATCGGGCCCGAACCGCTGGTCGGCCATGAAGTGGTACCGGAAACCGTCGACGCCGAACTCGGCGACCAGGTCGGCCGGGAAGATCTGGTTGGCCTTCGACTTCGACATCTTCTCGCCGCCCGCGAGCAGCCAGCCGTGGGCCACGACCTGGCTCGGCGGGAGCTCGCCTGCAGCCATGAGCATCGCCGGCCAGTAGACGGCATGGAAGCGCAGGATGTCCTTGCCCACGAAGTGCACCACCGACGGCCAGTAGCGGTCGAAGCGCTCCCGATCGCTCGGATAGCCGGCTGCGGTGCAGTAGTTGATGAGCGCGTCGAACCACACGTAGGTGACGTGGCGGGGGTCCCACGGCAACGGGATGCCCCACGTGATCGACGATCGCGACACCGAGAAGTCCTGCAGGCCGCCCTTGATGAAGCCCAGCACCTCGTTGCGGCGGGTCTCGGGGACGACGGCATCGGGATGGGCCGCGTAGTAGTCGAGCAGGGGTTGCTCGAAGCGCGAAAGCTTGAAGAAGTAGTTCTCCTCGGTCACCCGTTCGACGGGACGCCCGTGGATCGGGCAGGTGCCGTCGTTCAGCTCGTCCTCGGTGTAGTACGCCTCGCACCCCACGCAGTAAAGGCCCTCGTAGGTGCCGAGCTCGATGTGGCCGTTGTCGTAGACCGTCTGGAGCATGTGCGAGACGGCCGCGTGGTGGCGGGGCTCGGTGGTGCGGATGAAGTCGTCGTTGCTGATGCCGAGCAGGGTCCAGGCTTCACGGAACCGGGCGCTGGTGCGGTCGGCGTGCTCGAGCGGCGTGAGCCCGGCGGCCTCGGCGGCCCGCTGGATCTTGAGGCCGTGCTCGTCGGTCCCGGTGAGGAAGAGAACGTCGTCGCCCCACAGGCGTCGCCACCGGGCCATCACGTCGGCGGCGACCGTCGTGTAGGCGTGACCCACGTGGGGCACGTCGTTCACGTAATAGATGGGCGTCGTGAAGAACGCTGGCGCGCCCGAGGGCTGGTCGATTCGGTCGGTGCTCACGGCTCGGAGGTTACCGGCGCGGTCACCGTGGCCTTGATGCGATTGGCGATCGTGTAGGCGCGCCGGCGGGGCACCCCGAAGCGCTCGGCGATCTCGTCGGCTGCGTCGCGGGCCGATGAGCCCCCGTCGAGCAGGTCCTCGATGGCATCGGCCAGGTCGTCGTCGTCGACGGTCGTCACGATGACGGGCGCCGGTCCGACCACGATCACGAACTCCCCCAAGGGGCTCAGGGTGCCCCAGTGCTCGGCGCCGGCCGCGGCCGAGCCGCGCCACACTTCCTCGAAGCGCTTCGTGAGCTCGCGAGCGACGGCCACGCGACGGTCGGCTCCACACGCCTCGGCGAGGTCGGCGAGCGTGGCTGCGACCCGATGGGGCGATTCGTAGATCACCGTCGTTCGATCATCGGCGGCGATCCGGGCGAGACTCTCGGCCCTCCGGCGGCCTCGTCGGGGCAGGAACCCTTCGAACGAGAACCGGCTCGTGGGCAAGCCGGAGATCACGAGCGCGGCCAGGACAGCCGAGGGTCCGGGCACGACCTCGGTGGGGAGCCCTGCGGCCACGCAGGCGGCCACGAGCTGCTCGCCGGGGTCGGAGATCCCGGGCATCCCGGCGTCGGTCACATACGCCACCCGCTCGCCCCGCCTGATCCGCTCGACGATCTCGCCGGCGATCCGACGCTCGTTGTGGGCGTGGACGGCGATCAGGCGCGACCCACCGGGAATTTCAGCGTGGCTCATGAGACCGCGCGTGCGGCGGGTGTCCTCGGCGCAGATGGCGTCGGCATCACGCAACGCGGCAACCGCACGCGGCGAGAGGTCGCCCAGGTTCCCGATGGGCGTGCCGACGAGGATCAGCGCACCGTGTGCGGTCACGGATGGGAGTCTTGCCGGCCTGTACGCCCGTCCCCCGGTCGGCCGTCGCCCGTGCGTCCGTCGCCCGTGCGTCCGTTGCGGGTGCGCGCGTCGCGGGTGCGCCCGTCGCCCGTGCGTCCATTGTGGGTGCGCCCGTCGCCGCTCCCCGCGCCGGTACCGGTACCCGTGATCTCGACGACGTCGCCGGGGGCGAGCCGCCACCGCTCGAACGTGTTGGCCTCGGCCTCGATCACGAAGCGGGCGCGCCACACCGGTCGGCTCAGCCGCCAGGGCGAGAGCGTGGCCGTGTAGAGCACGAGACCCTCGCGGTCGCAGAACGCCACGTCGATCGGAAAGCGCATGCGAGCGGTGTGCACCTGGCGGCACGGCGCGAGCACGATCGCCCCGTCGATGCCGTCGCGTCCCAGCAGGCCCCGCCTGCGGGCCCGCGCCGAGTCGGCCACCTCGACGGCGGCGAGCACGGCTCCATCGCGCAGCAACCACGACATGGCCCTGGCAGTGTAGAGAGCCCGGAGCCACCGCGATCCGAGATCGTCAACCCGACCCGATCGGTGGCCGATACCCAGGAACGTGAGGACCGTGAGGACCGTGAGGGCACGTGTGACTTCGAGCGTGAGGCGACGAGCCCGCGCGCGACTCGCTGCGGTCGGGACGATGCTCATGGCCGGGCTTCTGGCAGGGCTCCTGGCCTCGTGCGGTGGCTCAGAGGCCACCACCGGCAACGTGTACGCCGTCACGGCTGGAACATGTTTCGGGCCGGTCGAGGGACACGAGGTTCGCGATCTCCCGATCGTCGACTGCGCGCTCGGCCATCCCAATGAGGTCTTCGCCGTCTTCGAGTACGACGCGATCGAGGCTGGAGCCCCCGCCGAGGAGGGCGCCGCTTTCCCGGGCGACGAGAACCTCTCGGAGTACTCCACCAGCCAGTGCCAGCAGCGCCTCGGCGAGTACGTCGGCACGCCCTACGCCCAGTCGGATCTCGAGATCTCGTCGATCTACCCCACCAGCGCATCGTGGACGCAAGACGACCGACAGATCATCTGCGCCGCCTTCAGCCGAGACGGCGAGCCCCTCGTGGGATCGGTGGCGGGCGCCCAGATCTGAGGCGGGACGGCGCCAGCGCTCGCCTCAGCTCCCAGGCCACGGTCGACGGCACGTCACGAGGTGGGGCAAGCTCCCGGCATCGTCTCCCGGGAGGGTGTGCCATGCGATTCGGCCTGTTCTACGAGCACCAGATCCCCCGCCCGTGGGGACCGGAAGCGGAACGGCAGCTGCTCGCCGATGCGCTCGACCAGATCGAGCTGGCCGACCGGCTCGGCTTCGACTACCTGTGGGAGGTCGAACACCACTTCCTCGAGGAGTACTCGCACTCCTCGGCGCCCGAGGTGTTCCTCGGCGCGGCGAGCCAGCGGACCACACGGATGAGGCTGGGTCACGGGATCGTGCTCACGGCCCCGGCGTACAACCATCCGGCCCGTATCGCCGAGCGCATCGCCATGCTCGACCTGATCTCGGGCGGACGGGTCGAGTTCGGCTCGGGCGAGTCGGGCTCGATCTCCGAGCTCGGCGGGTTCGGGATCGACCCGGCGCTCAAGCGCGAGCAGTGGCGCGAAGGCCTACAGGTGGCGTTGCGCTGCATGACCGAGGAGCCGTTCACCGGTCACGACGGCGCCTTCGTCACGATGCCGCCCCGCAACGTGGTGCCCAAGCCGTACCAGAAACCCCATCCGCCGGTGTGGGTGGCGTGCTCGCGCCACGACACCGTGCTGCTCGCCGCCCGGGAAGGCATCGGCGCGCTCACCTTCACGTTCATCGACCCCGAGGAAGCCGCCAAGTGGGTGGCCGACTACGAGCGGGTGATGGCCGAGGAGTGCGTGCCGATCGGCCTCGCCGTCAACCCCCGCATCGCCTGCGTGACCCCGATGATGTGCCATCACGACGCCGAGACCGCGCTGCGGATGGGCCTCGAGGGCGCCAACTTCTTCGGCTACTCGCTGGCGCACTACTACATCTTCGGCGAGCACGTTCCGGCGCAGACCCACGTGTGGGAAGAGTTCCAGGCCAAGCGCGACGAGATGGGCTACTCCGCCGAGGTTGCCGTCGCTCTCGAGCGCGAGGTCCTCGGGGCCAAGATCGCCGCCGGCCAGATCGAGGGCCTGCGGGGCGCCATCGGCACACCCGACCAGATCCGCGAGTTCCTGCGTCGCTACGAGGCGGCCGGCATCGACCAGGTGATCTTCGTCATGCAGTCGGGCCGCAACCGCCACGAGGACATCATGTCTTCGCTGGAGCTGTTCGCGGCCGAGGTCATGCCCGAGTTCGCCGACCGGGCCGACGCGTTCGACACGGCCAAGGCCGTCCGCTTGGAGCCGGCGATCGCCGCAGCCTTGGCCCGCAAGGTCGACGACCGTCCCGCCATGCCCGACGGCTACACGCTCACCGCGCTCCCCAAGCAGTTCCTCCAAGCCGCCGGCGGCGACGAGCTCGTCGAAGCCGTCGCATCGTCGACCGCCAAGGGCGACTCGTCGCTGCTATCCAAGCTCGGCGAAGCCGAAACCGAAGCCGGCCGCTAGCCCATACGACGGCGCCGCGAACCCCTCGTCGAGCTGGTCGTAGTAACCGAACAGCGAGATCGATGCCGCAGCGGAACTCGACGGGTTCCTCGCCGTCTGCCCTGGCACTCCCTGCCGTCGATTCTTCGCGCTTCTTCACCAGGGGTGCGCGAAATCGCGAAGAAACGCCCGGCTGTCGCCGATCGCCGGTGACGATGCCCGTGGACGTGATCTCGGAGATGGCGTCGGTGATCAGCTCGACGTTGTCGCGCTTGAGCGCGGCGACCCACACGCCGTTGTCGAGCACGACCCGTTTCGACGTGGGCGGATACGGCGGCACGACCTCAGCCAGCAGATCGGGACGGTCGGCGAACATGACGTCGAACCACATCGTGAGCAGCTCGCGCAGCTCCTGGTTGGCTTGGCCGACCGAGCGGGTCATGTCGGGCCAGTCGTCGTCGACACGACAACTCGGCAGCATCCCCTCGGCAGCGCGCCAGAACAGCTGGAACCGGTGCCAGTGCGCATATCCCGGGACGTGCGCGAGGAGCCAACGCATGCCCGGGGTGACCTCGGCGTGGTAGTCGAGCACGGGGAAGAACCAGTTGGGCGTGCGTTGGTACACGTCGAGTCGCGCCAGCTTCCCGGCGATCTCGGGGACGAGCTGCACCGAGCTGGCGCCCGTCCCGATCACCGCCACCCGCTTGCCGGTGAGGTCGACGTCGTGGTTCCAGCGCGACGAGTGCCACGACGGGCCGGCGAAGGTGTCGACGCCGGCGACGGCGGGCATCTTGGGCCGATTGAGCTGACCGACGGCGCTCACGACGGCCTGGGCCTCGATGGTCTCGTCGCCATGGGCCGTGGCGAGCTCGAGGGTCCAACGCGCCCGAGCCTCGTCGTAGGTCATCGCCGTGACCTCGGTGCCGAAGCGGATGCGGTCGCGCAGGCCGAAGTCGTCGGCGAAACGGCGGAAGTACCCGAGGAGGGCCGGGCCGGTGGAGAAGTGGTGCGACCAGTCGTGGCGCTGGGCGAACGAGTAGCTGTAGCAATGGTTGCTGATGTCGACGCGACATCCCGGGTAGCTGTTCTCGAGCCAGGTACCGCCGACATCGTCGTTCTTCTCGATGATCACGAACGGTACGCCCGCCTGGTCGAGCCGATGTGCGGCGAGCAGGCCCGACATGCCCGCGCCGACGATCACCGTCGTGAAAGCTCGCTCGGGCGCCAGGTCGTCCTTGTGCCACATGGGCGCGCGTAGATCGTCGCCGGTGACCGAGAGCTCCTCGCGCATCATCGGCACGTAGTCGTCGCCCACGGTCTGGCCGACCGCCTGCTCCATCAGCCGGTTGATCGTGTCGGCATCGGGCTGCGGCGCAAGCCGGCACCCGCTGTCGCGATAACGCGCCAGCGTGGCGGCCGCGAGCTCGATGATCGCGCTGCGCTGCTCGGGCGAGTAGCCGTTGTTCGGCTCGCGCACCTTGAGGGGATCGGGTGCGAGGTCGTCGCGCAGCAACGACAGATCGCCGGTGAGCGCTGCCAATGCAGGCAACAGCGCCGGGAGCTCGGCCGTCTCGACGGCCGCTCGGATGAACTCGTCGTCCTCGGTGATCGGCGTGATCGGCGTGTTCGGCGTGATCGGCGTGATCGGCGCGTTCGGCGTGATCGGTGTCTTCGGCGTCTTCGGCGTGTTCGGCGTGTTCGGCGTGTTCGGCGTGGTCAGGTCGACGCCTCGGGTCACGTCGATGGGCCCTGCGCCGACCCCTCACCCGTGTCGGACGGCTGCGGGTCGCCCGTCGCCGATGTCTCGTCGGTCGTCGCGAACTCGAGCGACAGGGAGTTCATGCAGTAGCGCAGACCTGTGGGACGGGGCCCGTCGGGGAAGACGTGCCCGAGGTGCGAATCGCAACGGGCACAACGACTCTCGGTGCGGCGCATCCCGTGGGTCGTGTCGTCGATCTCCTTCACGGCGTCGGGCCCGACCGGCTCCCAGAAGCTGGGCCAGCCCGAGCCCGATTCGAACTTGGTGTCGCTCGTGAACAGGTCGTTGCCGCACGCCCCGCACTGGTAGATGCCCGTCTGCTTGTTGTGCAGCAGGGCGCCCGTCCCCGCCCGCTCGGTGCCGCCTCTGCGCAGCACGGCAAAACGCTCCGGCCCGAGCTTGTCGAGCCATTCCTTGTCGCTGAGTTCGATCTTGTCGCTCATGCCGTGCAGTCTGGCACCTCGGCAGTTCGCCGCGGCGGGCGCTCAGGTGAGCGAGGCCGGATGAACTCTCAGCACCGTGTGACGGCTCAGCGTCGCGAAGTCGGAATCGAAGTGGAGGACGGGGGCGTCCGCTCGGATGGCGACTGCAGCGATCAGGCAGTCGATGAGCTTGCGGACCGGCTCGCCGCTGCGGCGGCATGCCCGGTACAACGCTGCTGCCTCGTCGTAGTCGCCGGGCTCCATCGAGATCACACGAGCCCGACCCAGCAATCTCCTGAGCTGGCTGAGATGCCGCTCGTCGCGTGCTCCTGCGAGCACCTCCATGCTGACCACGTCGCAGATCGCCATGTCGTCACCGAGGAGCAGGTCGACCGCGTCACACGTGACCGACCCGGTGTCGCGGAGGAACTCGACCCAGGCTGAAGTGTCGATGAGGATCATCCGGCGCGGCTGGCCCGAATGCCTTCGAGATCGCCATCCCAACCGGAACCTCGGAGCCGGCGGGCGTCGTCGAGATCGAGGGGCTCGGCGGCCAGCTTCCGGAGGGCCAAGTTGACCGCATCGCGCTTGGTGGCCAGCTGGTAGCGCTCCATCACCGCCCGGCACGCCTCGTCGTCGATGTCGATGTTCGTCCGGCTCATACACCTATTTTACACCATAGAAACACCAGCGCGACACCATCGGGGCACCCGTCCCCGCAGGCAGTCGACCAGCCCGTCGCTCATCTGCCGGACGGTCGGTCGTCGCCACCTGACGGACAACGGCGCTGTATGTGGTGCTGTATGCGGCGCTGTATAATGTGCCACGTGACGGCGACGAGAACGCAGATCTACCTGACCACCGAGCAACGTCGACGTATCGACGAGATCACCTCGACGCAGGGGACCACCCTCGCCGACGTGGTCAGGAGAGCGCTCGACCGCTACCTCGCCGACGAGCAAGCCGACCCGGCCAGTGCGCTCGCTTCGACATTCGGCGCCGCGCCCGGGATCGACATCCCCGATCGCGACGAGTGGGGCCGTGGCTGACGTCCTCGTCCACACCGACATCTTCATCGATCACCTGCGCGGCGCCCACCAGCTGAAGCCGGGCAAGCACCGCCTCCACTACTCGGTGGTGACGCGGGCCGAGCTGTTCGCGGGGACGACCGCCATCGACGCCGTGAGCAGGCTGTTGGCCCCGTTCCGGGAGCTGCCGGTCGATCGGGCGGTCGCCGAGCGGGCCGGTCGCATTCGGCGCGACACCCGCATCCGCTTGCCCGATGCGCTCATCGCGGCGACGGCGTTGGAGCACGGCCTCGGCCTGGCCACCCGCAACCGATCCGACTTCGCCACCGTCGCCGGCCTCCGGCTCCGGGCGCTGCCGTAGCTCGGTGTCGCCGCGCTGTGACCCCGGCGTCCGGTCTCACCAGGAGATGGTGACGTCGATGACGCCCGTCTCGAGCTCGGCGATGACCTCGAACTGGTCGGGGTGCATGTCGATCACCCTGCCGGCGCCGTTGGCGGCGCCGTAGGGGCCACGGTCGTTGACGGTGCACGTGACGCTCGCGCCGGTGTCGTCGTTGGTGACCGTGACAACCGTGCCGATGGGCAACGTCCTGTGCGCGCACCCGAGACCGGGGCGTGGGCGTAGAACGTGGCCCCGGACCGACCTCGGAGCAGCGCCGAACCTGTGCTGGCGCCGAACCGCAGCGCCGAACCGCAGCGCCGAACCGCAGCCCTGAACGGCAGCGCCGAAGCTCGACGCGCTCTGCGCTGGTGCGCTACCTGTCGTCGCGCTGCGCCTGGCGACTGCGCCATGCGGCCACCGCTGCTGGGTAGTCGGGGAGCTCCCGCGAGATGGCCTCGTAGGCGAGCGAGACGTCGAGGGTCTGCTCGACCATCCAGCGCACGTATCGGTTGACGGCCATCTTGGTGGCCCGCGCCGCGTAGGCGGGCTGCGCGGCGAGGCTCCGGGCCAACTCCTGGGCGGCCGCAGCCAGCTCCCCCGCCGGGAGAGCACGGTTGACGAGACCCATGGAGGCGGCCTCGGTGCCGGTGACGTTCCGGCCCGACAGCAGCATCTCCTTGGCCCGATGGGGTCCGATCACGATCGGCAACACGACTGCCGCGCCGTCGCCGGCAACCAGGCCCAGGTTCACGTGGGGATCGCCGATCGTGGCGTCGTCGGCCATGAGGACGATGTCGCACAGCAGCGCGATGGTGAGGCCCATCCCGATCGCCGGGCCGTTCACCATGGCCACCATGGGCTTCTCGACCTCGAGCATGCGGTGGACGAGGTGCCAGCCCCGCCGGTTCACACGGGGATCGTGCTTGGTACCGAACGAGCGCACGTCGCCACCGGCGGTGAAGGCCCGCCCGGCGCCGGTGAGCACGATGGCGCCCGTCGACTCCTCGAGATCGACTCGGCGAAGGGTTTCCATGAACAGCTCGACCGAGTCGGGATCGAGCGCGTTGAGACGCTCGGGCCGGTTGAACGTGATCGTGGAGACCGCATCCGCGTGCTCGACGAGAATCGTGGGCTCCTCGGTCCGGACTTTGGCTGTCACGGTGCTCCTCGGGGGCTGGGGTCGCGGGGGCTGGGGTCGCGGGGGCTGGGGTCGCGCGGCAGACCCAGGACCTGCTCGGCGATCGTCGTTCGCTGGATCTCCGAGGTGCCGGCGAAGATGGTGCAGGCCCGGTAGTAGAGGTAGTCGCGCTCGCGCTTTCCTCCACTGAGAGCGGCCGCCGGGCCGAGCATGCGCAGCGACGTCTCGTGCATCCGTTGGGCCATCTCGCTCCAGAAGAGCTTCACGACCGAGCTGGTCGCGCCGGGGCCCCGGCCGGCATCGAGCGCGCTCAGCACCCGGTACAGGTGCAGCCGGTAGATCAGGAGCTCGGTGTAGCCGCGGGCCAACTGTTGACGGGTGACGGGGTCGACCCGAGCGCGCCGGGCCTCGTCGAGCAACACCTGCATGAGGATCGAGTGGACGATGAGCTGGCGGGGCGAGGTCGCACGCTCGTAGCCCAGCGTCGTGCGCATGACCGCCCACCCGTTCGCCGGGTCGCCCACCACCGAGTCGTCGGGCACGAAGGCGCCGTCGAGGAAGACCTCGTTGAACTCCGACTCGCCGGTGAGCTGACGCAGGGGTCGCACGTCGATCTCCGGCTGGTCCATGTCGAGCAAGAAGTATCCGATGGGCGCCCGAGCCCGCTCGCGCTCGGCGGTCCGGGCCAGCAGAACGCCGAAACCGGAGTACTGGGCGTTGCTGGCCCACACCTTCTGCCCGCTCACCCGCCAGCCTCCGGGCACCCGCGTGGCTTTGGTGCGCAGCGAACCGAGGTCGGAGCCCGCCTCCGGCTCGCTGAAGAGCTGGCACCACAGGTCTTGCGCCGTCACGATCCGGTGGAGGTGACGAGCGCGCTGCTCGGCGGTGCCGTGCTCGAGGAGCGTGGGGCCCACGAGGTTCACGGCCACGCGGTTGACGATCTCGGGCGCTCGGGCCAGCGCCAGCTCCTCCTGCACGATGAACGCCTCGGTCCAACCGAGATCGCGCCCGCCGAAGGCGCTCGGCCAGTGCACGGCAACCAGGCCGGCGCTCGCCAGCTCGGCCTGCCAGGCCCGTTGACGCTCGACGAGCTCCCGTCCTGCCATGAGGGTCTCGGGGGCGGGGGCGTGCTCGGCCAACCAGGCTCGGACCTCGCTGCGGAACGCATCCTGGGCCGGCGAGAAGTGGAGGTCCACCGGGCGACCGTAGGTGAGGCCCGATCTTGACGCCAAGCTCGCCCGACACCGAAGATGCCCCGCTCCCCCTCACGGACCTTCGAGGGAGCGCCGGGAGGTTCCATGTCGAGCACGCCCACCTATTCCGACCGGTGGGAGACGATCCACTTCGAGCGCCGTGACGGCATCCTCGAGATGCGTCTCCACACAGACGGCGGCTCGCTGCGCTGGGGTGCGGGGCCCGTGCGCGACCTCCAGGAAGCCTTCGGCGCCGTCGCGGCCGACGCTGAGAACCGGGTGGTGATCCTCACCGGGACGGGCGAGGAGTTCAACGGCCCCAAGGGCAGCCCCGACACCTTCCCCCGGGCCACGCCCCGCGGGTGGGAGACGGCGCACTGGAACGTCCGCCGCCTGCTCACCAACCTCCTCGACATCGAGGCGCCGATGATCTCGGCGATCAACGGCCCGGCCTGGCGCCACGCCGAGACGCCGCTGCTCTCCGACATCGTGCTGGCCTCGGAAACCACGGTCTTCTCCGACACCGGCCACTTCGTGAACGGCCTGGTTCCCGGAGACGGGATGCAGCTCGTGATGCCGCTCGTGATGGGCCTCAACCGCGCCCGGTACTACATGCTCACCGGTCAGGAGATCGACGCCCGCACGGCACTCGAGATCGGGATGGTCAACGAGGTGCTGGCGCCCGACCGCGTGCTGCCGCGGGCGTGGGAGCTGGCCGAGCAGATCGCCCGCCAGTCTCAGCTCGTCACCCGCTACACGCGGGTGGCGTTCGTGCAGACGATCAAGCAGTTGCTGGTGGCCAACCACGGCTACGGGATCATGCTCGAAGGCATGGCGTGCATCGACGACGCCGACCGGGGCGGGGGCTACGAGCTGACCGAGCGCGCCGAGCGCGCCTAGCGCGAGCGGGGGAGGCCGAGGCCGGCGGTGGCGACGATGTCGCGCTGGATCTCGCTGGTGCCGCCGGTGATGGTCTCGAGCGGGGCATGGCGGACGGCTCGTTCGAAGGCGCCGCCGGCAACGGCCCCCGAGGCGCCGTCGGTCACCAGGCCTGCCGGGCCGACCAGATCGAGCAGGGTCTCGACGAGGTCCTGCATGGCCTCGGTGGTGAAGAGCTTCGTCATCGAGCCCTCGACCACGGGCACCCGGCCCTCGGCGTGGGCGGCCACGGTTCGCAGCGCGAGCAGCCGGCCCACCTCGTTGGTGACGGCGATCCAGGCCAAGCGCTCGGCCACGTGCGGATCGGCCATCCGGGGCTGGCCGCCGTCGCCGGGTGTCGTCCGGGCCCATTCGACGGCCTGCTCCAGCAGCCCGTCGCAGCGCCCGGGCACGACCGGGAACACGCCGCGCTCGAGCGACAGCACGAGACCCATCATCGCCCAGCCGTCGTTCACCTCCCCCACCCGTGCCGTGTCGGCGACGATGACGTCGTCGTAGGACGTGACGTTGGTGCGCTCGCCGCCGAGGGTGGCGACGGGGGCCACGCTGAAACCGGGGCTCTGCGTGGGCACCAGGAACGTGGTGAGGCCGCGGTGCTTGGGAAGGACGTGGTCGGTGCGGGCCAGCACGAGGACGAACTCGGCAACCTCGGCGAACGTCGTGAACATCTTCTGGCCGTTGAGGATCCAGCTTCCGTCGTCGGCCCGGTCGGCCCGGAGTCGGGCCGCTGCGGCGTCGGAGCCCGAGTCGGGTTCGCTGATCCCCAGTGCCACGAGCGCCTCGCCGCGCACGAGACGGGGCAGCACGTCGACCCGATGGAGATCGGAGCCGACCCTCCTCAGGAGCTCGGCCACCAACATGGTGTTGAGGTAGCCCTCGAAGGGAGCGCCGCAGCGGCCGGCTTCGTCGAACAGCGGGGCAGCGCTCAGGCCGTCCCAACCCCGTCCCCCCTCCTCGGTCGGCCAGTGCGAGATCAGCCAACCTCGTTCGGCGATGGCCCGCCTGAGCACGGGATCGTCGTGGGTTCCGGTGGACCGCACGCGCTCGTGCATCTCGTCGGTGACGAGCTCGTCGAAGAGGGCTCGCACCTCCGCTCGCAGCTGCACGGCCTCGGGGCCCCACCCGAACTCCATCTCAGGCCCCCCACAGCGTGCGAGCCAGGTGGCGCAGCTCGTCGGGAACCGACTGGTGCACGAGGGTCCACGACCGGGCCCTGCGGTGGTACAGCTGAACGTCGTACTCCTCCATGAACCCGTAGCCCCCGAAGGCATGGAGCGCCCGGGTCGTCGTGGTCCGCGCCGTGTGGGCGGCGAAGGCGAAAGCCATGGAGGCCAACGCCGGGCCGCCGGGATCGCCGATGCCCAGCGCCCAGGCGGCCTCCAGCGCGAGCAGACGAGCCCCGTCGACGGCTGTGGCCACGTCGACCAGCCCGTGGGCCAACGCCTGGAACGATCCGATCGGCCGTCCGAACTGGTGGCGCTCCTTGGCGTGGTCGACGGCCATCCGCAGGGCCTCGGCAGCCAGACCGACGAGCGCGGCCGCCTGGAGCGCGCGCCACTCGTCGAGCGCCCGGGCCGTGAGCCGCTCGGCGTCGGAGCCACGGGCGAGCTCGACCTCGAGCTCCACGACGGCGTCGGCGTCGGCCAGGACCACATCGGCGAGGGCCGGGGCGCCCATCCCCGGCTGGGGAACCGGGCTCGACGATCGCACGAGCACCAGGGTGTCGTCGACGGTGACGATCACCGACGGGACGACCGCCGCCCAGGGGACGAGCCGAGCGACGCCGTTGACCGCGGGCCGGAGCGCCATGGTGACGGGAGCGTCGCGCTCGACCAGCGCCGCCAGAGCCGCCAGCGCCCGGCCGGCAGCGGCACCGGCAGCGGCACCGGCGAAACCCGCACCCGCGCCGTCGGCACCGGCGAAACCCGCACCCCCGCCGTCGGCACCGGCGGCGGCGGCCAGGAGACGCATCGCCACCGTCGCCTCCACGAGCGGTGCCGACCCCAACCAACGACCGTGCTGCTCGGCCACCAGCGCGGCGTCGAGCAGGGTCCCACCGCCGCCGCCATGCCCAGCGTCGAGCGCCACCGTCGGACCGCCGACGGCGACGAGCGCCCCCCACAGATCGGCGTCGTAGCCGAGGGGCTCGGCGGCGCGCACCCGGGCCGCCGTCGACTCACGGGCGTAGAACATGGCGAAGGCCTCGGCCACGGCCAGCTGGTCAGCATCGAGCGTGAGCCGCATCACCGACCAGCCACGGCGAGGCGCTCGCGGTCGAGCCCGGCGCGTGTGTGCCTGCCCCCGGTCGCCTGGCCCCCGGTCGCCTGGCCCGGGGGCACCGGGGGCGTGGAGGGTGTGGGGTCGGGATCAGCCATCGAGGTGCCCGACCGGGTAGGGGAACGACTGGTGCCCGCCGCCGTCGACCACGAGCACCTGACCGTTCACGAACGAGGCCAGGTCGCTCACCACGAACAGCAAGCTCCCGGCGATGTCGGCCGGCTCAGCCATGCGGCGCAAGGGAACGGCCTGGGTGATGGATTCCCTAGCTTCAGCGTCGAGCACCTCCAGCATCCGGGGCGTCGTGGTGCCCGCCGGGGCCACGGCATTGACGCGGACCCCGCGGGGGCCGAGCTCGACGGCCGCCGAGCGCACGAGCGACATCAGGCCGGCTTTCGCCGCGCCGTACGCCGCGTGCAGGGGCGAGCTGGTGAGTCCGCTGATCGACGCCACGAATGCCAAGACGCCGCCGCCGCGCTCGGCCAGCGCCCCGCCACCGATCTGCGCGACCAGGAAGGCCTGGCGCAGCACGAGATCGAAGGTCCACTCCCAATCGTCGTCGGTCGTCGAGAGGAACGCGCCGAACCGGGACGCGCCCACGATGTCGACGATGCCCTCGATCGTCCCGAACGTCGAGACGACCTCGGCCACGATCCGCTCGACCTCGGCGCGCTCGCGCACGTCGGCCACGCAGGCGACGCCACCGACCTCGTCTGCGATCTCCCGGGCCCGCTCGGGGTGGCTGTCGACGCACAGGAGCCGGGCCCCGGCCTGGGCCAGGGCGTGCGACGTCTGGCGCCCGATACCCCGGCCGGCACCGATGACCGCAAACGCCCGGCCGTCGAGGCGCAGCCGGCTGAGGTAGTCGGGGACCGGGCTGTGGTCGCCTGTCGTCATGGCGTCCCCGGCGTCATCGCGTACCCGAGGTCACGACGGGTCTGCCTCCGGGTGACGTTCCATGACGCCGAGGGTGATCCGCATCCCGTGGACCGCCGGGAGCACGCGCTCCTCCAGAACCGCCCACTCCTCGCTCCACGGCCGTCGGCCGGTGTAGACGAGACGGTCGATCACCTCGACGCCACGACCGGCCACGCTGGCCTCGGCGACGTCGAGGTCGGCCACCACGTACACCACCGTGTAGACGCCCTCGCCGTTGCGCGCGAGGAAGTCGAGGAACTTGGCCGGACCCTCGCGGGACGGGGCGACGACCTCCACCCCGTTGTCCAGCGAGAACGCGACGCGCAGGCCGCCATCGTGCATGTCGAGGCGCTCGAAGACGACACCGAGCGCTTCGCTCCACAGGGCGACGGCGTCGTCGAACGACTCGTCGTGCACGCAGTACACGACATGGCTGAGACGGTCGACACGCGGGTTCACCTCAGGTCGCCTCCTTGGTCGGCGAGCACCCGAGCGCCCGAGCGCGCAGATCAGCCTTGAGCACCTTGCCGACCTGGTTGCGCGGCAACTCGTGTACGGCGATCCACTGCTCGGGGATCTTCTGGATCATCAACCCGCTGTCGCGCAGATGCCTCGTGAGCTCGCCCACGGGCAGCGGACCCGACGGGTCGGCCGGCACCACCACAGCGCAGCAGCGTTCACCGCTCTCGGGATCGGGTAGTCCGATCACCGCGACTTCACGGACGGCTGCGTGCTCGAACAGGAGATCCTCGATCTCCTTGGCGCTGATGTTCTCTCCCTTGCGGATGATCACATCCTTGAGCCGCCCGACGATCTGCAGGTAGCCGTCGTCGTCCTGACGGGCCAGGTCGCCGGTTCGGAAGAACCCCGCCTCGTCGAAGGCCGCGGCGTCGAGCGCACGATCGACGTAGCCCGAGAACAGCAATGGCCCCTTGAGGCGGAGCTCGCCGGTCTCGCCGGGGGTGCCGGGGACGCCCGGGGCGCCCGGGGCGCCGAGGGCGACATCGCGCCCGGCGGCGTCGACGAGGCGGATCTCCATGCCCCGCACCGGCCGGCCCTCGGTCAGAGCCCGCTTCTCGTCGGGGGCCGAGAGCGGGGTGCACACCGCCAACGGGCACTCCGTGAGCCCGTAGTTCGAGTAGAGGCCGGCGCCCATCACCTCGGTGAGCCGATGGTGGAGGTCGGGGCTCTTGGGCGCGCCGCCGTTGGTGTAGCCCCGGGCTGCGGGAAAGATCCGGGTTCCCGGACGGCGGCGTTGCTCGTCGATGTAGGCCAGGTGGAAGACCTGCGACACGCCGGGCAGAGTGACGCCCTCGCGCGCCAGCACCTCGATGACGGTCGCCGGCTGGAAGTGCTCGACAAGGATGCTGGCCGCCCCGGTGAGCAGCGTGCAGCCGTGGACGATGACGCCGCCGATGTGGGCGATGGGAAACACGATCGGCAGACGGTCGGCGGCCGTGAGGCCGATGGCTTCGACGTAGGCCCCGGCCGCGGCGTGGAGCGAGGCGTCGGTGTGGCGGGCCCCCTTGGGCTCGGCGGTCGTGCCCGAGGTGTGGAACACCCAGCGGGGGACCGATGCCTCGACGGGCGGCGGCGGGAGCCGGTCGGGATCGGAGCGGGGAAGCTCGTCGCGCTCGATCACCAGCGTGCACGCCGCCCCAGCGTGCAGGTCGGCCGATGCCGCCGTCACGATCGAGAAGGCGGCGCCGGTGCTGCGCAGCGCGTGGTCGACCTCACGGGCACGGTAGATGGGCAGCAGCGGCACCTGCACCACCCCGAGGCGGGCCAGCGCGCTGAACACGACGACGGTCTCGATCCACGTCGGGAGCTGCCAGGCCACGGTGTCGCCGGGTCGCACCCCGAGCTCGTGGAACCCAGCGGCCACCTCTACGGCGGCGGCGGCGAGCTCGGCGAACGTCAGACGCTGGGCGCGTTCGTCGACCAGGCACAACCGATCGGGCGTGGCGGCCACGCGCTGCTCGAGCAGGTCCCACCACGTCGATCGGTCCACGGCAGCAGTATTGCTTGATTCCTCGCCTGTCGGCAGCTGTCAGCTCAGCTCGGTCTTCCTCGAAGGTACGGAAGCCGTGGCCGCCGCGTTTGACGTTCTACCTGGCCGAACGCGCCGAGCTTGCGGGCCTTCTCGACCACTGGGACGCCCCGCGCGTCCGCCTCTTCGCGACAACCCTGCAGCCCCGTCTGGTGACCCCTACCGGCTGATCCTTGCCCAAGACACGCTGGGGATCGTGCCGAGCATTCAGGAGAACGTTGTCGACCCCCAGGCGACCATCGACGCGCTCCGGAACCTCGCGGCCGACAACCAGGTTGTCATCGGCATCGGGGCCGAATTCGCCGAGGCCGGAGTCGTTGTCGCCCCGCAGTTCCCGGACGTCGAGTTCATGATCATCAACGGTCAGACGTCGGACGCTCCCAATCTTCACGTGTACGGGATCCGTCAGGGCGTACCCGCCTACGTGGCGGGCGTGCTCGGGGCGTCGCTGACGACGGTGAACAAGGTGGGCTTCGTGGGTGGGGGCGAGATCCCTCCGACCACGCAATCGGCTGATGCTTGGGCGGCAGCCATCGAGACGAGCAACCCCGACATCGAGAACGCGTCGACGATCACCGGCGACTTCAACGACGCAGCTCTGGCCAAGGAAGCGACCGCGGCCCAAATCGCCGGCGGTGCCGACGTGATCTTCGGCTTCCTCGACGCCGCGCTTCCTGGTGCCATACAGGCGATCGACGAGTCGGGCTCCGAAGTGCTGATCTTCGGTGTAATCTTTCCCCGGTGTGAGGAGTTCCCACAGATCGTTGGCACGGCGTTGTTGAACTCCGGGAAGCTCGTTCTCTCGATGATCGAGGACTACATCGGGGGGACGATCCCTGCTGTGCCGCTCTTCTACGGATTCGAAGACCCCGATATCCAGAGTTTCCAGCTCTGCCCAGGGTACGACACACCCGAAAACCAGCAGATCGTCGACGACACGACGGCCGGGATCCTCGACGGTTCGATCGCGCTCCCTGCGGGCGTCTGAACGAGCTCGCCCGACCCGATGTGTCGCAGATCGCTGGCCGCGGCCAGGGGGAGGGGAACGAGGTGGACGATGTCACGGTTGGTGGTGACGGGCCTGTCGTCGTGCTGGGGCACGCGCTCACGACCGACCAACGGATCTTGAACCATCAGCGACAGCGGCTCTCTACGCGGTATCGGGTCGTCACCTGGGACGCTCGGGGGCATGGTCAACGTCCCTCACCGGATGGACCGTTCTCCTACGCCGACCTGGCGCGCGATCTCGGCGCACTGCTGCGAGACCAGGGGGCCACTCGGGCGGTGGTCGGAGGCGTGAGCCAGGGAGCCTTTGTGGCCCTCGAGTTGGCGCTCCTGGAACCCGAACTCGTTGCCGGCTTGATCCTGATCTCGTGTCAGGCTGGGATCGAGCCGCCCGAGGTGGTCCCACCCCAGCGGGAAGCGATCGCGGGCTGGGCGCGAGACGGCCTCGACCCGGCATTCGCCAGTTGGATGGCGACGATGAACTTCGGGCCTGACTTCCCCGGCAACGAGGAGTGGTTGTCGTATTGGGCTGGCCGCGACGGGCGGTGTTACGTCGAGGCGTTCGAGGCCCTGTTCTCCCGGCCGGACTACACGGCTGCCCTGTCGTCGATCACGGCGAAGGCGATCGTGATCCGCGGCGAGCACGACGGGTGGATCACCGACGAGCGCGCACGAGCACTCGCGGCCGGCCTTCGGGACGGGGGTGAGCTCGTCACGATTGCCGGCGCATCCCACGTCCCGACCCTCACGCACCCTGAGGCAACGACGGCGGCGATCGAGTCGTTTCTCGACGGGCTCGAGCCGTGGTGACGACCTGCTGAGGCGGTAAGGGCCGGGGCTCGTCATCTTCGAGTGGCTGGCACCATCCAGACGCCGAATTCGCACCGCCTCGGCGATCACCGCCGCCTGGTTGAGGCAGCCCAGGCCACGGCGCCAGCTCAGCTCCTGTCGCGCCCGTTGCCTCCCCGACGGTCTTGACGACGTCGATGCTCTTGACCTCGCAGGCCCGAGGGTCGGCGGGGTCGACCCACTCGTAGTCGTACTTGCCGTGCGCTGTCGGAATGAGCGCCATGTCCTTGCCCATCCAGGTGAGCTCCAGCCGCGCCTTCGGAGACCTCATGACCTGTCATCCTCCAACGAATCCTTAGCCTTGGAGACCCCGTCCCACAGTGCGGCGACCGGGACCGCCCACACCCGTTCACCGAGGCGTGCGGTGAGCGGACCCGTGTGGAACAGAATGCCGCACTGGTAACGGTCGCCGAGGCGATCCCGAAGGAACGTCAGGCCGCTGGCGTCGCGCTGGTTCACGGATCGGGCGGACTTCACCTCGATGGCCACCACGTTGCCGTCGGGGCGTTCGATGATGATGTCGACCTCGACCCCCGATCGATCGCGGAAGTGGGCGAACGTGAGCGCTTCGTCGATGGTGGTCGCCTGCCGCGTCAGTTCGGCGACCACGAACGATTCGAGGAACGCACTGCCCATTGCGGCGGTGGCGAGGCGGTGCGCCGAGAGCGACAGGACACCGGCGGCGAGTCCGGTGTCGGTGACGTGGACCTTCGCCCGGTGCCCGGTCTTGGCGGAGACGCCGACCGTCCAGCCGGGCAGCTCGGTGGTCAGGTAGAGGCGCTCCAGCAGCCGTCGGTACGTGGACGCTGTCGGCTGGGTGACGTCGAGCGCCTGTGACAGCTCGGTGTTGACCGCGATCGACGAGGTCCGTTGGGCGATGAGCCGGTAGAGCCGTGACAGTGCCCCCGAGTGGCGAACGTCGATGAGGTCGGGCAAATCGCGATCGGTCACGGTCGCCAGGTAGCTCGCGAACCAGCGGGTTCGTTGCGCCGGCGTCGCACGCCGGAGGGCCGCCGGGTAGCCACCCGCAGCGACCACATCGAAGACGTCGCTTCGTTCGAGGGTCGTGCGGAAGTTGCGCGGCTCGCCTGCGGCAAGCAGCTCGGCCAACCACCGATGCATCGCACCGAAGACTTCAGCGGCAGCGAGCGGCATGAGCGAGAGCCGATGTGCTCGACCCGTGAGCGTCTCGGTCCCAGGCGGCAACAGGAACGAGCTCACCGACCCGGCGAGCAGGAAACGACCCGTGCCACCTTGGCGATCGACGACACGCTTGACGGAGGAGAGCACCTCCGGGGCGCGATGGAACTCGTCGATCGCCACGAGCCCTGGCGATGCCAGTGCGGATCCGACGTCCTCGCGAACGAGCTGGAGCACGCTGTCGTCGTCGAGGTCGAGCACGAGCGCGTTCCGTCGACGGGCGATCGAGCGCAGCAGCGTGGACTTGCCGGACCCGCGAGGGCCTTCGAGCAGGATCGCCGGCTCTTCGTCGAGCAGCCGGTCGATGAACGGATCGGCCCACCGTTCCACGTGCTCGATCGTCGGGATCACGCTCCCAGCCTAGCTCAAACCGACGAATCGTCCCGCGCCAACTTGCATGATCGTCCCAGCGCTCTTTACATGATCGTCCCATGTCTGGTTTCACGATCGTCCCGGCCTCCGATCGTTGTGATGTGACACCCTCGAGCGAGGCTTGACGTCGACAACCCAAGGAGGCCGTGATGGTTGTGTATGTGACCCATCAAGGGCCGTCTCAAGAAGCGGGCGCTGGATCTCGTCGAGGTGGCCGAGTGGCCCGGCTGGACCTTCGGCTACTGACCCACACGACGACCGGTCGCGACCCGCTTGGTCCCGGATTGGTCCTTCTCAGGTCCTTCCTCCAAACGCACAGGGCGAAACTGGACGCACCCAGAAGGACACAAAAGACCAGCTCAGAGGCACAACGGCCGAATCGCCGCAGCCCGCAAAACCCCTGCTACACGTTGAAGCGGATCTCGAGGACATCGCCGTCGTCGACGACGTAGTCCTTGCCTTCGACGCGGAGCTTGCCGACGTCCTTGGCTTTCGACCAGGAGCCGATCTCGAGGAGCTCGTCCCAGCGGATGACCTCGGCCCGGATGAAGCCGCGCTGGAGGTCGGAGTGGATCACGCCGGCGCACTCGGGGGCCTTGGCGCCGGCCCGGAAGGTCCAGGCGCGGCTCTCCTTGTCGCCGGTGGTGAGGAACGTGCGCCGGCCCAGCATGTGGTACGCCGAGCGGGCCACCCGGGGCACGACGCCTTCGCCGAGACCGAGCCCCTCGAGGAGCTCGGTGCGCTCGGACGGGTCGAGGCGCGAGGCTTCCATCTCGAGCTGGAGGCAGGCGGCGACGGCATCGGGACCGAACGGCGCGGCGATGGCGGTACCCGACTCGATCTGGTCGTCGCCGATGTTCACCACGACCAACGTGGGCTTGGCCGTGAGCACGAACGCCTTGCGCAGCACGTCGATGTCGTCGGGGGAGAGGCCGCCCGTCGAAAGTGCAGCAGCCCGATACAAGGGCGTGCCGGCCTGGAGGAACGGCAGCGCCCGGTCCATCACCTCGACCTCGCCGACGAGTGACTTGTCGGTCTTGGCGGCCTTGCGGCGGCGCTCGACGAGGGCCGTGAGCATGTCGAGATCGGCCACGACGAGCTCGAACTCGAGGGTCTCGAGATCGTCGGCGGGATCGGTGTCGCCCATCACGTTGGCGTCTTCGAACGCCCGCAGCACGAAGAGGATGGCGTCGACCTCGCGAAGCGAGCCGAGGAACCGGTTCCCCAAGCCCTGACCGGTGTTGGCGCCCTTGACGAGCGCCGCGATGTCGACCATCTCGAACCCGGTGTGGACCGTCTTCTTCGACTCCGACATGGCCGCGAGCCGCAGCAGACGGTCGTCGGGGACGGTGGCGATCCCGACCGTGCTCTCGGTGGTGGAGAAGGGGTGCGGCGCGACCACGGCCTCGCCACCGGTGAGCGCGTTGAAGAGGGTCGACTTCCCCGAGTTGGGCAGACCGAGCAGACCCAGACGTTCCATTGCCATTGGCCCGAGGCTACCGGGGGCGCCGCGACCAGCCGGAAGAGAGCTGCTCGACGCTCACGCCCTTGGGGAGGACGGCCTCCACGTGCATCTCCAGCACGCGCTCGTCAGCCTCGGTCGGCGTGAGACCGGTGAGGCTTCGGGGCCAGAGTCGCCACGCCTTCACCACGTTGAGCTCGGCGCTCAGGATCGTGAGTTGCGCCAGGAGGAAGAAGAACGAAAGAAGTCCGATGACTGTTCCAAACGTCCCATACGTTGCGGCTTCGTCGCGCAGCGCTGCGTTGTACACCCAGGTGCCGAGGAACTGCAGCGCGAACCAGAGCGTGCTGGCCAGCGTGGCGCCAGGGACCAGCTCGCGCCAGCGCAACCGACGGCTCGTCAGCACTTGGAAGGCCAGCACGAAGACGCCGACGTTCACGATCCAGGAACCGCCGAGCAGCGCCACCCGTCCGAGCGCGGCGAGCCCCTCGAGCCGGGTCGCGATGTTCGCCACGACGGCCGTCCCGATCGAACCCAGCCCGATCACCCCCAACGCCCCCATGGCTCGGAGGCGTCGCTTCAGGGGGTTCGGCCAGTCGCGCCGGGGCACGTACCAGATGCGGTTCATGGCCGTCTGGGCTGCGTACATGGCGCCCATACCGGCGAAGAGTGCGCCTCCCACGCCAATGACGAGTGCCAGGGGGCTCCCCGTGAGCGATCCCGGTTCCGTGATCTCGTTGCCGATCACCGGGAGCTGAGCCAGCGCCGAATCAACGAGATCGGCGCTCAGCTCGGGTCGGCCGTCGAGCACGAAGCCCAGCACCGTGACCGCCGCCAGGATGAGCGGGAAGATCGAGAAGAACGAGTAGTAGGCCACGAGGGCGGCGAGGTCACCGGCTCGATCGTCGGTGAACTTCTTCACCACGCCAGCCACGAACGACAGCCGGCGACGGCGAGCCTGAGCCCGGTCGAGCATCACCAGGTAGCGCCTCGGGGAATCGGGCGAGACCGGAGGCTGAATCCACCGGGATCGATCCGTTGGCTCGCCTGTGGCTGGCGACGGCGGGTTCGCGGCGGATGGGCGACGACACCGATCGAGGGCGATGGTCGCCACGACGATCGCCAGCGCCCACAGGGCGTCGTTGCGGCTCGACCGATCGTCGCGCGGCCGTCGTCTCGTCACCATCCCTCGACGGTAGAGGACGCACGCTCCGCCGTTCCGGGTGGCGGCGCGGCCCGCCCGTGCGGCTAGTGTGCGGGCCCCGCCCAATCGTCACGTCTCGGAGCCCGGCCATGAGCAAGAAGACCAAGAAGCGCAGGCTGCGCGCCCGTCGCAGCAAGGCCAACCACGGCAAGCGTCCGTTGGTCGGCCGCCGGTAGTTGTCGGCCGCTGGTGGTCGTCGGTTGACGGCCACCGCAGCACGAACGCCACAATGTGAGCAGCCCCGACGCCGCGGCGATGCCGCGGCGTTGTCGCGCCGTCGGGGCGGGCGTCAACGATCGGGCTGCGGGTGGCGCTGCTGGCCTTCGATCCGCTCCCTGATGACCTGATCGGCACCGACCGTGCCGCCGCTGCCGGGTCGGGGCCGTTGCGCCGGCGGGACGATCGGAGCCCGGGGGGCGCCGCTCGGGTCGGGGCGGGGCGGGGGGCTCGCCACCGGAGCGGGCGGGAGCCATTGACCCGACGGCGTACCGGACGGGGCCGTCGCCGCCCACGGATCGGGCTGCTGTGGCTGCGCGTACTGCTGGGGCTGGGTGTACTGCGGGCGCGGCGCGTACTGCTGTGGCTGGGGTGCAGGCACCTGCTGGGCTGCCGGAGGTCGGTAGGTGACCGTCGGTGGAGCTGCCGGCTGATGCTCGTAGGCCTCCCAACCCTCACGCGACAACGCGACGGAATCGCCCCGACGCAGTCGGGCACCACGGCCGCCACCACTCGTTGCGGCGCCCGCGGCGCCGGCCGCCGCTGCGGGACGCCGCCCCGGCGCACCCGAGTCGGGCTGGCGGGCGGGTCTCGCACCTCCCGACCGAGCGCCACGCATGGCAAAAGCCGAGCCGGTGTTGGCGAACCAGGCTGCTCGACGGGCGACCGTCAGCACGATGCCCACCGCGGCGGCAACGAGCCCGAGCGCGACGAGCAGGAAGGTCCGCGACCGGAGGTCGTCGGTGACCGCAGCGATCAGGGTCCTCACGGCGGACTTCGATGCGCCGTCGTGCACCCGCGACAGCACAGCAGCACGGCCCAGCGACATCGTGGCCAGCGTGATTCCCGCGCCGATGGCCACGCCGACACCGCCCATGATGAGCGTCCCGGCCCGATTGGGCGACAGCACGAAGGCGGCCGCGAACAGTCCGATCGCCAAGACGACCGTGAGCGTGGCTGCGCTTCGCGCCCATCCGCCGTAGCGGTGCAGGCCCGGCAGGTCGCCGGGATCGACGAGCTGGACCGGTCCGACCTGAGCCGCCGTGGGGAGGAGCGCGCCCAGCCCGGGCTGGAGCTCATCGGCGATCTGACGGATCTGCGGTTCAACGGTGGCGAGGTCGAACACCAGACCGTCGTCGGTCTCGTCGAACACCGACTCGTGGGCGCTGGCGACGGCAGCGCCGAACACCTCGGCGAAACCGGGCGAGTCGACGACATCGGCGGTGGCCCGCTCGACCACCGGCCGCTGTGCGGCGAGCTGCGGATCGACCTGCAGCATGATGGCGTCGGTGATGCGAGTGGCCAGCACATCGCGAACGGCCGAGCTGTCGAGAACGCTCGTGGTCGTGGTGGCGAACTGCTGGCTGTCGAGGAGCTGAGCACGAGCCCACAACGTGAAGCTGGCGAAGACCGTGCTGGCGACGGCCAAGCTCACGAGCCAGGCCGCCAGCGCTCGTCTGACCACGATCACCCCCGGGACTCACGGCGCCACGACCGGCGCCACACCACCAGTATCGGCCAGAACGGCCGTCAGCTGGTGCCACCTCGACCAGAATGCGCCTGGCGAGCGCGGCGAGCCCCGCACCGCCGGCTGCGAGCAACGGGTAAACCTCCACCCGTCGGCCCGCGAACGCGTCGTCGGACCACCGGGGCCCTACGCTGCAGACGGTGCCTTGTCGGAGCGTGCGATCTGGCCTGATGCTGGCTGTCACCGTCGCCACGATCGCCGGCACAGGCGTCGGATGCTCCGACAGCCAGGCTCCGGCGAGCACCGCCACCCCGTCGGCGTCGATCCCGATCGGCGATCAAGCGGCGGTGCCTGCCAACGAATCTGCCAACGAATCGCCCGACGGACCGACGGGCGGATCGGGCAGCGAATCCCCCATCGGCCCGACCGCCGATACGGCCGCCGACCCGAGCCTCAGCGCCGGCGCCGTCGCCCCGGCCCCGGGGAACCCGACCGGGCCGGCCAGCCCGGGTCCGTTCGATCTTCTTCGCCGACGGCTCCCCGACACGGTGCCGGACGGGCCGGCCCTCGGTCAGCTGCTCGCGACCGTCGAGGCTGCGATACGCGACCCGGCGACGACCATGCCCGACCTGGCCGCGTGGGGCGCCCTCCAGCAACGTTCGTACCGGTTGCTGCGGTCGCGCCCGGAATGGGTCGAGGAAGCGGTCACCCAGGTGCCAGAGGGTCTGCTGCGCGATGCCGTGCAGCGCAACGCCCTGGCCGGAGGCCGCCTCTCGGCCACGACGCCGCCCCAGACCGAGCTCCCCGACTGGGAGATCGTGGCTCCCCTGGCGCCCGCCGAGCTGCTCGCCATCTACCACGAAGCCGGGGAGCGCTTCGGGATCCCCTGGGCCTACCTCGCGGCGATCAATCTCATCGAGACCCGGATGGGCCGGATCCGGGGCCTGAGCACCGCCGGAGCCCAGGGGCCCATGCAGTTCCTCCCGTCGACGTGGGCGGAGTTCGGGCTCGGGGGCGACATCGACGATGTGAGGGACGCGGTCCACGCCGCGGCGAACTACCTCGCAGCGCGTGGCGGCCCCGACGACATGGACCGGGCGATCTTCGCCTACAACCGGAGCGACGCCTACGTCGTGGCCGTCACCATGTACGCCCGCACGATGCTCGACGACGAACGGGCGTTCCTCGGATACTGGCACTGGCAGGTGTACTACCGAACCGTCGACGGCGACGTCTTGCTCCCCGAAGGCTGGACCCGCCCCTGACGCTCGACGGGAGACAGAACGTCGGCGAAATAGGGGCCCTGGGCGAGATCGCAGCCGAGCGTGTGCAACGTGACGACCTGATCGTACGACTCCACGCCGGTGACGCCGACCGTGTACTCCATGGCATGGGCCATGTCGACGAGCGATCTGACGGTCGCGGCCTGCCGGGCATCGCGAGCGACGCCGGCGACGAGCGTTCGGCTCAGCTTGAGACCCTCGACCGGGAAGTGCCGAAGCCGCGCCAGCGACGCGTACCCGGATCCGTACTCACCGACGACGAGACCGACTCCGAGCGCCGACAAGTGCTCCAGTGTTGTCTCGAGCCGCGGCTCTTGCTCGGTGAGCAAGCGCTCGCTCACCTCCAGGACCACCTGTGAGGCACCGATCTCGGACAGCTCCAGGGCCCGACGGACGAGGTCGACCACCGAAGGATGCCCGAGCAGGCGAGATCCGACGTTGACGTGGATGCGACGCTCCGAAGGCCCAGCCCCTGGCGAGGTTCCGGGAACGACGACCACACGTCGGGCAGTGTCACCGATGATCCAGGCGTGAAACGACGACAGGAGACCGGCCGGGGGTGCAATCCCCAGGGCCTCGTCTCCCGGGAGCTCGTCGCGTCCGGCGCCCCGCCAGCGAGGTGTGGCCTCGAGCCCGACGACGGCCCCCGAGTCGAAGGCGACGATCGGCTCCCAGCGCAGCGCCAAGTCCCCGTCCTCGACCGCGCAGGCCAGATCGCTCTCTCCACACAATCCTGAGGACGAGCGCCGACGCCGGGCCTCGTCGAAGACCTCGTGGCAGTTCTTGCCCCGGCGCTTGGCGTGGTGGAGCGCGAAGTCGGCGTCGCGCAGGAGCGCATCGGCGGTGTCGTCGCCATCCTGCGCCAACGCGATACCGATCGAAGCCGAGATTCCCACCTCGCCCGCCGCCAGCGCGAACGGCCGGTTCAGGGCGGCGGCGATCCGGGCCGCGATCTGCTCCAACTCGTCGGTTCCCGCGACCTCGTCGCACACGAGGACGAACTCGTCGCCACCCAGGCGAGCGACGGTGTCACCTGCGCGCACGACGTCGACGAGGCGTAGAGCCGTGGCCACGAGCACCTGATCGCCGGCCTCGTGGCCGAACGTGTCGTTCACCGCCTTGAACCCGTCGAGATCCAGGAACATCACTGCGAGGGTCCGGTCGCGGCGGTCGCGGCGGTCGAGCCGGGTCAGAGCCTGCCGGAGTCGATCGACGAGCAGCGACCGGTTGGGAAGCCCGGTGAGCGAATCGTGCGTGGCTTGGTACTGCAGGTCGTGCTCGAAATGCATGCGATCGGTGACGTCGCTGATCATGCCGACCATGCCGGCGAACCCGTCCCTCTCGTCGCTGATCGATGCGAGGCCGAGGCTGACCCACCGGATCTGGCCTTCGGAGTTCCTGACCCGGTACTCGTGGCGCAGCGCCACGCCCGAGGTACGAGCGTTCGCGATGGCCCCCCGCAAGCCGGGCATGTCGTCGGGCTCGACCCGCGCAGCCAGATCGGCAGCGGTGGGCTTCGAAGCGGGCGCGAACCCGTAGAGGCGCTCGAGGGCCGGATTGACGAAGTCGAGTCGACCGTCATCGCTCGTCGAGAAGATGCCCACGGGGGTGAAGGTCGCCAGAGCCCGGAAGCGCGCCTCGCTCTCGGCCAGATGTCGCTCGACGTCGTGTCGATCGGTCACGTCCCTGATCATCACGAGGACTCCATCGACCTCAGGATCGCTGAGGATGTTCAGCGTGTGCCCCTCGACGTGGCGCCAGGTCGCATCAGTGTGGAGGACCCGAAACTGCGCCAACCGAAACCCGCCGGGCCGCTCCAGATTCTCGTGGAACTGCTCGAGAATTCCGGCCCGATCGTCAGGATGGACCACCTCGGTGAAGCTTCGACCGACCCCGTCTTGGCGGCGGTAGCCGAAGAGCGCTTCCACGTTGGCGTTCTGGTAGCGGATGATGCCCGAGCGATCGAGGAGGATCACCGCGTCTGGCCAGCCCTCGATGAGAGCGGCGAGACGCCGTTCGCTGGCCAGCAATCCGAGATCCACGACGCCGGAGCCTCCCTTCGGTCCGTCCCGTCCACCAGCGCGCACGTGCTTCGACAGACTCGTGTGGAGATCTCGGCGCTCGCGACCGGTTCCTGGAGCCCGTTCGGCCGATCCTGCCGGCATCGGTGTCGAGATGCCCAGCGGATCAGGGGACCAGAACCCTCAAGAGGACGGGCACTCCGGTCGACGGGTGCAACACAGGCTCCAGATCTGCTGGAGCCACCCGAGCCATTGCCGCGACCCGAGGCCCCCGTGGATCAAGCCGAGATCCTGAGCGAGCAACTGCGAACGCTCCCGGTGCGCGCCGGCGCAGCCGTGCGGCTGCTCCAGCTGCTCGACGACCCCGACGTCTCGGCGCTCCAGCTCGCCGAGGTGATCGAGACCGATCCTTCGCTCACCGGCCGCATCCTGCAGCTGGCGAATTCACCCCTGTACGGGGTGCAGCGAGGCGTGGGCAGCGTCACCCAGGCCACCGTCGTCCTCGGCCTGTCTGTGGTGCGGGCGTTCGCCGCCGGAATGGCCGCCGGGGTGCTCACCAAGCACGACGGCGCGATGCCCAACGACTACTGGGAGCACTCGATGGCGACGGCGGCCGCATGCTCGGCCGTCGCCCGTCGGCTCCGTCTCGACACCGGCGAGGCGCTCACCGTCGGCCTGCTCCACGACCTCGGAGCCGCGCTGCTCTTTCGCTCCGACCAACGCCGCTACCGCATGGCCGAGCGAGGCGCTCGCGCCAGCTCACAGCCGAGGGTCGATGCCGAGCGTGAGACCTTCGGTCTCGACCATGCCCGCGCTGGTGCGGTCGTGCTCGAGGCCTGGCGGCTCCCCGAGCGGATCGTTGCCGCCATCGGAGACCACCACGCCGATCCCCGCGAGGTCGTCGCGCCGCTCTCTCGACTCGTGATCGCCGGCGACGCGTTGGCTCATGCGACCGGCACCGGCACCGGCACCGACTCTCACTCCGACTCCGAGCGTTCCCTCGACGAGCTCCTGGCCATCGTGGCCCCGGGTCTCATCAGCCCCGGCGACGTGGGCGCGCTGGACGAGCTCCTGGCCGAGGTCATCGAGCGCACGTCCCAGCTCGGCGCGTGCTTCGCCCTGGTGTGACCCGCCGGCCCCGTGTGGGTCGCGAGCCCCCTGTGCATCAAGCCGGCCAGGTCCGGGTCTGACGGTCAGTGTTGGGTCAGGCCATCGAGTCGAAGATCAGGGCCAGGTCGTCGGGGGTCGTGCGGGGATTCACGATGCACAGCCTGATGACCGTCTCGCCGTGGAGCGTCGTCGGCGCGCAGAAGGCGATGCCCCGAGCCAAGAGCGATCGCGACCACTCGTGGTAATCGGACGGGGCCCATCCGAGGCGGCGCACCACCACGACCGAGAGCTCGGGCTCGATCACCAGCTCGAGATACGGGCGGCGGTCGACGAGGCGAACGGCGCCGCGGGCCGTCGCCAGGGTCGTCTCGACGGCGTCGCGGTACGCGTCGGTGCCGTGGGTCGCCAACGAGAACCAGAACGGCAGACCCCGGACGCGCCGGGTGAGGTGGAACGCGAGATCGGAGGGGTTCGGCGGCTCTGACGGGTCGCCCCGGGCGTGGGCGCTCGCGTGCCCGTCCTGGCCGTCGTGGAGCACGTCGAGGTACTCGGCGTGCTGGGTGTGCGTGGCCAGTGCCAGCTCCGGGTTCCGGTAAAGGAGCGCAGCGCAGTCGTAGGGCGCGAAGAGCCACTTGTGCGGGTCGATCACGAACGAGTCGGCCCGCTCGATCCCGGCGAACCGCCATCGAGCGCTCGGCGCAACCAACGCCGCCCCGCCGTACGCGGCATCGACGTGAAACCAGAGTCCCCACTCCCCGCAGACCTCGGCGACGCCGGCCAGATCGTCGACGACCCCCACGTTTGTCGTGCCACCGGTGGCAACGACGGCGAAGAGACCGTCGCGCTCGTCGGGCGAGAGCACGTCGAGGCGGGCTCCCAGCGCCGCACCCGTCAGCCGGCCCCGCTCGTCGACCGGAACCGCGACCACGTCGACATCCATGACCAGGGCCGCCGCACGGACCGATGAGTGCACACCGCCGGACGCTGCGATCGTCCATCGCTGCGGAGCGGGACCGGCCCGCAGCCGCCGAGCCGTGTGCCGGGCCGTCACCAACCCGCTGAGGTTGCCGGCCGATCCGCCACTCACGAACGTCCCCCCCGAGCGAGCCGGGAAGCCCGCCAGGTCGGCGAGCCAGCGGAGCGCTTCGTTCTCGGCGTGGACCGCGCCTGCGCCTTCGAGCCACGATCCGCCGAAGATCGATGACGCCCCCACGACCAGATCGAACAGGACCGCAGCCTCGGTGGGGGCCGTGGGCACGAAGCTGAGGTTCCGGGGATGGTCCTGTGACAACGTCGCCGGGGCCAGGACGTCAGTGAAGATCCGCAGAGCCGCGAGCCCCCCGATGCCATGCGGGGTGACCGTGGGACCGGCAGCCGCCGCGAGCTCGCGGTCGGAGCGCGTCCCGTCGAGCGGGGGAGGGTCCATGCGGACGCGGTCGAGCGCGTACCCGAACACCGCCCGCGCCAGCTCGTCGGTGGCTTCGTCGTAGCGGTGCATGGACCGGCGAGGTGGCGAGCGAGGCCCCGGGGCCTCAGCCCTGCTTCAGCTCGAGGTACTCCTCACGAGCCTTGCGATGGCCTTTGGCCCCATGGCCGATGAGC
This sequence comes from Actinomycetota bacterium, assembly GCA_009886115.1. Lineage (GTDB taxonomy): Bacteria > Actinomycetota > Acidimicrobiia > IMCC26256 > VFJJ01 > VFJJ01. The sequence goes on from VFJJ01000103.1 coordinate 31,046, forward strand.
CCACCGGTGCGCACTTCCTTCACCGCGCTCTCGAGCTTGTCGAGCAGGTCGAAGAGATCGTCCTCCGGGCCGGCCTCCTCGACCTTGTTCAAGGCCTGATGGATGTTGTCGAGGTGCCGGCGCACCTGCCCGTACTCGTCATCGAGCTTCTTGCGGGCATCTTCGAGCGACTTCGCCATCATTCGCCTCCGTGGTCGTGCGCGGCCGACGCGGTGCCACACCGTCACCGTCGTCGAGGACTGGCGCAAAGCCTAACGGCTCACCTGGCGCCCTCCGCGCCGACCTGGCACGTTGTCAACAACGACAGTCCCGGTGATCCAACGGGGCAGGCACGGCGAAGGGAGCCATGATGACGGACACGACGACATGGGAAGCACCGGGACCGGGGCACTGGGAGCTCGATCGATCGCACTACCCCGGAGGCACCACGCCGATCTCCATCTGGTTGATGGAGCTCGGGATGGAGCGGGGCATGGCCCGCATGGCCGAGGACTTGGGCGCGCCGATCTCCACGCTCCGGGCGCGCTTCGTGAACGGGTTCATGTACACGCGACTCGTCCCGCTCGTCGGCGCCGACAAGACCACCACCAAGCTGCCGCCGACGATCGTCTTGAAGATCGCGGCTCGCCTGCACCCTGAGTTCCGCCGGCGGACCCGGACCGCGACCGCCAACCTGGCCCACCCCCCTGGACCCGCGGTGGTCAGGCGTTGGGAAACCGAGCTGAAGCCCGAGATCGTGACCAAGAACCGGGCGTTCGACTCGGTCACGCTCGCAGCCCTGGCTGACGCTGCGCTCATCGAGCACCTTCGGGCGCTCCTCGATCACGCCCTCGCCATGAGCGAGTTGCACTTCTGGCTGCACGGCTACGACACCGGCGCGGTGGCTCGCTACATCGTCTTCACGAAGGCGGCCGGGATTCCGACGTCGGTCGCTGTCACGGCACTCGCCGGCGCCTCGCCATCGACCCATGCGCCGAGGCAAGAGCTGGCGGCGATCCGCGGCGCGCTCGCAGGGCGCCAGCCGGGATCGCTCGACGAGGTTCGAGCGGCGTCTCCGAGCGCAGCCGCGCTCCTCGACACCTACCTCGCCGATCGGGCCAGCACGCTGGTCACCCGGTACGACATCGACGGTCTCACTCTGGGCGAGCTCCCCGAGACGGTCCTGGCCAGCATCCTCCAGGCCGACGATGGGCCGGATCAGCCCAGCGGCAACCGCGGTCGTGGTGGCCCGGGCGATGGAGCTGATGCCGTTGCGACCGTCCGAGCACTCGTCCCGACGAGCCAGCAGGTCGAGTTCGACCTGGTGTTGGCTGACGCCCGCGACGTCATGGACATGCGCGACGACAACGGCCCCACGGTCTTCGAGTGGCCCGTCGGGCTCATCCGCTTGGCCCTGCTGGAGCTGGGGCGACGCCTTGTTGCAACCGGGCGTGCCCATCGGCCCGAGCACGCGCTCGAGCTCGACCCCGACGAGATTCGGCATCAGGTCGCCGGCGGTCAGGGGCCGAGTCCCGACGAGTTGGCCGCCCGCCGCGATGCGCGCCTGGCCCTGGCCCGCCTCGTTCCCCCCGCGACCCTCGGACCGATCGAGCCGAAGCCTCCGCTCGAAGCGCTTCCTCGCCCCCTCGCCCAGATCGTGCTCATGATCACGACGGCGTTGGAGGAGCTGGGCATGAGCGGTCGCCTGCAGCAGGATCCGTTCGTCGGTGTCGGCATCGGCCAGACCGTGTACCGCGGCCGGGTGCGCCGGGGCGACACTCCCGAAGAAGCGATCGAGGCCATGGAACCGGGTGACGTCCTCGTGGTGCGGGCAACGTCGCCCGCGTTCAACAGTGTGCTGGCCATAGCCGGGGCGGTGGTCACCGCCGACGGGGGCGCGCTCTCGCACGCCGCCGTGCTCGCCCGGGAGCTCGGCATCGCGGCCGTCGTCGGGGCCGCCGGTGCACTCGACCTGCCCGACGGGGCGATGGTCGACGTCGACCCGATCGCCGGGCGAGTCACGATCGTGACCTGAGCCCTCCGGCCCCCTGGGAGATGGTCATCGACCAGAGCCGCTGGCCCCGGCTGAACCCTTACGACGGCTCGGTCTCCTCGGCGCGCAGCGCGTCAGCGTCGGTGAAGAGGGCGACGGTGGGGGTGCGGCGGACGAGGGAGGCGGGGACGGTCGGATCTCCGGAGCGCATGCGGCGCACGACTCCGGCCTTGGTGGCGCCGGTGACGAGCCAGAGGATCTGGCGGGACCGGTTGACGGCGGGGACGGTGAGGGTCATGCGGCGGCGGCCCTGATATGGAGCAGACAGGGCCACGTCGGCGTCGATGACGGTCGACACGGGGTCGCCGGGCGGCCAGCTCGCGGTGTGGCCGTCGTCGCCGAGGCCGAGGTGCACGAGATCGAGAACAGCCGGCGTGGTACCACAAGCCATCTCGAGCGCACGCTGGTACGCACCACAGGCCCGGTCGAGGTCGGCGGCTTCGACGGGCATGGGGTGCACATGGGCCGGCGGGATGGACACGTGGTCGAGCAACGTCTCGCGCAGCCCGGTGAGGTTCCGGTCGGCGTGACCGGCCGGGGCGATGCGCTCGTCGATCTGGAACAGGTGCAGCCGGTCCCAGGGCACGTCGAGTCCGCGCAAGACCCCGAACATCGCCCATGGCGAGCTCCCTCCGCTCACCGCCAGCGTGAAGTGGCCCCGATCGGCCACCCCGAGGCGAGCCATGTCGGCCACGAAGGCGGCGGCGTCGTGGGCGGCCTGCGCAGGCGAGTCGGCGACGTGAAGGAGCATGGCCTCCCCGCGAGCCCCCGAGCCGGTCAGCGTGGGGCCTCGATCCCTTGCAGGTGACAGGTTTCGTTCCACATGGCCAGTGCCGGCGTCTCACGCTCGTAGCTGAGGACGCTGATGGCCGCCGTGCCCATGGTGAACAGCCGGCCGCATCCCGCCGGCAGGCCCAGCCAGCGCGCCGTGAGGATCCGCAACAGATGGGCGTGGGCGAAGAGGATCGTGTTGCCGTCGATGGAACGGGCACGGGCGATGACGCGGTCGCAGCGGACGCCGACCTCGTCGACCGTCTCACCTTCGATGATCGGATGGGTCCACACGCTCCAGGCGGGAATCGTCTCGCGCACTTCGGGGGTGGTCCGGGCCTCGTAGATGCCGTAGTTCCACTCCAGGAGATCGTCGTCGACCTCAGCGACGCGCCCATAACCGGCGAGGCGACTCGTGTCGAGGGCCCGCTGCATGGGGCTCGTGTAGACGGCCGCGTACGTGCGCCGGGCCAGCATCTCACCCAGATGCATGGCTTGGCGCTCGCCGAGCTCGGTGAGCGTGATGTCGGTCCTGCCGGTGTGCTGCCCCGACTTCGACCATTCGGTCTCACCGTGGCGCACCAACACCAGCTCGGGTCGCTGCACGTGCGCGCTCATCGTGGGCTCCAGACGATCAGGCCGAGACTCCGACACATACCGATAGTCACAACGTGACTATCGGTATCCAGGATCGCGCATGGCATGCAGATCACGTTGCCCGCCTCCACGCCGCGCCGCCGATGAGCGCGGCATCGTCGCCCAGCGCGGCCTCCGCGACGTCGATCGGCTCGGTGAGCCCCACGGGCCCGAAGCGCGCGATGACGGCACGGATCGGGTCGAGCACAAGCGAGCCGTTGCGGCCCAGCCCGCCACCGATCACGACGATCTCCGGGCTGAAGAGGTGACAGAGGTTCGTGATGCCGACTGCCGCAGCCTCGACCGTGCGGTCGAACACCGCAGTTGCCGCCGGATCTCCCCGCCGGACGAGCTCGACGAGAGCCCGACCGGTGACGCCGAGCCCGGCTTCGGCTGCGTTGCGTCCGAGAGCGGTGCCCGAGCCCAGGTTCTCGACCGTCGCGTGGAGGAGATCGTCACGTCGAGCAGCGGCGATGTCGATGATCGTGTGTCCCAGCTCGGCCATCGATCGGCGCCCGTGCACGATCTTGCCGTTCAACACGACGCCGGCGCCGACCCCCGTCGACAGGGTGACGTAGGCCACGTCGTCCCGTCCCCGTCCGGCACCGAAGTAGGCCTCGCCCACCGCGGCCAGATCGGCGTCGTTGGCGAGGAGCACGTCGACGTGCAGGGCAGCTTCGAGTGCTCGCTCGTTGAGCGCCGGCACCCAGCTCTTGGGCAGGTTGGGCGCCATCTCGAGCACGCCGGCCCGGTGGTCGATCCGTCCCGGCATCCCGATCACGGCATGGTCGACCCCGGCCTCGACGGCTACGGTCCCCCGCAACTCGGCGCCGATCAACGACAAGAAGGCCGTCGGACGCTGATCGCCCTTGGGCGTCGGCTCGGTACGCCGACCGAGGATGGTCCCGTCGGCGGCGACGATCGCCACGCGCATGTTGGTGCCCCCGAGGTCGACAGCCAGCACGGCGCTCACGGATGCCACCCTACGGGCGACACCCATGAGCGCATCGCCACTCCGTGGCGGCACGGCACCATGACCCCTGATTCGCTCGCCTGCGGCTCCCTCACCGGATGCCACCCTACGGGCGACACCCATGAGCGCATCGCCACTCCGTGGCGGCACGGCACCATGACCCCTGATTCGCTCGCCTGCGGCTCCCTCACCGGGTACTGCCGTGGGGGCATTCGACCCAGTCGCGGTCGTCGGGCAGCAGCAGGCTCGCCTGCACGGGTCCCCAGGTGCCGCGGTCGTAGGGGAAGGCGGTTCCGTGGTCGTCGAGCACGCCATCGGCGATCCGCCATGCCTCCTCGACGGCATCCTGACGGGCGAAGAGCCGCTGATCGCCGGCGATGGCGTCGTGCAGCAGACGTTCGTAGGGCTCGGGTCCCTCGCCACCGAGCTCGCGCTCGTACATGACCTCGAGGTCGACGGGGCGGCTGATGAGCTCGCCGCCGGGGACCTTGGCCTGCATGGTCAGCGTGATCGTGTCGTCGGGCTTCATCCGGAACCGGAGATGGTTGGGGTGAGGCTGGGGATGCGCCGCGTCGGCGAACATCAGCCGGGGCGGGGCCTTGAACTCCACGAGCGCTTCCTGCACCGTCTGGGCCAGGCCCTTGCCAGCCCGGATGTAGAAGGGCACGCCGGCCCAGCGCCACGAGTCGATCTCGAGCTTCAGCGCCACGTAGGTCTCGGTGTCGGAGCCAGGGTCGACACCGGGCTCGTCGCGATAGCCCCGGTACTGGCCCCTGATCAGGTTCTCGGGCCGCCAGGCCTTCATCGACTTGAGCACCTTGACGGTCTCGTCGCGCAGCGCGTCGGCAGCGGCTGAGACGGGGGGCTCCATGGCCAAGAGGCACACCATCTGCAGGAGGTGGTTCTGCACCACGTCGCGCATGGCCCCGACGTTGTCGTAGAAACCGCCTCGCCCCTCCACGCCGAAGTCCTCGGCCATGGTGATCTGCACGTGCTCCACGTAGTGCCGGTTCCACAGCGGTTCGAGCAGGGCGTTGGCGAAGCGGAACACCATCAGGTTCTGGACGGGCTCCTTGCCCAGGAAGTGGTCGATCCGAAAGATCGCTTCCTCGGGGAATTGCTCGTGCAGCGTGGCGTTGAGCTCGAGCGCGCTGGCGAGGTCGCGACCGAACGGCTTCTCGATCACGATGCGGCTGCCGGCAGCGAGCCCCACCCGGGCCAATCCGTTGGCAACATTGGGGAACAGGACCGGGGGAATCGCCAGGTAGAAGACCGGTCGCACCGAACCGTGGATCGCCGCGGCCAGGCGCTCGTACACCGTCGGATCCTGGTAGTCGCCCCCGACGTAGCTGAGTCGACGAGCGAACTCCTCGAAGGTGGTCTCGTCGAAGGTGCCGTGTCCCTGCAGCGCTTCTCGAGCCCGGAGCCGAAGTTGATCGTCGGTCCAGGGCTCGAACGCCACGCCCACCACGGGTATCTCGAGGTGGCCCCCGCGGAACAGGTCGTACACGGCACGGAACAGCTTCTTCTTCGCCAGGTCGCCGGTGATCCCGAACAACACGAGCACGTCGGCCCGCTTTCCCCGCTCAGCCGGCACGGTGCTCGTCCATCGATCTCACACCGGCTTCTCGTGATGCCCGCCGAACTCCTTGCGCATGGCCGAGAGCACCTTGTTGGCGTAGTCGGCCTCGCCGCGCGACTCGAAGCGATCGAACAACGCAGCGCTGAGCACATGGGCCGGCGCGCCCTCGTCGATGGCGGCCAGCAGCGTCCAGCGACCTTCGCCCGAGTCAGACACGCGTCCGGCGAAACCGTCGAGATTCGGGTCGGCCACGAGGGCCTTGGCCGTGAGGTCGAGCAGCCAGGAAGCCACGACCGATCCCCGCCGCCACAGCTCGGTGATGGCCGGCATGTCGAGCTCGTACTGGTAGTACTTGGCGTCGCGCATCGGCGCCGTCTCGGCATCGTGCTCGTGCGACTGCTTGCCCACGTTGGCCTTGCTGAGGATCCCGAGGCCCTCGGCGTACGCGGCCATCATCCCGTACTCGATGCCGTTGTGGACCATCTTCACGAAGTGCCCGGCCCCGTTGGGTCCGCAGTGCAGGTAGCCGTTCTCGGCGGTCGTGGTCTTGCCCGTGCGGCCGGGTGTGCGGGGTGCGGCGTCGGAGCCGGGGGCGATCGTTCGGAAGATCGGGTCGAGATGCTTCACGATCTTGGCCTCGCCCCCGATCATCAGGCAGAAGCCCCGCTCCAGACCGAAGACACCGCCGCTGGTTCCCACGTCGACGTAGTGGATGCCCGATCGGGCGAGCTCCTCGGCGCGATCGATGTCGTCGCGGTAGTAGGAGTTCCCGCCATCGATGATGATGTCGCCGCGACCGAAGTGCTCGGCCACAGCCATCACCGAAGCGCCGGTGACCGCCGCCGGCACCATCACCCACACCACCTTGGGACCCCGGAGCTTGCTGGCGAAGTCCTCGATGCTTTTCGAGCCCGTGGCGCCGCTCTTCACGAGAGCCTTGACCGACTTGGGGTCGAGGTCGTAGACGACGCATTCGTGGCCGTCGCGCATGAGCCGGCGGACGAGTCCGGCACCCATCCGGCCGAGACCGATCATCCCGAGCTGCATTGCGGTCCTCTTCCCTGCTCGTGTCGATACGGGACCATGTTCTCACGTGACGAGACCCACGCAGAACACGCCTCGCCGGGCGCTCTTGCCGTCTGGCAGTGGCTCGAAGCGTTGCGAGCTATTCGCGCGGCTCGCCCACCCATTCGAAGTGCATGCCGTCGGGGATGGTGAAGCCGCCACCCCAGGCGAAACCCCAGCGGCGGAAGATCGCCACGACCCTCGGGTCGATGCGAGGCGTGGCGCCGAAGGCGTTGGTGCGCGGGTTGATGTCGACGGCGATCCCCCACGAATGCCGGGAGAGGCTGCCGCCGCTGTTCGATCCGGGCGAGCGGATCTCGCGCGGGACGTAGCAGCCACCGTTGCGACGCGTGTCGGCGAGGTCGATCGCGCCGGCCAGGCCGGCAGCGGCCACCTCCCCGAGGGCCCCACGCAATGCGGGCATGATCGTCCGGTGACAGCGCAGGAGCCCGATGAGGGGGACGGGCTCGGTGACGATGTTCGCCGCGACCCATCCGGCCTCGGGGCTGATCGAGTTCCCGCCACCGGAGAACGCGAACTCACCCAGCCGGCGCTTGAGCTCGGCCGTGTCGAGGACCCGATCGGGGCTCGGCGCATCCCATGAACGTCTGACCCGGATACCAGGGGTCGCGCCCAGACGGCGTCCGAGCACGAACTCGATCGCGGCCCGGGACCGGTAGCCCCAGATCCGTACCGACGACGGCCGCACGAATCCGAAGGAGGCCGCCACCCCGTCAGCGAAGAGCAGCTCGATCGAGCCGACATCGGCGTCGTCGGCGACGAGCCCGATCGTCGCCGACGACACGGCGCCGTTCCATCCCAGGAACTCGACCACATCGCCGACCTGCGCCCCCCGCAGCGCTGCCGAGGTTGAGCCCATCACGACCTGCCCGGTGCTCAGCACGCGGCCGACCTCGGGGCTCATGAGCTCGACGGCGGCCGCGGGGTCGATCGCGGTCGAGGCCATGGGGTAGCGCATGCCCGGCGGCGCCGCCTGCACCACGGCGCCACCCCGCATCACGCGATACAGACCGATCGTCCCCGCGTGCACCACGGTGGAGAAGCCGCCCACGTCGTTGGCCGCCGCGACCGCAGACCGGATCGTCGCCGCGTCGAGCTGTCTCGCCGCGCCGACCGTCACCAGCTCCCGGCCCCGTCCGAGCACGACCCAGGTGGACCCCGTCGGGGCGACTCCGATGCCGACGGGCCAGTCGCCCGCCAGGTCGACGGGGGGGATGGTCGCCTTGGCGGCAACGCCGAACGTCGAGACGACACCGAGGTTGTCGACGGTTGCGTACCCACCCGGGGCCACTGCGATGGCGGCGACCATGCCCTGGGTGACCGGCCGGCCCAGGAAGGCCGCGTCACCGAACGCGAAGATCCCACCGTCACGAGCGGCCAGCCAATACCCGCTGCCCGACGGTGTGGCGGCCACCCCCACGACCGGCGCCAGCAACGGGGATCCGCCCGTCGAGCCGAAGAACCGAGCATCACCGAACGCGAAGATCCCACCGTCACGAGCGACGAGCCAGTAGCCGTTGCCGGTGGGGCTCGCGGCCATGCCAACGATCGGTTGGTTGATCACCTGGCTTCCGGTGGATCCGAAGAAACGAGCATCGCCAAACGCGAAGATCCCACCGTCGGCGGCGACGAACCAGTACCCCTTGCCCGCGGGATGGGCGGCCATCCCCACGATCGGCTGGTTGAGCGTCAGGTTGCCGGTCGATCCGAAGAAGACGGCATCGCCGTATGCGAAGATCCCGCCGTCGGCCGCGACGAGCCAGTACCCGTTGCCCGTTGGCGTGGGCGCCAGACCCACCAAGGGGAATCGGAGCGCGAGCTCGGCTGGCGAACCGAAGGATCGGGATCCGAAGACGGCAACCACGTCGGTCGCCGCAACGCCCAGCGGGCGGACCCGTTGACGGTCGTCGACGATCTCGACGTCGGCCGGATCGACATCGGCGTGCGCTGCGGTTCCTGTGAGCACCAGAGAGCTCACCAGGACACTCGTCAGCGCCGCCGCCACGACGTGGCGCGCGCGAAGAAGGTCGGGCGTTCGGGACATGCCACCAGTCTGGCCGGCGCGCGACCCGCTGCCGCGCCGACGCTGCCCGATGCACAGCGGGACGGTCAGCTCTGGTCATCCATCGGCTGGCAGGCGCGGTCGAGGCCCAGCACCCGGGTGAGGCGGCCGTAGGCCATCCACGATCCGACCGAGATCCCGAGATCGAGGATCTCTTCGTCCGAGAACAGGCCCCGCATCCGGGCGATGAGCTCAGGCGTGATGCTCTCGTGGTCGAGCGCGAACCGCTCGGCGTACTCGACGGCCATCCGCTCCTGGTCGGTGTAGCCCGGCCAGGTCGCCCAATCGCGCAGGTGCGTGTAGTGCTCCTCGTCGACACCTCGGTCCGCGAACTGCGGCACCCGGTGGTGGAGTCAGACGAAGCACCCGTTGATCTGGGCGATGCGCATGCGCGCCGCCTCCGAGACCCGAGGCTCGAGGATCGAGTGCCGGGCGATCGACCTCGAGAGACCGGTGACCGCGGCGCCCATCTCGGGTCGCAGGGCCCAGACCCGCCGCGCTTGGTCCCCGTCACCGTCGGGCACTCTGATGTACGCCATGGCAGCACTCCCCGCGACTTGAGCTTCCGCAGCCTACGCTCGGAGTCGATGATTCCTGACGACGAACGTATCGCTCTCTTCCTCGACTACGAGAACCTCGCCATCGGCGCCCGGGAAGGGCTGCGGGGGCACAAGTTCGACCTCCGCCCCATCGCCGACGCCCTGGCCGCCCGTGGAAGAGTCGTGGTGCGCCGCGCGTACGCCGACTGGTCGTACTTCAGCGACGACCGACGCATGCTCACGCACAACCACGTCGAGCTGATCGAGATCCCGCAGCGGATGGGCGCTGTACGCAAGAACGCCGCCGACATCAAGATGGCCGTCGACGCCATCGAGCTCTCGTTCGAGCGCGAGTACATCACGACGTTCGCCATCTGTACCGGCGACAGCGACTTCACACCCCTCGTGCACAAGCTCCGCGAGCTCAACAAGAAGGTGATCGGGATCGGCCTCAAGTCGTCGACCTCGGCGCTGTTGCCCCCGGCGTGTGACGAGTTCCTGTTCTACGAGCGCCTCGAAGGCGTCGACCTGAGCGCACCCGCTTCCAAGACCGGCGGCGGGTCCGGTGGCGCCAGCGGCGGCTCGGGCGACCGATCCGACACCAGCGAAACCGCCAGCGACAAGCCCAAGACGCGTTCGAGACGATCGCCGCCGAAGAAGGCTGCGGTGGCCGGACCCGATGCGGGCACCGACGGCACCGGGGCCGACGACGGCATGCCGTCCGACGGCGAGGCCCCTACGAGCGGGGTCCGTGTCGGCGCGGCCTCCGACACCGAGATCGCCAAGCTCGTCACCCAGACCTTGACCGGTATCAAGCGCAGCGTCGACGGGCCCGTGTCGGCCTCGGTGCTCAAGCGCACCTTGTTGCGCAAGGACCCCACGTTCGACGAGAGCGACCATGGCTTCCGGGTCTTCGGCGAGCTGCTGCGCCATCTCGAGGAGCACAAGGTCATCTCGCTGCGGCCCGGATCGGCTCAGGGCGATCCCGAGGTCGACTTCCCCGAACAGACCGGCGAGGAGGAGATGGCCTTCCGGCTGCTGCGCGACGTCGTGCTCGAGCAGCAGCGCCGCGACGGCCCTCCGCTGTTGTCGGGGCTCAAGAACAAGCTCCGCAAGCGCCAGCCCGACTTCACCGAGAAGCGCTTCGGGTACGCCGGCTTCCTCCAGTTCTGCACGGCGGCTCGGGCCCGGGGCTTCGTCGACATGGATTGGGACGACGAGGCCGACGACTACTTCATCGAGGCCAGCGGCAACGTCGCCGAGCCGAGCCCTATCGCGGCGACAACACCGACGGCACCGACGGCACCGGCAACGCCGACAGCGCCTGCGGCAGCAGCGGCAGCAGCGGCATCCACGCCCGAGCCCAAGGCTCCGCGCACCTCGACCCGAGCCCCTCGGCGCCGCACCGCCCCCCGGCCGTGAACCCCTCGAACCCCTCGAACCCCTCGAAGCCCTCGAAATTTGCGCGGAAATGCTCACCTGGTGAGCATTTCCGCGCAAATTTGGGAGTGTGGGGGTCGCCCAGCGGTCAGGACATCGACTCGGCGCCGAGGTAGCCCGCCAAGACCTGCTCGTGGGCGCCCGCCGCCGGGCCCGTCCACACAAGCTCGCCGCGTCGCATCACGACGGCCTCGTCGGCGAGCTCGAGGGCCCTCTCGACGAATTGCTCGATGAGTACGACGGTCACGCCCTGCTCTCGGGCCTGACGCAGACCGTCGAACACGACATCGACCATGAGCGGCGCAAGCCCGAGCGACATCTCGTCGGCGATGAGCAGGCGGGGCGGCGCCGCGAGGACCCGGGCCAGCGCCAGCATCTGCTGCTCGCCGCCCGAGAGCGTCCCGGCGGCCTGACGTCTGCGCTCACCGAGGATGGGGAACGTCGCCATCGCTCGCTCGAGCGCCGCAGCCCGCTCGTTGGGCCCCACCGCGTGACGGAGCATCGTACGGAGGTTGTCGAGCACCGAGAGATGGGGGAAGATCCCGCGCCCTTCGGGCACGTAGGCGACGCCGGCCTGGCTCACCCGATGCGATGGCCAACCGGCGATCTCCTTGCCAGCGAAGGAGATTCGGCCTCCAGAGGGCTTGACGACGCCAGCGATGGCCGCGGCCAGCGAGCTCTTGCCGGCCCCGTTGGCACCCAGCACGGCGAGCACCCGTCCACGGCCGACGGAGAACGACACCCCCGACAGCGCGCGCGCTTCGCCGTACTTCACCTCCAGATCGACGACGTCGAGCAGGATCTCGTCGCTCGTCGATGTCGACACCGACGCGGCCTGATCGCTCATGCCGAGACCCCGAGGTAGGCCGCCTGCACGGCATGGTTGCCTCGGATCTCGGTCGGGGTCCCCTCGGCGATCACCCGCCCGAAGTCGAGGACGGTCACCTGTTGGGCCAACGACAGGACGAACTCCACGTTGTGCTCGACCACGAGCAACGAGACCCCCTGCCCGGCGTGGAGGCGCCGCAGCGCCTCACCGAGCTGCTCGGTCTCGCGGGTGTCGAGGCCCGACGACGGCTCGTCGAGCAAGAGCACCTTGGGCTCGGATGCCATCGCGCGGGCCACCTCGACGAGCCGTCCGGTACCCAGCGGCAGCGCCGCAGCGCTGCGCGACGCGACGGACTCGAGCCCCAGGTCGCTCAGGACGGCATCGACGCGATCGTCCTCGCCCGGGCCCGGACGGGCCCCCAGCCCCAGGAGATCGAGCGCCAGGTTCAGCCTCCGATGCCGGGCTCGATGCGCGACCACGAGGTGCTCTCGCACGGTCAGCTCGCCGAAGAGCTCCAAACGCTGGAACGTGCGAGCCAGGCCACGCTTGGCCCGAGCCTGGGGCGAGGCCCGGGTGACGTCGTGACCGTCGATCGACACCGTCCCGGTGCGGGGCCGGAGCAGTCCCGACATCACGCCGAAGAGCGTGGTCTTGCCGGCACCGTTGGGGCCCATGAGACCCACGATCGTCGCCGGCGGCACGCTCAACGACACGTCGCTGAGCGCGACCAGCCCGCCGAAGGCAACCGTGACGCCCCGAGCTTCGAGGAGCGGCCCTCCCGCCACCTCGCTCATGGCAGCATCACCTCCCGCTCGTCCTGAGCGCGCTGCGCCGCTTCAGGCGTCGTGAGGTCGAGGCCCGGCGACCCCGTCGTTCCCGGCGGTGGATCCGCCGAGCGCCGCGCCGCCCGTTCGGCTCGACGGGCCCGACTCCGATGGCTCACGTCGTAGACGATGCCCCGGGGTTCCTTGGCCAGGCCGATGGCGCCCAGGCCGAAGAGCGTGGTGGGGATCTCACGGATGCTGTCGGCGATGAGCGGTACCTCGTCGAGGTTTCCGTTCCACACGAGGAAGGCCCCCAGCCAGAACACCGCCCACGCGGCCAAGGCGACCCGCTGCACGACGACGCGACGGACGTTCGATCGGATCCCCAGCATGATGAGCCCGAACAACACGAGGATGAACCATTCGAACTCGGCGAAGATCTGCGGGAACAAGGCGAACGAGAGGCCGGCGAGCAACGCGCCGGCCACCGAACGCACCCCCCAGGTGACGGCGATGGCAAGCCACACCACGCCGATCAGCGCGTCGAACTCGCGGGCGGGGAGCGCAATGCCGACGTAGGTGACCGAGAGCCCCCCGGCGAACGCGGCGAGGAACGACGACACCCCGAAGGCGATCAGGCGGTTCCGGACCACGCTGATGCCGAGGGTCGCCGTGGCGATCTCCGACGATCGCGTCGCCGCCAGGTTGAGCCCGGTGGTCGAGCGCTTGACGTTCATCACCAGGATCGCTGCGAGCACGAACAGCACGACCAGCAGGTAGTAGAAGGGCGTGTCGCCCTCGAAGTCGATGCCGAAGACCTCGGGGCGGGGCACCTTCACGCCGCCGTCGAAATTGTTGATCGACGCCGACTGGAAGAACAGGTTCTGCGTGAGCACGGCGAAGGCCAGCGTGGCCATCGCCAGATACAGCTCCCCGAGACGCAAGCTGGGTAAGGCGACGAGCAGACCGAACGGCACGACGATGAGGGCGGCGAGGAAGATCGCCAGCAACCCGTTCACCTTCGGGAGCCACGTCCAGCTGTCGTTGGTGGCGAGCTGCGCGGTCATGGCTCCTCCGACACCGGCGAAGGCCACCTGGCACAGCGACACCATGCCGCCCTCGCCGGCCACGATCGTGTACGACAAGAAGGCGATCCCGACGGCCAGGCCCTTGGCGATGATGGCCTCCCAACGGCCGGCCAACGGCACCGGAGCGAGCAACACGATCAGGATGAGGATGGCGGGAGTGCGCAGCCGCAACCAGCCGTCGCTGTCGCGCGCCGTCGGCGGCGGCGCCTCGGACGCGACCGCGCGCGTGTCGACCGCAAAGCGCTCGCGGTCGAGGCCCCGGTAGCAGAGCAAGAAGATGAGCAGCAGGATGAACGGCACACTGTCGGGGAGCTTGGAGATCAACACGTCCTGGCTCTGGTCGGGCAGGATCCGGTACAGGAAGTCGTCGCGCACCCACTTCGACGGGATGAAGCTCTGCGTCATGCCGATGAGCACGCAGCCGACGACACCCATCACGAGGCTGTGGAACCGGGCGATCACCGCAGCGGCGAACATCGCCAGGACCAGGGGCGTGAAGTTGAGCTCCTGATAGCCCTTCAGAGGCGCCAGGAGAACGCCCGCCGCTCCGGCGAGGGTCGTGCCGATCATCCACGATCCGGCCGAGACGATGTTGGTGTTGATTCCGCTGATGCCGGCTTGGCGGGGCGAGTCGACCGTCGCCCGCACCTGGAGCCCGTAGGGCGTGTACCGCAAGACGACCGTCATCGACACCGCGACGACCACCGACACGAGCAGCACGAGGAACTCGTCGGAGTCGATCACGGTGCCGGCGACCCTGATCCAGCTGGCGGCCGGCGTGGGCCCGACGCCCGTCCGGTCGAAGATCTCCTCACGCCCGACGAAGAGGATGCGGCCGATCGCGGGCAAGGCCACCCACAGGCCGATGGTCGACACGAGTCGGATCGTCGATGTGGCGTGGGTCAGCCGCCGGAACAGCGCCCACCACAAGAACAGGCCGAACAGCGGCGCGCACACGAGCACCACGAACGCGCCGGCCAGCTTGGGGTTCCAGCCGTGGTCGACAGCCAGCCAGTGGAAGAAGATCGCCAGGAAGAAGGCGATTGCACCGTGCGCGAAGTTGAACACGCGCGACGACGTGTAGGTGAGGATCAGGCCCAGCGTGGCGATCGAGTAGACGCCAGCGAGCACCAGCCCGCCGATGACGTACGGCCACATTGCGATACCTCCAGCACGAGGAGTGGGAGGGGACGGCCCGACGCCGCGCCGTCCCCTCCCGGACGAGCTACCCGATCTCGATCACTCGATGACGAGCGGTTCTCCGCACTTGGCCTTGCCTTCGAAGAGCGGGACGAACTTTCCCTCCTCGACCCGGACGTAATAGGTGCACGGGAACGGAGCGCCGAACGTGGAGATGAGGTCGATGGGGTCGAAGGCCCCGTTGGCCGTGTAGTCCTCGATGAGGCGCAGGTTGTTGATGAACGCCTCCCGGGTCGGGCACTCCACGCCGGCTTCCTTGATGCCCTGGATGAACATCTCGGCCGACAGCCAGCCGATGTAGTTCACCTGGTTGCGGGTCCCGTCCTCGGGCATCCACGTGTCGAACTCGGTGAACGCCGGCGGCGTCGGCGTGGCCTCGAACGGGTAGAACTCCAGGCCGAACGACGCACCCTCGATGCCCTCGATCGCCAGCACTCGCGGGTCGTAACCGCCCGGGAACAGCACGGCATTGAGCTCCACCCCGGCGTCGGAAAGCTGCTTCACCAGCGCCGTGTTCTGGAGGAAGTCGACACCGGTCAACAAGCCGTCGGCCCCCGAGTCCTTGATCCGGTCGACGATCGCCGTGAACTCGGTCTGGCCGGGCTGGATCTCGGTCGAGGTGTACACCACCTCGAGCCCGGCAGCTTCGATCGACTTGTTCTCACGGCCGACGAACGACGCTGACGACTGGTTGCCGCCGCCGACCGTCGCCACCTTGGTGGCCCCGAGCTCCGTCAGAACCTCGCCTGTCCGGGTGGTGTGATTCACCTCGGGCTCGGCCGCACCGGGCAGACGGAGGGCGAAGAAGTTGTTCTGCTGGCCCCAGTGGGGACGGCCCACGTGCCAGCCGGCGACGGGGATCTGGTTCTCGTTCAGGTAGTCGGCCGACCCGTCGGACTGGTCGGAGATCTCGATGATCCCGTACACGTCCTCGCCCTCGACCAGCGTGCGGGCCACCTCGGAGTTGCGGGCCGCGTCCGACGCGTCATCGACTGCGACCAGCTCGATCGTTCGGCCGCCGAGCTCGCCCTCCTCGTTGGCCTTGTCGATGCGAGCCCGCACCCCGATCTCGGACGTGGCGAACGACGTCGCCCGCAGACCCGATTGGGGCACGATCATCCCGACCTTGATGGTGTCGTCGCTCACCCCGGGGATCTCGGGACAGGTCGCCGGGGGCTCGAGGCGCTCGAGGTCGGCGAACTGGGCTGCGGACGGGAACGTCGCCGGTGTGGGCTCGGTGGCCTCGGTCGTCGTCGGCTCTTCGCCGGCGGCCGTCGTGCCGGTGCCCGAGGCTGCCGTCGTGGTCGCGGCGGCGGCCGTGGCCGCGGTGGTCGTGGCCGCGGCAGAGGTCGCAGCGGTGACGGGTGCCGCCGCGTCATCGTCGTCGTCACCACAAGCAGTGGCAACGAGGGCGAGCGAGAGCATCACCGCCCCCGCTGTCAGCCAACGGCGCCGTGTCGTGTCGGGCTCTCTGTCGGGACGGTCCATGGTGACACCCCCTGAATCGGTGTGATCTGCTATCTGCCGACAAGCTAACTGACATCGCTGTCAGGTGCACGGGAGCGGACGGGCACCTGCCGAGAAGCCACCGCCCCCGCCGGAGCACGGTCGCAACCCGCCTCGAGCCGAGAGCCCTCGACCTCAGCCGTCGAGCGTCGCCGAGAGCCGGTCGGCGGCGGCGAGATACTCGTCGACCATGTCGACGATCACCTGGCGCACGGGCTTCACGTCGTTCATCTGCCCGACGACCTGACCCACGAAGTAGTTGACGAGGGCCCGGGCGCCCGGATTGACGTGCGCCGCACGGGCGATGCGCTGCTCGGCCTGACCCACGAGCATGGGCTGCAACGGCATCGGCAGCGGATCGGGGTTCGCCGGGTCGGCCCACTCGTCGGTCCAGGCACTGCGGAGTTGGCGGGCAGGCTTGCCGGTCTTGGCCCGCGACCGCACCGTGTCGGACGATCCCGCCGCGAGGAACTTCTCCTTCACGACCGGATGGGTCTCGGCCTCCTCGGTCGTGAGCCACACCGAGCCGCACCACACGCCCTCGGCACCGAGCGCCAACGCCGCGGCGATCTGGCGGCCCGTTGCGATCCCGCCCGCCGCCAGCACCGGCAGCGGCGCCACGGCGTCGACCACCTCGGGGACGAGCACCATCGTGGCGACCTCGCCGGTGTGCCCGCCAGCCTCGCCGCCTTGGGCCACGATCAGATCGACGCCCATCGCCTTGTGGCGCAAGGCATGGACCGGAGTACCGGCGAGGGCCGCGACGAGCACGCCCTGGCTGTGGGCCCGCTCGACCAGCTCGGGGGGAGGCGGGCCGAGCGCGTTGGCGACGACGGAGACCCGGTGCGCCAGGGCCACGTCGAGCAACGGAGCGACCGTCTCGTAGGCCAGGTTCCAGCCTCGGACCGCGCCCGCGCGTCCACCGCCAGCGGGGCCATCGTCCGCAGGCAGCGGCGGCACCCCGTACTTGCTCATGAGCGAACGCACGAACTCCCGATGGGCATCGGGGATCAGGTCGCGGATCTCGGCCCCGTCGAGCCCGCCGCGATCGCGGCCGACGAACTTCGCGGGCACCAGCACGTCGACGCCGTAGGGCTTGTCGCCGACGCGCTCCTCGATCCAGGCCAGCTCCACCTCGAGCTGCTCGGGCGTGAGCGCCGTCACGCCGAGCACCCCGAAACCCCCCGCCCTGCTCACCTCGGCCACGACGTCGCGGCAGTGGCTGAACGCGAAGATCGGAAGATCGATGCCGAACAGGTCGCACACACGGGTTCGCACGACCGCAGGGTACGCGACCGGTCCGCGTCGCCCGCGGCATGCGCGAGACGCGGCATGCGCGGCGTGGTCGGCCGCCGCTGGAAAGCTCGGCCCATGGACGGAGTCCCCGACCCGGCACCACGACGCGCCTGGCACGGTGGCGTCGCCACACCGACGGCCCACTGCTCGTGCTCGCCGTGGGCAGCCTCCCGCCGCTGTTGCTGGACGTCGAGCGCCAGGGGCCGGTCGAAGCGGCAGCCGAGTCGAGTCGATAGCGTGCGCCTCCATGGCTCAGAACGTTCCCCCCTTCGACTACACCGACGATGCGCTGGCCCTGCGACAGTTCGTGTTCGAGTACTGGTGCGAGCACGGCCGCGGGCCCAACTTCCGCAACGTGCACGAGGCCATCGGGCTCGACCGGCGACGGATCGTCCAGGCCTACAAGCAGCTCCAGCTCGGGATCACCGTCGTGGTCAACGCCGACGCCCAGAACTGCGACCTGTTGAAGATCCCCCCGTTCTCGTCGTTCCCGTCCCAGGTCGAGTGCTACATCGACGACCGGTTCCACAGCTACATCGGCTGCGCGTCGGAAGCTGTGGCGGTCTCGAACATGCCGCCCTTCCGAGACAAGGAACTGCGCCTCGAGTCGTGGTGCGCGTGCTGTCTCGCCCCGATCACCTTGGTGTCGAAGAACTTCGTGCTCGAGAGCGTGCGCCCCGAGGGCGTGATGGTGCACATCTCGGCCAGCCCGTGGGACTGGAACAACGACACGATGGGCTCCATGTGCGACGCCATGAACTTCGTGCTCGATCACGAGCACGCCGATCGCTACGAGCGCCAGGTGAGCCGCCGGGGCATCCGGGTCACGCTGCCGGTGATGAAGGAGTTCGTCGCCAGCGTGGCCGAGGTTCGGATGTGGGACTACCACTGGCCACCCGGCGCCATGAACCCCGAGTCGGTGATCGACGTGTTCCGCTCGCGCGGCGTCGACACGACGTGCTGGGACGGCTGAGAGCCAAGGGGCGCATCATGGATCTCGGCCTCGTCATCTTCCCCACCGACCTCTCGGCGCGCTTCGACGACGTGGCCGTCGAGGCCGAGGCGCGCGGGTTCGAGTCGCTGTTCATGCCCGAGCACACGCACATCCCAGCGAGTCGCGTGTCGCCGTATCCGATCGGCGGTGATCTCCCCGAGGAGTACCGCCGCATCCACGACCCCTTCGTCGTGATGGCCGCAGCGGGCGCGCGCACGTCTCGCATCAAGCTCGGGACGAGCGTGGCGCTCCTGGCCCAGCGTGATCCGATCGTCACCGCCAAGGCCGTTGCGTCGCTCGACATCATGTCGGACGGTCGCGTCGTGCTCGGCGTGGGCTACGGCTGGAACCGCGAGGAGGCAGCCGACCACGGGGTGGTGTTCGCGTCCCGACGCGAACGGTTGCGCGAGCACGTGCTGGCCATGAAGGAGCTCTGGACCCGCGAGGAAGCGAGCTTCGCCGGCGAGTTCGTGAGCTTCGAGCGGGTCTGGCAGTGGCCCAAACCCGTGCCGCGACCCGACCGTCCGCATCCCCCGGTCTACCTCGGCTCCAAGCCCGGGCCCCGTTCGTTCGCCCATGTCGTCGAGTGGTGCGACGGGTGGATGCCCATCCCCTTCCTCAGCCCCGACTTCGCGGCGACGCTGGCCGAGCTGCGCCAGACGGCCGAGGCAGCCGGACGCGACCCGGCGACCGTCCGCATCACGGCCTGCGGCGGCCTCCCGGATCGCGCGTTGCTCGACAGCTGGCAGGCCCTCGGCGTCGAGCGCACCATCCTGGGCCTCCCCAGCGCCGGCCTCGACGACGTCCGGCAGGTGCTCGACTCCCACGCAACGCTGCTCGACCGGTAGCGCCGCCGAGTCGTGCGGGAGCCGGCGACTCAGGCACTGATCCGATCACGGTCACCGACTTCGCAGCGGCGCAGCGGCGCGGCGCAGAGCCACGAGTTCGGTGGGATCGGGGGTGAGCAGCTCGCCGCCCGATGACGAACACGGCGGGAGCGGCACAGATCTCGGGATGGCCCTCGACGGGGTACCAGAAGAGATCGCCCGTGACGTGCACATCGGGGCGGTCGGCCAGGAAGGCGCGAAGCCCCGTCTTGAGGATCAGGATCGCGCGTTCCTGCCACTCGTTGTCGGCCATCGGCAACCCGTCGGAGTCGGGAGAGGCGACCGCGTCGCCGGGTTCCGGAGCGGTCAGGCTCATCCCCGGATCGAACCGGCGATCGTCGGCCCGGCGATCGATGCTCGATCGTTGGGGACCGCCGACGACTCGCTGATCCCGTGCTCGCCGTTGTCCACCATGCTCGTCGCGGGCGCCGGTGCTCGTCGGACGTCCCTGCGGTCCGTACGATGCAGGTGGTGGCGATCAGGGTGGTGGTGGCCGATGACAACTACCTGGTGCGCGAGGGCGTCGTGCGCCTGCTCGCCCGGCTCGACGACATCGAGGTCGTGGCCGCGGCCAGCGACCTCGACAGCCTGCTCGCGGCGGTCGAGACCGAGAGGCCCGACGTGGTCGTCACCGACATCCGCATGCCTCCCACCGGGACCGACGAAGGCGTACGCGCCGCGAACGCCCTACGCACCAGCCATCCGACGGTGGGAGTGGTGGTGCTCAGCCAATACGCCAGTGCCGGCTACGCGCTGGCGCTGCTCGACGACGGCTCCGATCGACGGGCGTACCTGCTCAAGGATCGGGTGTCCGACGTCGCCGAGCTCGCTTCGGCCATCCGCACGGTCGCCGCGGGCGGCTCGGTCGTCGACCCCAAGGTGGTCGAGGAGCTCGTCGCGGCCCGGGCCCGGGCCAAGCGCTCCCCCATCGCGTTCCTCACGGTGCGCGAGCGCGAGATCATGGGCGAGATGGCCCAGGGCAAGAGCAACGCTGCGATCGCCGCTGCGCTGCACCTGTCGGATCGGGCGGTGGAGAAGCACATCAACTCGATCTTCTCCAAGCTGGGGCTCAGCGAGGAGCCCGACGTGAACCGGCGGGTCAAGGCCGTGCTGGTCTTCCTGGCCGACGGGGGTGGCCAGCACCCCCGGCCGGGGTCGTGACGGCATGGTTCTCGGACGCCGGGCCGTGTGTGACGATGGACGGGTCCCGACCATCGATCACTGCGGACCGAGCCCGCCATGAGCGAGATCCCCGATACCGAACGACCTGTCGACGTGCTGATCGTCGACGACCAGGCGCCGTTTCGCGCGGCGGCACGGGCCGTGATCGCCCGGGTCGCCGGGTTCACGCTGATCGCCGAAGCGGAGTCGGGTGAAGAGGCGGTCGCGCTTCACGGCGATCTCCGACCCGATCTCGTCCTCATGGACATCAACATGGGCGGCATCGACGGCATCGAGGCGACCCGCCGGATCACCGCGGTCGACCCGGCCACGATGGTGGTGCTCGTCTCGACCTACCGGCTCGACGAGCTCCCGGCGGGCGCACGAACGAGCGGCGCCAAGGCCTACGTGAACAAGGACGAGCTGAGCCCCCGTGTGCTGCGCCGCCTCTGGGCCGACGGCGGCGATCCCGCCTGGTGACCCAACCCCCAAACGAGCTGTCAGCGTCACGGGCCGTATCCGGACCGTGACGCTGACAGGTGCGACGCCTCCTCCGTGCCAGGTTGCGCGACCTCAGTCGACCGTGAAGTCCGTTCGGAACAGTGCGACGCCGTCATCCTCCGATTCGGAGACGACGATGTAGCTCCCCTTCGAGAGCTTCGGGAGGACGATCAGTGCCTGGTCGTCTGCGCCGACGGTGTCGAGCAGGCCACCGACGATGTCGGCGGGCCACTCACCGGCCGGGAACTCGCCCTCCCCGAACGATGCGGCGAAGTACTGGTTGATCCAGCCCTCGGCGTCGGCGAACGTCGCCCCCTCATGCAGCCGACCGATGGTGATCTCGTGCGGCTGACCCGACACGTTCCTCACGAGGAACGAGCCACCGTCGCCGATGTTGTCGGGCACGGTGTAGGAGCCGTCGTTGATGACGATCTCGCCGTCGGCATCGGGGAGCGCCTCGGCCGCAGCGCCATCGGGTGCCGCCCCCACCGTGAACGTGGTGACCATCCCGAGCGAGAAGTGCGGCTGACCGTCGGCCGTGCCGACGAAGCAGACGAGCGCGTAGTCGCCGGCGGTGATGCTATTGGTGACGACCGACGCCGAGCTGGCAGCGTCGATGAACGGTGGCATGCCGCGGAAGGCCTCGGGGTCCCCGGCAAGGAGGGGACCTGCGGCCGACTCGTCCTCCGACTCGAAGGCCGCGATGAGCTGTTGCTCGGTGACGCCTGCAGCGATCGGGAACAGCGCAGGGACGTGGAACTCGGCGCCGGCGTTCTGGAAGTCGATGCGCATGGGACCCTCATGCACCTCGCCCGAGAGCGCGAACGAGTAGTCCGCGGCCACGATGTCGAGCCGGTTGTCGCTCGCCGTATCCGCAGCGCTGTCGTCATCGTCGTCACCACAGGCAGCCGCCCCGGTCACCAGCACCAGGGCCAGGGCCAGAGCCGCCGTCGTCATCCTTCTCTGCTGCATCATGATCGCTCCCTCGTCGATGGATTCCCCGGTCGGTCGATTGCGGGCGTTCGTCACCCACTGCTACCGACGCACCACGAGCATCCGCGGGTGACAACCATCTGGCGAGGGCGCCACCCCTCCGATACGAGGGATGCCAGCCGAACCTGGCGCTGGGTGGCTGCGCCCGGTATCACGAGCACCGTGAGCAGCACGACGGTCGGCCATCCGCTCCTGAGGTCGGCTCCTCAGCCGGTACAGGACCGTCGTCACGACGTGACGTGTTGGGGCGTCA
>VFJJ01000192.1 GCA_009886115.1 Actinomycetota bacterium
CGCAGGAGGCTCGACAGCACATCGCCCAGGGCCCGTTGACCGTTGCCCTCGACCCCGGCGACGCCAACGATCTCGCCCGCACCCACGACGATCGAGAGGTCGTCGAGCAATGTCTGGCCGTCGCGGGCGACGACTCTCACGTTCCGCAGCTCCAAGGGGGGATTGCCACTGACCGTGCGGACGGGCTCGGGCGAGACCTCGTCGCGGCGTTCCGTTCCGGCCTCGCTCGGGTCACCTGGAGGCGTCAATGCCGCCGTACCTGTCGTCCCGTCGCTCGCCGCGACCAGGCCGAACGCCGCTCGTTCGGAGCGCAGCGACACCGACCGCCCGACCATGGCCCGAGCCAGCCCGGCCTCGGTGGCGTCGACCGTGGCCAGGCGCTCGACGACGCGACCCTGACGCATGATGGTGATCTCGTCGGTGGCATGCATGATCTCAGCCAGCTTGTGGCTCACCAGCGCCACGACCTTGCCCTCCACCTCGACGACCCGTCGAAGCGTCTCGAAGAGGATGTGCGACTCAGCCGGCGACAGCACCGAGGTGGGCTCGTCGAACACCAGGATCTGCGGATCGCGCCGCAGGCATTTGATGATCTCGACCCGCTGGCGCATGCCCGCCGGCAGGTCGCTCACCTTGGCTTCGGGGTCGATCTCGAGGCCGTACTGCTCGCTGATGCCGGCGACGCGTTCACGGACCTGCTTGGGGACGAGCCGTCCCACATCGCCCAGGGCCACGTTCTCCCACACCGTGAGGTGCTCGACCAGGCTGAAGTGCTGGTGCACCATGGCGATGCCGTGTGCGGCCGCGGAAACCGGATCGTCGATGTGGACGATCTCGCCGTCGATGCGGATCTGGCCGGCGTCGGGCAGCACGAGGCCGATGAGCACCTTCATGAGCGTCGACTTACCGGCCCCGTTCTCGCCGAGGACGCCGTGCACGCGGCCGCGTCGAAGGCTGAGGTCGACGGCGTCGCACGCCGCGACCGAGCCGAAGTGCTTGGTGATGCCGAGAAGCTCGACCGCCGGTGGAGCTGGGGGATGATGCCCAGCCTCACCGGCGATCGAGCCGAGGTCGTCGGTCACAGGGACTGATGGATCTCAGGCTTGGTGGACGATGACGTCAGTGACGGTCACCCGCCCCCGAAGGCCTCGCCGGCGATGGCGCCGAAGTCCTCGGCGAACTCGCCAGCGGCGATGCGCTCGTAGATGTCGTCCATCGCAGCCTGCTGCTCGTCGGTGGCGTCGCAGATCTGGGCGCCGGGCTCCGGGTCGACGCCAACCTTGAAGGCCTTGGTGTCGCCCTCGACGAAGGTGCCGGCAATGATCTCACCGATGACGGACCGCACGTAGTCGCCGCCGTCGAAGCGCACGGCGATGTCGTAGGCGAGCTCCTCACCGTCGTCGCACACGGTCGACGAGCCGGCGCTCATCGTGATGAGCCCGGCTTCCTCGGCCGCTTCCACGACCGGGCGGTGGGCCCCACCCAGGTACGGGTACACGGCGTCGGCGCCCTCGGCGATCGCGGTCTCGAGGGCCGCCGTGGCGTTGGCGGTGTTGTCGAAGTCGAACTCGAAGTCGCCCGAGGGCACGTAGGTGAGCGTGAACTCAGGGTCGACCGAGGTGAGGCCGAACTCGAAGGCCAGCTGAGCCTGCTTCTCGAAGCCCAGCTCGCAGCAGCCGATCATCACGACACTGTCGCCGCCGGTCTCCTGGAGCTTGAGGCCCGTGGCGTAGCCCGCTGCGTAGCCGATCTCGCCGCCGTCGTCGACGCTCTGCGACAGACCCGGCGTCTCAGGGAACCCGGCCCCGCAGTTGCAGTACCAGAAGATCTCCGGGTACTCGACCACCAGCTCGGGGAGCGGTTCGGCGATCTCAGAAGCCCCCACGATGATCACGTCGACGCCCTGCTCGGCGAGGTCGCCGATCAGCGTCGCCGCGTCGGCGGCCTGGATGTTGTCGGCCACGATCGGCTCCTCGAACCCGTTCTCGGCCGACAGCTCCTGAGCTGCGGTCACGACGGCTTCGTAGTACGCGCCGTCGTCGGCCGGGCCCGCGGCGGCGATGCCGATGACGACCTTGCCGTCACCGTTCGTGTCGAGCGCGAGCTCCGCCTCGGCCGGCGCCGCCGTCGTGTCCGGAGCCGCCGTCGTCTCGACGGGTGCGGCAGCGGTCGTCGTCTCCTCGACCGGAGCCGCCGAGGCCGCCGTCGTGGTGCCGTCGACGGCCGGTGCTGCATCGTCGTCGTCGTCGCCACATGCGGCGACGAGCAGGCTCATCGCCGCGAGCAGCCCGAAGACGGCCCTTGCCTTGGTGTGTCTCATCGGTGTATCCCCCTTCGCCTGTCGCCAGGCTTGCGTTCCGAGGAGGCGAGCGCACCCTCGGTGTACCTCGGTCCCGTACCCGAAACTAGAACACGTTCTAGTTTTGGGTAGAGAACCACACTTCGTCCGATCCGTCAACACGCCGTACCGATCGGCGCTTCATCGTGGCCAACGATCGTGGTCGCTGCTTCACCCGTCCGTTTCGCCAGGATGACATCTGCTCCCGCCACGTCGTCACCGCCACCGCGGTCATACCCCGGGCCAGTGTCGCTTGTAGCGCTGCACCAACCAGCGGTTGAACTGCACGTGGCTCTCCTCCTGCCAGGAATACCGTCCCCGGGCCGCGAACCGGGAGTGCAACCCCCGCTGCACCTTGGTCGTGGCATCTTGATCTTGCATCACGAACACCTGCACACCGGCGTCACTGGCCCGCAGCAGGTGCTCGAACATCGGATGCTCGACGGTCTCCTGGGTGACCAGGTAGCCGATCTCGACATCGATCGTGTTGGCGGTCTTGGGCCGCACAAGGAAGTAGAACGCCTGATCGGGCGCCAGGCCCAAGCACAGCGTCGGCGGCACGAGAGCGAACGTGGCCCGCCAACGCTCCTCGTCGGTGAGCTTGGGGAAGATGGGGAACAGCGCCTTGTGGGTGGCGTTGAAGCCGCCGTCGATGTGGGTGAACCCGTTGTGGCGGAACACGACGTTCGACGCGTCGTCCCACGGCTCGGGGAAGACCGCCATCTCCGACGGGCAGAAGTCCTGGATGACCTGGTGCAGCTTGTTGGCGTGGTAGCCGTCGTTGAAGTTCTCGAACATCACCTTCCAGTTCCACGGCAGATCGTAGAGCGTGAAGCTGGGAAGGGCGACGGTGTTCTCGAGGTCCCAGTTGGCCAGGTACCCCTCGATGCGCCCGAGCGTGGGCCCGAGCGGCGCCGCATCGGGATCGAGGTTGGCGAACACGAAACCCTGCCAGATCTCGACCTTGAGGTTGGGGAGACCCCACTCGGCCTTCACGAAGCCGGCCGTGCGCTCCATGGCCGGGGCGCCGAGCAGCCGGCCGTCGAGCCCGTAGATCCAGTGGTGGTAGGGGCAGGTGAAGGTGGTCGAGCTCCCCGCGCCTTCGCAGACCGTCATGCCCCGGTGCTGGCACACGGCCGAGAACACGCGAACCACGCAGTCCTTGCCCCGGGCCACGATGAGCGGCTCGCCGGCCAGGTCGACGCAGAACCAGTCGCCCGGATTCGGGATGCGCGACGCCCGTCCGACGCAGAGCCACTCGTGGGCGAACAGCGCCTCGTCCTCGAAGGCGAGGAACTCGTCGCTGGTGTACATGACCGCCGGCAGCGTCTTGGCGGTGGCGTAGGAGTCGATCGAGTCGTCGCACGCGGCGAGCAGCTCGGGTGTGAGCACCGAGCCCGAACCCGATGCGGTGGGACTGACGGGCTGTGCCCCGGCACGGGATTCCGAGGCGATGCCGCGGGAGTGGGTCGTGGTCATGAGGACGGGCCTCCTGCGCCTGCGGTCGAGGGCGTGCCCTGGAGCATGAACTTGCGGATCTTGCCAACGCTGGTACGGGGCAGCTCGTCGACGACGGTGATGCGCCGGGGTCGCTTCGACGGCGCCAGACGCTCGGCACACCAGGCGTGCAGCTCGTCGATGTCGATCGGCACCGGCCCGGTGACGCCGGCGCTTCCCGGGCCACCACGGCCCGGCACGGCGACGACGAACGCGATCGGAACCTCGTCTCGGATCGGGTCGGGCTCGCCCACGACGGCGGCTTCGAGCACGGACGGGTGCTCGGCCAGCACCGCTTCGACCTCCACCACCGACACGTTCTCACCGGCCACCTTGAGCACGTCGCTGCGGCGCCCGTCGAAGAAGAAGTCGCCACGCTCATCGACGTGGGCCCGATCGCCGGTGAGGAACCAGTCTCCGTCGTACGACGCTGCGGTGATCTCGGGCGCCTCGAGGTATCCGGCGAACAGCGAGACTCCGGAGGCTCCGGCCACGACCACCTCGCCCGTCTCGCCCGTGTCGCAGCGCGACCCGTCGGCCCGGTGCACCTCGACACGGCAGCCCAGGGTCACGCGGCCCATCGACTGCGGGACCGGACCGACGGAACGGTTGGTCAGCACGGCCGGGATGGTCTCGGTCATGCCGTAGAGCTGCCGGGGCTGGCAGCCCAGCAACCCGGCCAGCCTCTGGTACTGCTCGGCCGTCACGTTCTGGGCGTACCAGCAGTGGCGCAACGCGAGCCCGGGGACGGGCGTCGCTCCGCGGGCCAGGATCATCCGCATCGGCGCCGCGAACAGCGAGGCGTGGCTGGCCCCGTGACGAGCGCACTGGGACAGGAATCCCGAGGCCGAGAACGTGTGCATGAGCGCGACGCTGGCCCCCACCGAGATGGCAGCCGCGAACGAGTAGTACTGCGCATTGGCGTGGAACATCGGCAGCACCACGATCTGCCGGTCGTGCATGGTGAGCCCGGCCGCGGCGGCCATCACGTCGCCAGCGAAGGCGTAGTTGGCCTGGGTGATCTCGACGCCCTTGGGCTGGCCCGACGTTCCGGAGGTGAACATCACCGCGGCCCTGTCGGTGGCGGCGGGCCACGGGTGATCGGCCGCGAGGCGATGCTCGCCGAGGTGGGCGAGCGTGTCGTCGGTCTCGTCGACCTCGATGACGTTCACGCCCATTCCGGCCGCGCCCTGGTGGTACTCGGCCGCCCGAGCCGTCGAGCACACCCCCACGACGGCGCCGGTACGGACGAGCTGGCCCCGGAGCTCGGACGCCCGGGCCTGCGGATCCGACGGCACGACGAACGCTCCGAGTCGGGTGGTTGCCAACCACAGCGCCACGAAGGCCGGGCTGTTGGCGAGCACCAGATTGACGGCCGAGCCTGCGCCGACCCCACGCTCCGCCAACCCGTGCGCGACCCGGCGTACGAGCAGATCGAACTCGGCGTAGGTCCACTCCGACACCGACTCGTCGGGCGCTTCGAAACGGAGGAACACCCGTGGCCCCAAGGCCTCGACGGCCTCGGCCCATCGGGCGGCGAACGTGGCGGTCGCGTGCTGCGTCATGAGCGCGCACTCCCGTAGCCGCCGCCGCCGGGCAGCTCGAGGCGCACGACGTCGCCGGGCTGGAGGGTGATCCGGGCCTGGGTCCGTACCGGTTCGCCGTTCACGAGGAAGCGTCCGGGCGCCCCCGCCTGGCCGCCCCGCAACCCCAAGGGGGCAAAGCTCATACGGGAGGTGACGGCGTTGAGCACCCACGGTTGCCGAGTGTCGACGGTGAACTCGATGACCTGGCCGAGCCCTCCCGGCTGGGCCCCCGCGCCCCCCGAGTCGGGTCGCAACTCCTTGCGCAGGAAGCGGATCGGCGCCGAGCCCTCCACCACCTCGGTGGGGACGGCCGACACGCCGGTCGGGTACGCCACCGCCGACAGCCCGGGCTTGGTGGCCCGGGCGCCCACGCCACCGGCGTAGGTGAACATCGCGGTGATGAACGGTCGACCGTCGTCGTGCGTGCCGCTCACCTGCATCGTCCACACCGCGCCGGCACCCTCGGCGATCACCTTGTCGGGCACGACCTCGCTCAGCGCCTGGAGGATGGGCATGGGCAAGAACATGCCAACGACGTGTCGAGCCGTGCACGGAGCCGGCGACACGGCGTTGACGATCGAGCCCTCGGGAGCCTCGACCTTGATGGGCAACAGCGACCCGTAGTTGTTGGGCACCTCGGGGTTGAGCACCGAACGGATCGTGAACGTGGTGTAGGCGTGGGTGTAGTTCTTGACCACGTTGATCCCGAAGGGACTGGCGCCCGACGATCCGGCGTAGTCGACGAGGATCTCGCCGGCGTCGGGATCGATGGTGACGGCCACCTGGATGCGGATCTCGGAGCCATCGGCCAGGTCGAGGGTCGACGCAGCCTCGTGCCGTCCCGCCGGCAGTGCCCTGATCGCGGCCCGCGTGGCTTCCTCGGAGCGACGCACGATCTCGTCGCTCAGGGTCTCGATGTCGCTCAGCCGGTGGTGCTCGCACAGGCGCAGCAGGCGCTTGGCTCCCACCTCACCCGAAGCGATCTGCGCGTGGAGATCGCCAGCCATGTGCTGAGGCTCGCGAACGTTGGAAAGGATGAACTTCCACACGTCGGGGTTGCGCTCACCGGCGATCATCAAGCGGCAGATGGGGATCCAGATCCCCTCCTCGAACACGTCGCGGGCCCCCGCACCGATCCCGTACCCACCCACATCGGTGTGGTGGATCGTCGAGCCGAAGAACGCGATGACCCGCGGCACAGCGCCTGGCCCGGTTCCAGCCCGCTCGACGCCCGCCGGGGCCCACACGGGGCTGAGCACGGTCACGTCGAGGAGCTGGCCGGCGGTCTTGTAGGGATCGTTGGTGATGAGCACGTCGCCGGGACGCAGCGTCTCGGGCGGGTACTCGTCGAGGATGGCCGCCGCGGCGCGAGCCAGGGAGTTGATGTGACCGGGCGTGCCGGTGACGGCCTGGGCCACCATGCGCCCCCGCCGGTCGAACACCGCGTTGGCGAGGTCGCCGGCTTCACGCACGATGGGGCTGAAGGCCGCTCGCTGCAAGGCCCGCGCCTGCTCGTTGACGGTGGAAATCAGCGAGCCCCACAGCACTTCGAGCTCGATGCTCTCGATCGCCCGGGCCCCGGCGGCGGCGAGCCCGGTCGTGGCAGCGGTTACGGGGGTCATGCCGGCACCCCTTCCCAGGTGGCGATGATCGACCCGTCGAACGACACCTCGGCCCGCCAACCCGGCCTGATCACCGCGGTCGTCTCGCGCTCTTCGACCAAGGCCGGACCGGCGAACGCGTCGCCCACGGCGAGCGACGGTCGACGGAACACGGGTGTCTCGACCGGCGGGGAGCCCCGCTGGAACCTGACGGGTCGCGTCGCGGCGGGCGTCGGCCCGCGTGAACCCGAGGCGGCACTCGTCGCGGCGCCGACACCGTCGACCCCGTGAGCAGCGTTCGGCGAACCCGCCGCGTTCACCGTGAGCTCCGGTGCGGGCACGGAGGCTGTGACCCGCCAGGTGACGACCTCGACTGCCATGTCGGGGATGCGCAGGCCGTAGACCCGTTCGTAGGCCACCTGGAAACGCTCGGTCGTCTCGGGAAGGTCGGTCGGCCAGTCGTCGCCCTCACCCACCCAGACCGTGATCTCGTTGCCCTGCCCGTGGTAGCGGGCATCGAGCCCGTAGCGGAAGCGGATGGCGTCGACGGGCACCCCGGCGCTCGGCAGCACCCGGCGGGCCTCGGCGCGCATCTCGTCGAGCAGCGTGTCGCGCGACGCGACGACCGACTCGTTCAGCAG
>VFJJ01000174.1 GCA_009886115.1 Actinomycetota bacterium
AGCTCTTGGAGGTCGATCACGAGATGAGCCTCCGACGGCCCGTTGCGGTGCTCGCCGCCGAGCTGAGGCGTTGAGCCACCGTCTCGAGGAACTGCTGCCTGCTCCAGGGCACCCCACCCCAGCGGACCGGCGCCCGTCCGATCTCGTCGTGTCCGACCGTGATGACAACCGACGCCACCGAACCGGGCTCCGGGCTCGGCCAGGAGTGGGTGTCGGTAAGGTCGCATCGGCTCGTCACTCGCCCGCGGGCTCGTCGGGATGCTCGGAGGCAGCCGAGCCAGCCGTCCTCGCCGCCGAGCTCGGCCCCGACCCCGGCCCAGTACGAGCTCAGCTGGGCGGCGGCCAGCAGCTGACCGTAGCGACGCCGCGAGCCCGTCCGCTCCAATATCGGCAGGCTCCTTCGAGCCAGATCGCGCACGGCGACCCGCCGCTCGGGATCGACGAACATCGTGCGAATGAGACGCTTGTGCCCGGGTGTGAGGTCGTGCCAGCCGGCCAGGCTCAACCACGGCAGAGCCTCCGGATGGGCCCGGGCGAAGATCGCGTCGCCACGGCCTTCCCGGTAGCGGTCCTCCAACGCGTTCGGGAGGTCGACATCCGCCCGGTGGTGGACGGCCGCTGCGGGTTCTCCGACGATGTGGATGCCTGCCCTCATCACGCGGTAGCCGAGCTCCCAGTCCTCGCGGCGCGGCATGGGGAGGAACCCGCCGAGTCGACGGAAATCGGCGGTCGACATCGAGACGTTGCCCGTACCGAAGTCTGCGAACGACAAGGGATCGGAGCTCGACAGGCGGCGGGCGTGATCGGTCCACCAGTTGCGGATCCGCAGCGCGAACAAGTCATCGGCGTCGGTCAGGACCGGGTAGCACGGTCCCACGACCGCACGTGGGCCGGCCCCGCAATGGCGGGAGGCGTGGCGCACGAGCAGCTCGTCGTCGAGCGGCTCGACATCGTCGTCGAGGAACACCATCAGATCGCCACTGGCCTGCTCTGCGCCCCGGTTGCGGGCGACGGCTGCGCCGTTGCCCTGGGAGGGGTCTCCTCCAGGCGCGTCGAGCAGCACGATCTCGCGCCGATGACGTGACGGCAGGCTCGAGACCATCGTAGCTGAACGATCGAGATCTCCGTCGAGGCTCACGACCACCTCGAGACGCCCGCCGGGATAGTGCTGGGCCTCCAGCGCGCACAGCAGCCGGTGCAGGATCTCCCTGCGAGCTCGACTCGGGATCACAACCGACATCGTCGGCAGCTCGACGCCCGCGTCGAGTCTGACTGGAGGAGACGCCGAGGCGGAGACCGTTCCGAGCTGGATCAAGTGGGCGGCGGTGAGCTCGACCGGTGCTCGGGAGCTCACGATCCTGCGAGCCTTGCGAAAGCCCGTGAACGTGTCGATGACACCTCGCGCTTCGGCCAGCGCGAGCGGCAGCGGGACGGCCCCGGGAGCGAGCATGGCCGAGCGGACGACCTTGGCGCCGAGGTAGCCCCCGATGATCCGACCCCCCTGAAAGAGGGCTGCCGGGTCGCGATGGCGAATGAGAGACGCCGCCAGAAACGAACCCAGTCCGTTGCCGTAGCCGCGTAGCGCTGATCGGAGCTCCCGCTCGGTCGCTCGGTGGGTGTGGAATGCCACCGCTGAGGGCTCGAACGCGATGCGGTAGCCCCGGCGCAGCACGTCGTAGAGCGCCCAGGTGTCGCCGCCACTGCCGGTCGGCATCCCCGCGTCGAGCTCTTCGGGGAAGCCGCCAGCCGACCGCAGGTACTGCGAGCGAAACGCCATCGAAGCGCCGGCGCCCATCGCTCCGGCCCCGTACGGGCTGCACTCGGTGCCGTCGACCACCTTGCGCTCATACCCTCGACCGAATCCCGCGTAGCGTTCGAAACGTCGCCGGGCCTCGGTGTCCATGACGGCCGGGGCCACGAGGCCGGTCGCCGCCATCACGAGCGGGTCGTCGAAGCACCCGATGAGCGCACCGAGCCATCGGGAATCGACCTCGACGTCGTCGTCGGTGTACAGGACCAGCTCGGTCGCCACGTGTGCGAGACCTCGATTGCGGGCCCGGTCGAGGCCCGGATCGGGCTCCCAAACGTAGGTGAAGCCGTGCTCGGCGACGATCTGCCGGATGCCGGGTTCACTCGAGCCGTTGTCGACGACGACCACCCCGTTGGGCGCCGGATGGAGGCGGGCGAGGCTCCGCAGGCACCGGTCGAGTGAGTCGGGTCGGTCGCGGGTGCACACCACGACCGTGGAGGACGGCTTCGTCGGGAACGGGCGCGATGTCCGTCGCGGGCGAAAGCGCGTCCTCGCGAGCTCGACGGTGAACCGGTCAGCCAGCTCGCGGGCCAACCACTCTCCTGGGAACGGATCGAGTGGAACCTCGAGCTTGGTCTGACCGAGTGGTTCACCGTCATAGGTGACGAGGATGTGCGCCCAGGCGGCTCCGCCGGTGGCGAGATCGGTGACGGGACGAGCCAGGTCGATCGTCCCGGTCCACCACGTGAGGGGAGTTCTGTCGTTGCGCGGCACATGCGAATTATGACCGGCTTGACCGACCACGATTTCCGGGATTGGACATAAGGGACGGACGGCTCGAAAGCGACGGTGCCCTTCTGGGCTTCCGTCGGCCGTCCTCAGCCGGCGGCTTCGACCATCATGAGGACGTCGCCGCCGCCCACGGTGTCGCCGGGCTTGACCCTGATCTCGGTGACCACGCCGGCGATCTCGGCCTTGATGGAGTTCTCCATCTTCATGGCCTCGAGCACCAGCAGGGTGTCGTCGACAGCGACCGTGGCGCCGATCTCCACGTTGACCTTCACGATCGTGCCCTGCATGGGCGCGGTGACCGTGCCCGAGCCGCCGCCCGACGCGCCCGCGCCGGCCCGGGTCCGGGGCCGCTTGGCGCCGGCTGTGCCCGCGCCGGCCGATCCCGCGCCGGCTGAGGCAACGACGACCGGCATGTCGGGGAGCCAGACGCGCACGGCGAAGCGCTTGCCGTCGACCTCGACGGGCACGGTGCGCTCGACGAGAGCGACCGGGTCGCTTCCGTCGGCTGAAGGTGAGCTCAAGGGCGGGGCAGCCGAAGGAACGGCGAACGCGTCGTAGCCGATCTCGTCCTCGACCCAGCGGGTGGAGTGCGTCGACGCGATGAAGTCGGGCGTCGCCAGCACCAGGTTGTGCGCCGGGATCGTGGTGTGCACGCCCTCGATCTCGTACTCCGCCAAGGCCCGGATCATGCGCAGGCGCGCTTCTTCACGGGTCGCGCCCCAGACGACGAGCTTGGCGATGAGGTTGTCGTAGTACTGCGAGATGGTGTCGCCGGCCTCGTAGCCACCGTCGACGCGCACGCCGTACCCCGACGGAGCCCGATAGCGCGTGAGCGTGCCCGGTGTGGGGGCGAACTTCCGGGCCGGGTCCTCGGCGTTGATTCGGCACTGGATGGCGTGGCCGCGCCGCACGATCGAGTCCTGGGTGAACGACAACGGCTCGCCCATGGCCACGCGGATCTGCTCGGCCACGAGGTCGATGCCCACGCACATCTCGGTGACGCAGTGCTCGACCTGCAGGCGGGTGTTCATCTCCAGGAAGAAGAACTCGCCGTTCTCGTAGAGCATCTCGACGGTGCCGGCGTTGACGTACCCGCAGCCGAGCGCGGCCTTGACCGCCGCCTCGCCCATGGCCTGGCGGGTCTCCTCGGTGATGCCGGCGGCGGGGGATTCCTCGATGAGCTTCTGGTGGCGGCGCTGGGTCGAGCAGTCGCGCTCGCCGAGCCACACGGCGTTGCCATGCGAGTCGCAGAACACCTGGATCTCGATGTGGCGGGGCCGGGCCAGGTACCGCTCGACGTAGATCTCGGGACGGCCGAAGTAGTTCTGGGCCTCGCGCTGCGCTGCGGCCATCGCCGGTTCGAGCTCGTCGGCCGAGAACACGACCTTCATCCCGCGTCCGCCACCGCCGTACGCGGCCTTGATGGCGACGGGGTATCCGTGGGTGGCGGCGAAGGCGGCGATGACGGCGGGGTCGGTGATCGAGTCGTTGATGCCGGGCACGCCGAGGACGCCTGCCTCGTCGGCGGCGAGGCGCGACGAGATCTTGTCGCCCATGATCGTGATGGCCGATGGCGGCGGACCGATCCAGGCCACCCCGGGCAGGTCGATGATGGCCTGGGCGAATTCGGCGTTCTCGGAGAAGAAGCCGTAGCCCGGATGCACGGCCTGGGCGCCCGACCGTTCGATCACCTCGAGGATCCGCGGCGTGTTGAGGTAGCTGTCGGCCGGCTTCTCGCCGCCGATCGCGTAGGCCTCGTCGGCGTAGCGCACGTGGTACGCCTCGCGGTCGACATCGGAGTAGACGGCGACCGTCCCGATGCCGAGCTCCTTGCAGGTGCGCATGACACGAACCGCGATCTCTCCGCGGTTCGCGACCAGGATCTTGCTCGGCAACATGCCGGTGTCTCCCCCGATGGTGCTGGAGCGCCCGGGACCGGTGGTCTCGGGGCGGATGCCGACGGAACGGGCTCCGTATCCTACGGGGGATGGACACGAGCGACCTGAACCAACGCCTCGACGGGACCCGATTCCACGATGTGCGCTGGTTCGGCGAGATCGACTCGACCAACCGGTGGCTGCTCGACGAGGCCCGGCTTGGAGCGCCCGAGGGGGTCGTGGCCGTCGCCGATCACCAGAGCGCGGGACGTGGCAGGCGCGATCGCTCGTGGCTGGCCCCTTCGGGCTCGGCCCTGCTCGTGTCGGTACTGCTCCGCCCGGCGCTGCCGCCCGACGTGGTTCCGCTCCTCACGATCGCCGGCGGCTTGGCCGCCTGCGAGGCAGTGGCGGCCGAGACCGGGGTGCGCCCTGGCCTCAAGTGGCCCAACGATGTCGTGTGGGGGAGCGACGGACCCGCTGGGTCCGCTGGGTTCGGTGGGTTCGGTGGGTCCGGTGGGTCCGGGCCCGGTGGGTCCGAGCGCAAGCTTGCCGGACTGCTCGCCGAGACCGATGCGGCCGGAGCCGTGGTTCTCGGGATGGGTCTCAACCTGGCCGGCGCCGGGGTGGCGCCTGAGGTGCGCAGCCTGGCGGTGGCGCTCGATGAGCTCGAAGGTCGACCGTCGACACGCGAGCGGCTCTTGGTGGCCTGGCTCTTCCGCCTGGAGGCCCGGATCGCGCTGCTCGGGCTGCTCGGCGGCCCGGTGGAGCTGTTGGCCAACTATCGGGACGCCTGCGTGACCATCGGGCGTCGGGTCCGGGTCGAGCTGGCCGGGCGGGAGCCTGTCGAAGGCACGGCGGTGGCCGTGGGCAGCGACGGGAGGCTCGTCGTGGAGCTCGCTCCGAACGGCCCCACGGTGACGGTGACCGCCGGAGATGTGGTGCACCTCCGCTGAGACCGCCGACCTCCCGCCAACTGTCAGCGTGGCGGGCCGGATACGGCCCCCCACGCTGACAGTTGCGGAACGGGACGCTGCGCTACCGGGCTCCCCGGCGGGCGCGGTACTC
>VFJJ01000165.1 GCA_009886115.1 Actinomycetota bacterium
ACCGCCGCTGTGCTCCTCGCCGCCGCCGCAACCCACGCCGACCTGCTCGGCATCGCCGGCTACCCCATCGCGAACGCCTGCCGCAGCCTTGCCCAAACCGCCGTCGACGCCCACCCCGGCGACCTCACCACCGCCCGACAACGCGGCGAGAACATGACCGTCGACGAGCTCTGCGACTACGCCCTTGCCACCCTCACCTGAGGTGAGCGATCCGAGGAAGCGAGGCGGTCAGCTCCGGCTACGCCGAAGTCGAATCGCCATGCCCCATAACATGAGGGCCCTCAGGTTTCCGCTATCGGCTGGCGCGACCACTCGTCGAACAGGGTGCGCGCCTCGGCCCACTGGTCGTCGGGGAACAGGTGCAGGCGGCGCAGCCTGCCGTCGGCGGCGTGGTCGCCGACGAGGACGTACGACCACTCCCACTCCCCATCGTCCGCGGTGTGGCCGGTGTTCCGGCCGCTGGCGAGGCTGCAACGCCCCGAGCGGTAGATCTTGGAGAAGACGTTCGTGTTGACCGGGCTGACCTCGCGCATCGTTCGATGCCACTCGAGCATTCCCTCGCGGCCGAGGGTCCCGTAGCCCATCGGGCGGTGGTCGGTGGAGACGAGGTCGGGAGTGGTCAGCTCGTTGAGGCCCTCCCAGTCGCCCTGCGAGAAGGTGGTCTGGATCGCGGCGAGCACCGGTCGGCGTCGGTGTACGCGTCGCCCTCGATCAGACGGTGACGTTCCTCAAGCTCTGCGAGCGCGGCCGGTAGGTCGGTCTCGTCGAACTCCACGTACCTGCTGGCAAGACCGGCTTCGTCCAGCTCCAACAACGTGAGGCTGACGCCGAGGAAGCCGTTCGGCGCGGTGAAGGTAGTAAGGGCGAGGCCGAGGCGATGACCGCGGACCGCGAGCGGCTCGATCTGCTGCAAACCGAAGAACTCGTTCAAACCTTCTGCCGCCCGCTGCATCTCGGCCTGGCCGTGCATTGGCGGGAGCGAGATGAGCTGCCGACGGTCGATCATCTCGATGTCGTCCGTGGTCATCTCGACGAGCCGCCCGGGTTCCCCGTTCGACATCAGCCACCCGCCGCGACGAGCGACGCCGATGGCCCGGTTGTCGACGTGCGGGGTGCGCGGGTCCGCGCTCGCGAGCTCCTCGAAGCGGGCGCGGGCCGCGGCCTCGTCCTCGATATCGAAGATCTCCATGCGCATGATCAGGCCGGCGACGCTCTGCGACACGCTCCAGGTCGGCCACGAGAAGTGGCTGCCATCGGCCGAATGCCCAGACGTCTCGACCATGAGCAGGGCGACACCGCCGCGTACCTCGAGCGTGCGCAACACGTGCGCCACGTCGGGCACCTGCTCGGTGTGCAGCCGGTTCGACTCGAGGAGGCTGGCCCGGTCGTGCAACGGCCAGCCGAGCGTGCGATGGCTGACCACCACCAGATCGGTCGACAACAGCGACTCGAACGCTGTCCAGTCCCGCCGTACGTGGGACCGGAAGTCGTCGCCCAGCCGCCGCACATGGTCGGCGTGAGTGGCGCCCTCGCCGGCGCAATATCGTCGTGCACATTCTTCCCCTGCCCTGTCCACCGTCGGATCACGCGCATCTCCTCGCCGGTCGCGCGGCGTCCTGACGACGACCCGTCAACGCGTCGCTTCGCGGCCTTCGTCGCGCAGCCGGGGCGACGCCGGCGGTCAGGGCTTGCGGGCCGAGACGATCCAGGTTGCGGACTGGTAGCAGACCCCGTGCTCGGTGGTGTGCTCGGCGATCGTCGTGCGCAGGGACGCGAGGGCAGCGTCACGGCGGGCGTCGTCGAGGCCTTCGCGCATCCATTCGGTGAGACCGCTGACGAAGTCGAACGCGTCGTCGGGGTCGGGGCCGAAGCTCATCGGCTCGTGAAGGCCTTGGAAGGAGATGTTGGTGAAGCCGGCGATGCTGAGGATGGCTCTCACGCGATCGGGGTCGGCGAGCGCGAACGGGCTGGGGGCTTCGGGGGGTGGTGTCGGGAGGTCACGGCCGACGGCCATCGCGGTGCGGAACTCGGTGAGCCACTCGTTGTCGTTGATGCCCTGCCAGGTGAGGAGCGTGAGAAGCTCTACGAGGAGCCGAAGAAGCTCGTCGCCCACGGGCTGGCCCGGGCGTCATCGGAGATGGTGGGCCAGCGCCGCCGCACCGTCTACACCATCACCGCCGAGGGGCGGCGGGCCCTGGCCGGGTGGGTTCCCACCCCGGGGGCAGGCCCCGTCGTCGAGTTCGAGCAGCTGATCAAGGTGTTCTTCGCCGAGCACGGGACCAAGGCCGATCTGCTCGCGACGCTCGCCGACGTGCGCGCATGGAGCGTCGAGCGCCTGGCCGCCGGTGCCGCCGTCCCGCAGGCCTACCTCGACGGGTTGGGTCCGTTCCCGGAGCGCCTGCCGTGGCTCGTCCTCGTCGGGCAGTTCCTGGTCGAGTTCCATCTCATGGTCGAGCACTGGGCCGACTGGGCCAGCGAGATCGTCATCGAATGGCCTGACGACGTCGCGGCCGCGCAGCCTGACCGGGAGGCGCTCGAGATGCAGGCGACCATCGCCAGGGACCACGCCCGAGACTCCTGACGCACCACAGGGGGAGACTCGACGAATCCCCGGGACGGTCCAGGTGGTTGACGTTCAATCCGAGGGTCGGGGACCGAGGAGGTCCGCGCCCCCAACGCGGCCCGCCGCGACGAAGTCCACGGCCAGAGCCTGCACCGAGGCGATTCGCCTCGCGTCATCCATGGCCCCGTCCCTCACCCGTCAGGCCCACCCAGGAGTACCGGCGGGTTCGCCTTCCGACAATGGACCCAGCCCGCGAAGAACACATCGGCGGCGCCATCACCGGCGGCGCCATCGCCGGCCTCCAGCTCGTGTTCGCCCAACGCTCGGGCTGCGCTCGTACCGCATGCCCGACCCGCGCCTGTTCCTGTGCTCGGCCTCGACCCCACCCAGCGAGGGCGTCCACGGCATGTACGGCCACCACGCCGCCAACGCCGCCCTGGCCCACCGTGCTGAGCTCAGGCGACGCGGAACGCTCGCGGTGCCGCAGCGTCCGGAACGCTCGCAGCGCCGGTCAGCTCGCCCGGTAGCCTCGGCTCCCTCGGGCGTTTAGCTCAGCTGGTAGAGCACCTCCCTTACAAGGAGGTGGCCGGGGGTTCGAGTCCCTCAACGCCCACGGGTCGTTGTCGATCCGACAACGGGCTCCACGTTGCGGTCACCGGTGGCAGAATGACTCATGTCTCGCGTCACGCTCGACGTAGTCGGAGAGCTCGCCGTTGACGCGGCGCGCCTCGTGGATGTCTGCGAGCGGTACGGGATCGCCGAGCTTGCTGTCTTCGGGTCAGTAGCGCGAGGAGTGGCAACGCCGACGAGTGATGTCGATCTGCTGTACGTGATGGCACCTGGGTGCTCGCTTGGCTTTGCGATCAACCGGCTGGAGGACGAGCTCGCCGAGGTCTTCGGCCGTCGAGTCGATCTCGTTGCCAAGCGCGCCGTCCACCGGATGCTGCGCGACAACGTGCTGGCGGAGGCTCGGACGTTGTATGCGGCGTGACGCCGTTCTGCTGGATGAGATCGTCAACGCGGTCGGTCGGATCTTCGAGCTCACTGCGGAAATGTCCGCAGCCGAGATCGAAGTTCGCCCCGATCGCCGCGACTCGCTTCTCTGGAACTTCACGGTGCTGGGCGAAGCGGTGAGCCAACTCTCCGCTGGTCTCAAAGCCGAACACCCGGCCATCCCGTGGACAGACGCGAGCCGGATACGCAACCGCATCGTGCACGGTTACTGGTCGGTCGACTTCGAGGTTCTCAGTGCAACAGCACGCGACGACCTGCCGTCCTTCCTGGCTGGTGTCGAGACCGTGTTGGCTTCCCTCATTGAGGACGCAGGGTAGGCGACGACCTCAGGGTGCGGTGCTCCGGTGGAGATGAGCGATCACAGTCGTCCGAGGGATCCCGAATTGAGCTTCGCCCCCGGGTTCGGTGACGTGGTAGCCGCCCGCCACGTCGCCGATCCCGCCTGGTTCGAGGACCAAAACGAGAACTACGTCGGCGGCGACATCGCGGGCGGCTCGCATGCTGGCCTCCAGCTCCTGTTCCGCCCCACGCTCGGCCTGCGCCGCCGGAGTCCACGGGCATGTACGGCCACCACGCCGCCAACGCCGCCCTGGCCACCGTGTTGCGCTGACGTGACCCCGAGTGCCCACGGGGCCGCAGCCGCCCGGAACGCTCGCAGCGCCTGTCAGCCGGCCCGGTAGCCTCGGATGCAGTGGGTGGCCGAGTAGCGGTCGCGGATCTGCCGCTCGGCATTCCCGACCACCGCCTCGGTGACGGTGTCCGACCTCGGTGTTCTGGGCGGGCCCTGAGCGCCGTCTGACCTGGTTGTGGGAGGCTCTGTGGGTGGAGAGTCCGCCCACTGGCACTGTGACGTTTCTGTTCACGGATATTGAGGGTTCGACGCGTCGGTGGCAGGACGAACCGGAGGCGATGCGGGCGTTGTTGGTGGAGCATGATGCGATCTTGCGGGACGTGATCGACAAGCGGCACGGTCATCTGTTCAAGCACACCGGTGATGGTGTGGCGGCGGTGTTCGCGTCTGCGGCCGACGCGGTGGCGGCGGCGGTCGACGCACAAGGACGGCTGCAGGGTGTTCTTCCGGTGCGGATGGGGTTGCACACCGGCGAAGCGGAGTTGCGCGACGGCGACTATTTCGGCTCGACGTTGAATCGTTGCGCAAGGTTGATGGGTGTGGCGCACGGTGGGCAGGTCGTGTGCGGTGAGGTGACCGCGGGTCTGGTGCGTGATCGTGACGATCTACGCGATTTGGGTGAGCATCGGTTGCGGGATCTGTCGCGGGCTGAGCATGTCTGGCAGGTCGGTGGCGGCGAGTTTCCGGCGTTGCGGTCGTTGGAGAATGCGCCGACGAACCTTCC
>VFJJ01000060.1 GCA_009886115.1 Actinomycetota bacterium
ACGACCCGGCCGGCCACGACCACGCGTCCGGCGTCGACGACCACGACCCGGCCGGCCACGACGACTCGGCCGACGTTCAACGATGACGACGACGGGCCGACCACCACGACCCGGCCGGCCACGACCACGCGTCCGGCGTCGACGACCACGACCCGGCCGGCCACCACGACGACCCAGGCGGCCACGACCACGCGTCCGGCGTCCACGACGAGCGTTTCTGCGGGGACGACCCTCGGGTCGCAGACACCGCCGACACCGCCGACGTTCCCGACCACGACGAGCTCGGGCCCGGCGGGATCGACGGGATCGACGGAGCCCACCGTGATCACGGAACCCACCGAGACCACGGAACCCCATGAGAGCACCACCTCCATGGAGGTGCAGTCTTCGACCGCCCCTGCGGGGGAGCCGTCGACCACTGCAGCTTCCGCCACGTCGACATCCGCCCCGATCCCTCCCGAGTCCGAGATCGTCGAGACGGACGGCTTCGGGGATGGCGGCACCGGGTCGATCACCGGGCAGGCGGCTGTGGGGAGCGTGGTGGTCGTGACCTCGCCAGCCGGCACCTCCGTGACCGTCATCCCGAATGGCGATGGGGCCTTCGCCGTGCCCGGGCTCAGCCCCGGTCCCTACGAGGTGACTGTCGATGGGGTCACGACGGTCCAGACCCCCACAGGGCTGGCGTTCACCGGTTCAGACACCCCGAAGCAAGTGATGCTCGGCATCGCCTGCGTGGTGCTCGGTGCACTGATGCTGCTGCGCGGCAATGACCGCCGATCTGTTCGAGGAGACCGGTCCAGCTGAGCCGGCAGGCGTCGATGGTCTGACCGCCGCTTGACCGGAGGGTTGACGACACCGCGGAGCGCCCGGCGCACGGGCGTTCCGCGCCGTCGCGTCGCCGTGAAGTCACCCCCGGGTCACTCAGCAACCCGAGGACGCCAGTGCCCAGGACCACGAGTGCCCAGGACCACGAGTGCCCAGGTGACCTCGCAACCCCGGGGTCTCGAGCAGCCCGACGTGAGCCCAGGTGCGGGTGGGTCCGGACCGCGGCACCCGACGGGAACCTCACGACCCGGGACCCCGCGCCCAGCAACGCGTGGGCGTGCACCCCGACGGTTCGGGCAGAGGCGAGGCAGAAGGGGCCGGCGACCTCTCGAGCATCCCGGTCGAGCCGTCAGCCGATCGCTGATCGAGCGCTACAACAGACCAAAGCTCCCCAGGGGCCACACGCGGATGAAGGCGCGCCCGACGAAGAGCTCGCCGTCGACCGGTCCGAACTCGGTGGAGTCCTTCGAGTTCAACCGGTTGTCGCCCAGCATGTAGAAGTGGTCGTGGGTGATCTGGTTCTGGGCGTCGACCCGACCGTCGAGCGACGTCTGCAGGCTCGCCACGATCCGCTGGCCATCGACCTCCAGCGTCGTGGAATCGATCTCCACGATCACGTCACCCGCTTCGGGCACGTAGTACGGGCCGAACGTCTTCGAGACGACGGTGGCTTCAAGGTACGGCTCGACGAGCAGCTGTCCGTTGATGTACACGTGGCCGTCTCGCCCTTCGACGACGTCGCCCGGCAGCCCGATGAGCCGCTTGATGAGATCCTTGATCTCGCTCGTCGCCTGCCCGACCGGGGCCTCGAACACCACGATGTCGCCCCGCTCGGGATCGCCGAACTCGTACGACAGCTTGTTCACGAGCACCCGGTCCTGCACCTTGAGGGTGGGCACCATCGACTCCGACGGGATGAAGAACGCCTGTACCACGAAAGCCTTGACGATCAGGGCGATCGCCACGGCCACGCCGATGAGGATGATCAGCTCGAGCCCCTGCCGGGCGGCTCGTCGTGACGGGCCCTCGGAATCGGGCGCAACGTCGGCGCCGAGCTCTGCCGGTGCGTCCCCCCCCGTGTCGGTCATGCCGGCGGGAACGTCGTACCACGGCGCGGTGGCGTCGACCGGGGGCCCGGGGCGGACATCGACCCTGAGACCCGCGACCTTGCTCAGCCCATCGTCAGTCGGATCATGGCCAACTTGGCGACTCTCGCCGTCCTCGCTCGACTTCACGGATCATCCTGACAAGGTCGGGAGCAGCGATCGTGCCTGCACCTGGGTATCGAGCGTGGACCGGCCAGCCTTGAGCAAGCGGCTCATCACGTCGTCTCCTCGACACCGTAGCGGGCGAGGACCCTCGCGGCGGCGGCACGAGCGATGCCGATCATCTCATCGGGAGCCACGATCTCGGATCGGGGTCCGAGCCGCAGTGCCAGGCGCTCGAACCAGGCCTGACCGCTGACCGCCAGCACGACTCGGATCCGACCGTCGGCCACGACATCGGTCTCGAGCACCGGGTAGGACTCCACGACCCAGCGATCGTCTTCAGCGAGGAGCATCTCGACTCGGGGATCGTCGGCCCCGGCCCGGAACGTGTCGGCCGCGGGGACGACATCGGGCGCCGGGAACGTGCCCCCCGTGGAATGGACGCTGCGGATACGGTCGACGCGAAACAGCCGCTCGTCGCCGGCTTGGTGGCACCAGGCCGCCAGGTACCACTCGCCGCCGGCGCTGTGCACCGCCCACGGATCGACGACGCGGACCGTCTCGACGTCGCGTCCGAAGCTGTAGTAGCCGATCTCGAGCTGACGACGTGCGGCCACGGCCTCCTGCAGGGTGCTGATCGTGTCGTCGCTCTGACCGATCGTCCCCATCTCGACCGTGAGGCCCTCGACGGGGCCCAGCACCCGGGCCAGCTTCGCCAGCGCGTCGACCAGCGGCCCCTCGGCGTCGGAGCCTGGCACGGCCAGGAGCGCCCGACCGGCCGCCAGGATGGCGAAGCCCTCGGCCGCGGTGAACCGCAAGGGACGGTCGAGGTACTCGGCCATCCTGATCCGCACCCTGTCGTCGACCAGATCGACCTCGATGAGCCGATCGGGCGTGTAGGGAGGCAGCCCGCACATCGGGAGGATCTCGAGATCGCGTTCGATCTCGCGCTCGGGAATCCCGAAGCGTCGGGCCAGG
The DNA here is from genome assembly GCA_009886115.1 of Actinomycetota bacterium. Lineage (GTDB taxonomy): Bacteria > Actinomycetota > Acidimicrobiia > IMCC26256 > VFJJ01 > VFJJ01. Next base: position 3,012 of record VFJJ01000060.1, read on the forward strand.
TCGCCAATGGTCACACCGGGATGGGCGAGGATCCACGGCACCACGGCCAACATGCGCCGGAGCCGTTCGGAGGCGTTCGGACGGGCGGCCATCAGGCCGGGCTCCCTGGGCCGGCGCAACGGATGCGGAGCCACTCCACCAGGTCGTCGCGCAGCTCATCGGGAGACAGCACCTCGGCCCGGTCGAGGAAGCCGAGCACGAAGCTCCGGAACGCCTCGCGGTTGGTGACCGCCAGGCGCACCACGACACCGTCGGCGCGGCGCTCGACGACGGCCTCCTCGCCCAACTGGGCCACGATGCTCTGTGCGTGGGTGTCGTCGATCAGCACCAGAGCCTCGATCGCCGCATCGCCGCCGAAGCTCCACGGCTGGTCGCGCAGGGCGGTCTGCGGGTCGAAATCGGCGGGGCGCTCGAAACGCCCGGGCGGTCCGACATCGACGGCGCCTTCGACGCGGTCGGCCCGGAACGATCGTTGAGCCCCGCGCACCTGGTCGAAACCGATCGCGTACCAGTGCCCTCGCCGGAACACGATGGCCCAGGGCTCGACCCGCCGATCCTCGTTCCTGTACCGGAACGACGCCACGGCCCGAAGTCGGTACGCCTCGAACAGACGGGGCAACGCCGCGACCGTCGGCAGCGCCGCGAGCCTCGGGGTGCCGGTGTCACCGCCGCCACCGAGCTTCCAGAGCGCCTCGCGTCCTTGTCCCTCCTGGATGTGCACGGCCGTCACCGCTGCCGCGAGCGCCGTTCGCTCGTCGGCCGTGAGCTCGAGATCGGGGAGGTAGTACTCGCCGGGCAGGATCCGGTAGGCGACATCGCCGGTTCCGCCGAGGTGATCGGTCACCGCCAGGGTGATCGGCACGCCGAGCTCGCGCAGCGTCTCCTTGTCACGCTCGAACTGCCGACGTCGCGACTCGAGCGCCTCGGGGTAGCCGGGCACCCGTTCGGTCACCTCGTCGAGCGTGAGCGGTCGACGGGTCGCGAGCATGACCGCGACCAGGTTCGTGAGACGTTCGAAGCGGTCGATGGTCATCGGATCAGGCAGCGACCGAGCTCAGAGCGACGCGATCAGGCGTTCGACCCGCTCGTCCTGGAACTTGAAGGGGTCCTTGCACAGCAGCGTCCGCTGGGCCTGGTCGTTGAGCTTGAGGTGCACCCAGTCGACCGTGTAGTCGCGCTTCTTCGCCTTCGCCTTCTTGATGAACTCGCCTCGGAGCTTGGCCCGGGTCGTCTGCGGCGGGTTGTAGACGGCGTCCTCGATCGCCTCGTCGGTGGTGATCCGCTCGACCACGCCCTTGCGCTCGAGCAGGTAGTACAGCGAGCGGTTGCGATCGATGTCGTGGTAGGCCAGATCGAGGAGCGCGACCTTGGGATGCGTGAGCGCCAGGCCGTGCTTGGCCCGGTACTGCTCGATGAGGTGGTACTTGATGACCCAGTCGATCTCCCGACCCATCTCGAGCGGGTCGGTCTCGAGCGCGGTCATCGCCCGCTCCCACATGGCCAACGCCCGGGTCTCGTGCTCACCGAGGCCCTTGCGGTCGGCAAACTTCTTGGCCCGCTCGAGGTACTCGGACTGGATCTCGAAACCCGAGAGCTCACGCCCGTTGGCCAGTCGCACCTTGCGCTTGCAGGTCATGTCGTGACTGATCTCGCGAATGGCCCGGATCGAGTTCTCGAGGGTCATGTCGCGCCACGATCCCTTCGACTCCTCGAGCATCCGGAGGACGATCGACGTGGCGCCGAGCTTGAGGAAGGTCGTGTGCTCGCTCATGTTGGAGTCGCCGACGATCACGTGCAACCGGCGGTACCGCTCGGCATCGGCGTGCGGCTCGTCGCGGGTGTTGATGATCGGGCGGCTCCTGGTGGTCGCCGACGAGACGCCCTCCCAGATGTGCTCGGCCCGCTGGCTCACCGAGTACAACGCGCCGCGGGCCGTCTGCAACAGCTTGCCCGCGCCGGCGTAGATCTGGCGCGACACGAAGAAGGGGATGAGCACGTCGGTGAATTTCGTGAAGTCGCCGTCGCGCTCGACGAGATAGTTCTCGTGGCAACCGTACGAGTTCCCGGCCGAATCGGTGTTGTTCTTGAACAGGTAGATCTCGCCCCGGATGCCCTCCTCGCGCAGTCGCTGCTCGGCGCTGGCCAGCAACCGTTCGAGGATGCGCTCACCGGCCTTGTCGTGGATCACGGCGTCGAGCACCGAGTCGCACTCCGGCGTCGCGTACTCGGGATGACTCCCGACATCGAGGTACAGCCGGGCGCCGTTCTCGAGGAACACGTTCGACGATCTGCCCCACGACACGACCCGGCGGAACAGGTACCGGGCCACCTCGTCGGGGCTCAGCCGCCGCTGACCCCGAAGCGTGCAGGTGACGCCGTACTCGTTCTCCAGCCCGAAGATCCGTCGTTCCATGGTGGCGAGGAGTGTAAGCCCTCCCCGCGCTCTGCGTCTGGACCCGATGCATCCGTCCGGCCAGGTCACATTCGGTGCTGCCGCCGGTCGAGCCTGGTCGGTCCTTCGACGTGGGATCGGGAGGATCCAACGGCACGTGCTCGCTGATCTCCTGGCTTCGGCTTCAGACGTCGTCGGCCAGGAGCTCTCCGAGGCGACGGTCGAAGAGCCCGTTCGTAGGCCACGCTCGCCTCGTTGATCAGGCCCTCTCGACGCAGCAGGTCGGCTCGGGCGGAGTGGTACTCGGCCAGGGCTACCGCTGAGCTTCGGTGTGGACGCGATCGGCCAGCGATGCCGACGATCAGGGTGGGCCCAACTGCCGCGATCAGCCTGCGAGCAGCTCGGCGACCTCGGCGACGGGGAGGCGGCGGAACGTGCGACGACCGCTGCCTCGGTCGAGGACGGCCACCTCGAGCTGGGTGGCCTCGAGCGTCCGGTCGTCGGGCTTGCCCAGCGCCGAGGCCCCCAGGCGGACCGCTTCCCCGCGGCTCAGGCCCTCGCTGAATTGGCCTTCGAGCGCGTCGCCGATCGCTTCGGCGTTGCCGCCCAGCACCGAGTACCCGTGCTCGTCCATGACCGTGCCGTCGTAGAGGATGTGGAACAGACGGTTGGGATCGAGAGCGGTGACACCCACCGAGGCGACGAGGATCTCGACCTCGTAGGGCTTCATCTCGTGCGTGAAGATCTGCCCCAAGAGCTGGGCGTACGAGTTGGCCAGCGAACGGGCGTTCACGTCGTCGCGTGAGTACTGGTAGCCGGTGACGTCGGCGTGGCGGATGCCGGAGATCTTCAGCTGCTCGAACTCGTTGTAGCGCCCGACACCGGCGAAGGCGATCCGGTCGTAGATCTCGGCGATCTTGTTGAGCGACGAGGACGGGTTCTCAGCCACCAGGGCCACCCCGTCGAGGTATTCGAGCCCCACGAGGGCCCGGCCCCGGGCGATGCCCTTGCGGGCGTAGTCGGCGCGGTCTTTCATCACCTGTTCGGGTGACATGTAGTACGGCATGCTCATCGGGGCACCTCTGTCGTGACCCCGGCGCCATCAGGCGCGCGACTGGGCTCGGTCTCGGCCTGCACCCGGCGGGGGCCACCCAAGGCCGGAGTGTCGACCAGCCGTGAGGCCCGCTCGGCCAGTTCTTCCTCGGGGACCGTCGCGATGCCGTCAGCGGTGACGATGACGACCGACGGATAGATCCGCCGGATCAGATCGGGGCCACCAGTGGCTGAGTCTTCGTCGGCCGCTTGGAACAGGGAGGCGAGCGACAGATCGATCACGGCGTCACGGTCGAGCTCAGCGCGCCAGAAGGCCTTGATCCAGTTGCGCGCGTGGACGCCGCCCGAACCCGTGGTCGCGTAGTCGGCTTCTTCGTAGCGACCCCCGGTGATGTCGTAGCGGAACACCCGTCCCCGCTCCTGACGCCGGTCGTACCCGCAGAACAAGGGAACGACCACCAGCCCTTGGAAGGCGGCCGGCAGGTTGGCTCGGATCATCTGCGAGAGCTTGTTGGCTTTGCCCTCGAGCGACAGCGGCCCACCAGACACCTTCTCGTAGTGCTCGAGCTCGGTGGCGAACAACCGCACCATTTCCATGGCCGGGCCAGCAGCTCCAGCGATGCCGACCACCGAGTGGGCATCGGCGGGGAACACCTTGTCCATCGCTCTGCTGGCGATGGTGTGACCCTCGGTGGCGCGACGGTCCCCGGCCATGAGCACACCATCCCTGCACCGTATGGTGACGATGGTCGTGCCGTGAGGTATCCCCAGCGGCGAGTGGGGAGTCGCGTCACCTCCGGCGGTCGGCAACGCACTTCCGGGAAGGAGGTGCGGCGTGCGACGGCGGAGCAGGTCGGAGAAGGATGCGCCGGGATCGTCACCAGCGCCGAAGACGGGAAGCGGGAGGTCGGTCATCGTCGGAGGAGCGTAGTCGAGCGAGCACCACCCGACGTCGGCCCGAGGATCGACGCTCATCGACGTCGGCGCACCGTGGGTCTCGGGGACCGCCGACTACTGGCCGCCCTTTTGGATGTAGTTGCGGACGAACTCTTCGGCGTTCTCCTCGAGCACCGAGTCGATCTCGTCGAGCAGGTCGTCGAGCTCTTCCTTGATCTTCTCGCCCTGCTTCGGGGGCGCGGCGACCTCGGCGCTCTCGGTGACGTCGTCGTCACGCTTCGAAGTGGGTTTGGCCTTGCGCTCTTGTGCAGCCATCGTGCCTCCGACCATAACACGGGCCCCGACGCGGCAATGACGTTCTGGTGACCGTGTCGGCCGCCGATCGCCCGAGTTGCGCGCGGCCGTGCCGCCCTGCCGTCAGCCGGTGAGCCGGGCGATCAGCTCGGCCGGCGTGCGACACCCCTCGAAGAGCGGTCCGACGTGGGCCCTGGTGCCCCGTAGCGGTTCCATCATCGGGATGCGTTGCAACGGGTCGGAGCCCACGTCGAGGATCAGGCTGTCCCAGTTGGCGGCCACGACGGCCTCGGGCCAGCGGATGAGGCACTGCCCGCGGAAGTACGCCCGCGTCGTCTCGGGCGGCTCGGTGACCGCCGTGATCACGTCGGCCTGGTCGACGAGGCGGACGGCTTTGCCCGAACGCACGACCTTGGCGAACAACGACCGCTCGGGTCGGAGGTCGTGGTACTGGAGATCGATCAGGGCGAGCTTCGGATCGGCCCACGACAGGTTGTCGCGTTCTCTGTAGGCGTCGAGCAGCGACAACTTGGTGACCCAGTCGAGCTGACCGACGAGCTTCATGGGATCCGACTCGAGCGTCTCGAGGGTCTGTCCCCACAGCGACATCACCTGGCGCCCGATGGCCTCCGTGCCGCAGGCCTCGATCAGGCCGTGCTCGTCGGCGTACTTGCCGGCAAGGCGGAAGAACTCCCACTGGATGTCGAGGGCCGTGCACTTGGTCCCGTCGTGGCGCTCGACGAGGTGCTGCAGCGTCGGATCGTGCGACACGTCGTGGATCTGTCGTACCGGGTTGCGCAGCGACAGATCGGGGGCCGCTGCTCTCCCCGAACGGGTCAGGAAATCATCCTCGATCATGCACAGCACGATGGCGGTGGTCCCGACCTTGAGGAAGGTCGTCACCTCGCACATGTTGGCATCACCCACGATCACGTGGAGGCGCCGGTACTTCTGCGCATCCGCGTGCGGCTCGTCACGGGTGTTGACGATCGGCCGCTTGAGCGTGGTCTCGAGCCCGACCTCCTCCTCGAAGAAGTCGGCTCGCTGACTGATCTGGAAGTCGCAGGCGTCTGCCCCGTTCTCGGAGCCCACCTTCCCGGCGCCAGCGAACACCTGCCGGGTCACGAACCAGGGCAGCAGGTGACGCACCAGGGTCGAGAACGGCACCGCCCGGTCGACGAGGAAGTTCTCGTGCGTGCCGTAGCTGTTGCCCTTGCCGTCGCTGTTGTTCTTGTGGATCAGGATCTCCTGATCGGGGTGCATCGAGCGCTTGGCCGCAGCCATCGAGCGCACGAGGATCTCCTCGCCCGCCTTGTCGTAGAGCACGACCTCGAGGGGATTGGAGCACTCGGGGGCCGAGTACTCGGGGTGGGCATGATCGACGTAGTACCGAGCTCCGTTGGTGAGCACGGCGTTCACCAGATGGCTCTCGATCTCTGGCGGCATCGAGTCGGCACGGAGGTGGCCCCGGGCATCGCGCCCGGGCGACTCGTCGTCGAAGTCCCAACCCACCCGTCGATGCTCGACGTATGCGTTGATGAGTTGCGATGACGCGACGACCGGGTTGGGGTCGGAGACGCCACGCACGGAGATACCGAACTCGGTCTCCATGCTGAGAACCTTGGGCAGTGCCATGTGCCGGAAAGACTACCTCTCCCCTGCTCCCTCGACGGGCGAAGGTCCGTCCGTAGACTCCCCGCCGTGAACCTGTTGGTGATCCGTCATGGGGAGCCCGTTCGGATGGCCCGAGCCGATGGCCGGCCCGCGGATCCGCATCTCACGCCCCGGGGTCAGGCCCAGGCCCGACGCCTCGTCGAATGGCTGGCCGACGAACACGTCGACGCGATCTGGTCGTCGCCGATGCTGCGAGCCCGTGAGACGGCAGAGCCCCTCGCCAGAGCCCGAGGGATCACCGTCGAGGTCGACGATCGCCTGGCCGAGTACGACCGCTCCTCGACCGAGTACATCCCTGTCGAAGACCTCAAGGCCGCCGGCGACGAACGGTTCCGGGCCCTGGCCCGAGGTGATCTCTCGTCGTACGGGGTTGACGGCGAGGCGTTCATCGCCGAGGTGGCAACGGCGTTCGAAGCCATCGTGACCGCGCACGCCGGCCAGACCGTCGCCGTCTTCTGCCACGGGGGCGTCGCCAACGCCTACTTCACGCATGTGTTGCAGACACCGAAGCGGTTCTGGCTCGACCTGCCCTACACCGCGATCTGCCGGCTCCTGGCGCATCGTGACGGTACCCGCACGATCCGCGGCCTCGGCGAGATCGCCCATCTCCGCGGCACCGCCCTGCTCTGACGCTTCTTTGTGTCCAAGGCCACGCCGGGCGCAGCCTTGGACACAAAGAACGGGGGTCTACAGGTACTGGCCGGTGGTGACCCGCTCGATGGTGCGGCCGCCCTTGGGATCGAGGCCGGCGCCCTGACTCATGATCGTTCGCACGTAGACGATGCGCTCGCCCTTCTTGCCGCTGATCTTGGCCCAGTCGTCGGGGTTGGTGGTGTTGGGAAGGTCTTCGTGCTCGCGGAATTCCTGGGCGATCGACTCGAGCATGTCGTCGAGGCAGATGCCCTTGGCGCCGCCGCTGATGACCCTCTTCACCGAGAGCTTCTTGGCGCGGCGCACGATGTTCTCGATCATCGCTCCCGACGAGAAGTCCTTGAAATACAGGATTTCCTTGTCGCCGTTGTGGTACGTGACCTCGAGGAACTTGGTGTCTTCTTCGGTCCGGTACATGTGGCGTGCGGCTTGGTCGATCATGTCGGCAACGGCCTTGGCGCGATCGCCGTCGTGCCGGGCGAGCTCCTCCTTGGCCAACGGGAGATCGGTCCGGAGGTATCGACCGAAGATCTGCTTCGCCGACTGTTCGGTGGGCCGCTCGATCTTGATCTTCACGTCGAGCCGCCCGGGACGCAGGATCGCCGGGTCGATGAGGTCCTCGCGGTTGGAAGCCCCGATGACGATGACGTTCTTCAACCCCTCGACACCGTCGATCTCCGAGAGCAGCTGAGGCACGATCGTCGATTCGATGTCGGACGAGATACCTGTGCCTCGGGTTCGAAACAGCGAGTCCATCTCGTCGAAGAACACGATCACGGGTACACCTTCGGATGCCTTCTCGCGCGCTCGCTCGAAGATCAACCGGATCTGCCGCTCGGTCTCACCAACGTACTTGTTGAGGAGCTCGGGGCCCTTGATGTTCAGGAAGTACGAGCGGGTGTTCTCGTTGCCGGTCTTCTCCGACACGCGCTTGGCGAGCGAGTTCGCCACGGCCTTGGCGATGAGCGTCTTGCCGCACCCAGGTGGCCCGTAGAGCAAGACGCCCTTGGGTGCTTCGAGCTGGTGCTCGATGAAGAGGTCTCCGTGGAGATACGGCAGCTCGACGGCGTCCTTGATCTGCTCGATCTGCGAGTCGAGGCCGCCGACATCGTCGTAGGTGATGTCGGGGACCTCCTCGAGCACGAGCTCCTCGACCTCGGGCCGAGGGATGCGTTCGAGCAGGATCCCCGATCGGGAATCCATGAGCAGGCTCTCGCCGGCTCGGAGCCGTACCCCGATGAGCGCAACAGCGAGCTCGCAGACGCGTTCCTCGTCGGCGCGCCCCGTGACGACGGCACGACGTCCGTCCTCCATCACCTCCTTGAAGGTGACCATCTCACCCGTGGCGTCGAGGCCGCGGGCGAGCACCACGTTCAGCGAGTCGTTCAGCACGACCTCCTGGCCCCGATCGAGCTCGTCGATGTCGACATCGGGCGACACCGAGACCCGCATCTTGCGGCCGGCGGTGAAGATGTCGATGGTCCCGTCGTCGTTGGCGTCGAGGAACGTTCCGTATCCCGACGGGGGCATCGTGAGCTTCTCGACCTCGTCGCGCAGCGCTGCGATGTGCTCACGCGCCTCACGCAATGTGGCCGACAGTCGTTCGTTCTGACCCAGCGCCGCTTGGAGCTGGCCCTTGGTCTCGAGGAGGCGCTCCTCCAGCGTCCGCACACGCCCGGGCGCGTCCTGGAGGCGGCGGCGCATCACGACGACTTCCTCCTCCAGCGCCTTGACCTGCTGCTGGAGATCGGCAACCTCTCGCTCGTACTCAGCGAGGCGGAGTTCGTATTCGCTAGCCGAGGGAACCACCCCCTCCTGACGTGGGTGCAACAGATGCACCGTTGCGCCGACAATACACCGGCGTTCCGGGCCCGACGCGCGGATCGTGCGCCGTACACTCCCCGACTCGCGGCGTTGGAGACACCGATGAAAGTCTGGATCGATCAGGATCTCTGCACCGGCGACGGCCTGTGCGAGGAGATCGCCGCCGACGTGTTCACGCTGCTCGACGACGGGCTGGCGTACGTTCGAGATCATGTCCGCGTCTACGACGGTTCGGCCCCCGACCGTCCAGCCGGCTCAGATGGTCTCGCGCTGGTTCCGGACACTCGGCTCGAGGCCGTCGTCGAGGCGGCCGAGGAATGCCCGGGCGAGTGCATCTTCCTCGAGTGACCCGGATTCCTCGAGTGACGTGGGAACCCGGCTGACCTGGGATCCTCGGGTGGCTCAGCCGTCGGCCAGGCATTCACCGGTCGAGACGGCCCGTCGATCGGCCGGCACCGCGTCGATGATCGGGAGGAACTCCTCGGTCGCGAGCGCGTACGAGACGTCACGGTGGTTGGGGTCGATCGCGAACGCCAACCCGATCACGGTTCCGTCAGGTGCGACCAGGGGAGCCCCCGAATCGCCTGGGAACAAGTTGGCCGCCAGGATCAGCACCTCACGTCGGGTGTTGGCGTCGCGGTAGATGTCGGTACCGGTCGCGGTGATCTGCGAATCGATGTTGGCCGGCCTGATGTTGAGGCCCCGTCCGGCGGGATGCCCGAAGACCGCGGAGCGGTCCTGGTCGTGCACGTCCTGGCCGGAGCGAGCGATCGGGAGTTCCTGGCGCTCGAGGCCCTCGAGCGCCAGGATGGCCACGTCGATCGCAGGATCGAACGCCACGACCCGGACTTCGTGGTGCTCGCCGTCGAGCGTCTCGATCTCCGTGAAGCTCTCGCCCGCCACGACGTGGGCGTTCGTGATCACGAGGTCGGGTCTCACGAAGAACCCGCTGCCCTCCTGAATGCGGTTGCACGCCCTGCCCGACACCTTCACCGTGCTGGCCTGGGTGATCGAAACCACGTCGTCGCTCAGCAGGTGGGTTTCGGGAACGTCGCCGGGCTCGCCTCCCAGGTTCTGGCTGAAGAGCGAGGCTTCGTCGCCGACGAAACGCTCGAGGCTGTTCGCGACCTCGGGCGGATCGGGGGTCAAGCGGTGGACCGTTCGGACGATCGCCGATCGGTCGGCCTCACGTGATGGCCAGCCCTCCACCTCGGCCAAGGACGGAGCGACGAGCCAGACGACACAGAGGATCCCGAGGCCACCGACCGCCCCGCCGGCGACCCGGTCGCCTCGGCGTACGTCCTCGGTGGCTCGGATGTGGAAGTGCACCAACGTGCCCAGGGCCAGGCCCAGGCCCTGGCCGATCATGGCGACGGCGAGGAACAGGCCGAGGACCGCGATGAGACGGGTCTGCTCGCTCGATCGATCGAGCGCCCGCCCGAGGGTCGCAGCGAACTTCAGGGCCACGATCGCACCCACCGCCAGTCCCAGCCATGAGAACAGGCGGGCGAGGAATCCCAGTCGGTAGCCGCCCACGACGGCCGCGGTCAGCGCCGTGAGCAGGAACAGATCGAGCAGATTCACCCGTGATCGTCCGAGACGTCGCCGGGCTCGACGTCGTCGACGGGCTCGCTGTCGTCGACGGGCTCGGAGCCCCGCCGATGCCGGAACTCGACACCTGGGGTTCGCCGCCCGGGCTCGTCGTCGAGCAGCAGACGAGCCACCGTGAGGAAGCCCGTGTGGGCGACCATCCGGTGGTCGGGCCGCACCGACGTCGCCTCGACGTGCCAGCCCCGTTGCAGGATCTCGATGGTGTCGGCCATGCCGAAGCGCGATCGGCTCAAAGCGTCTCGAAGTTGAGCCACCTGGCCGACGGTGGGCACGTAGGCCACCAGGATCCCCCCCGGCCGCAACGCCTTCTCGGCGTGTTCGATCACCTGCCACGGCTCGGGCAGATCGAGCATGATCCGGTCGAGATCGCGCTCGTCGATGCCGGCGTAGCAATCGCGCACCTGCACGTCGTAGGGCTGACCCGCCCCGAGGAAGCCCTCGACGTTGCGGACGGCGCGGTTGGCGAAGTCGTCACGAAGCTCGTACCCCACGACCGAGCCCTCGCGTCCGACCGCTCGGAGCAACGCGCACGACAGCGCGCCGGAGCCGACCCCCGATTCCAGCACCCGCAACCCCGGGCCCATGTCGGCGAGCATGAGCATCGGACCGATGTCCTTGGGGTAGATCACCTGTGCGCCACGGGGCATCTTGAGGATGTAGTCGGAGAGCGTCGGACGCACGGCGAGCATCTTCGCCCCGCGGGTGGTGGCCGCGACGGTGCCCTCGTCGGCACCGATGAGGTCGTCGTGGGCGAGGACGCCGGCGTGGCAGTGGAACGATCCGCCCGCTTCCAGGGGAATGAGATACCGCCGCTGCTTGGCGTCGATGAGCAAGGCGCGCTCGCCCGCTGCGAACGGTCGGACCGGTCCCGGCGCGCTCATCGGTTCACCTCGATCGGATCCGGGGCGGGGTTCGCGGCGCCACGATCGGTCGGACCGGTGTGGGTGTCGGGTTCCGCGGCACGGTCACGCCGCTGGGGGCTGGCGATCGCCACGGGCGTGTCGACCGGCGCTCCGGCCGCTCGCGAGGCGTCGGCTGCACGGGCCGACCCGGCTTGGGACCGGAGCCGGCAGAACGCGCAGATCTCGCCCGGTGTCGGCGATCCGCACGACGCGCAGGGCCGCAGCCCCTCCCGAGACTCGGCGGCCGTGCCGGCGAAGCGCTCGTGGGCCCGGTCGAAGAAGCCGCTCACGAAGCTGGCCTTGGTCCCCGGAGAGCGCCTCTCGAGATCGTTGAGCACCTCCTTGTAGGCCAGGTGCTTGTTCCCTGCGGCGATGGGGCACTCGTCGACGATGTAGTCGATGCCTCGGATCACGCAATAGGCGGCCATCTCCCGCTCGCCCACCCGCACCAACGGCTTCACCTTGCGAACGAAGCCCTCGCCCGCGGGCAGCACGGGGAACTGCCGCCCCAGGTACTCGCCATCCCAGCGCAGCACGTTGCCGAGCAGGACGGCGGCCTCGTCATCGAGGTTGTGACCGGTCGCCACCACGTCGTAGCCTCCATCGAGCGCAGCCTGGTTGAAGAGATGACGCTTGGACAGGCCGCAGGCACTGCACGGCGCCCGCCGGGCCGCCTTGGCGCCCTCGGGCACGGCGAATCCGTGGTCGGTGGGGAGATCGATCTCGACGAGGCGCAACCCCCGCTCGTCGGCGAAGCGGCGCGCGAGCCGCCCCGACTCGTCGGAGTAGTCGCCGATGCCGAGCCCGAGGTAGAGCCCGTCGACCTCGATCGACAGGTCGCCGGCCAGGTCGAGGAGCAGGTCCCACAGCGCCAGCGAGTCCTTGCCGCCCGAGACGGCGACCAGGACCCGGTCACCCTTGGCGATCATGCGGAGATCGTGGATCGTGCGCCGTACCTGCTCGCGGCAGTGACGCACGAAGCACGGGCCGCAGAACGCGGCGTTGTGGCGGCGGACGTCGATGACGGCCGGCTGGCGGCAGCCGCCGCACTTCATGCGAGCGCCCCGCCGGAGATCACGGGCCGGATCTCGACGACATCGAGGTCGTCGAGCACCTCGTCGTGGGTCGCCAGGGTGTCACCCCGGATGACCAGAACCGACTCCGGGTTGAGCTCCAAACGGCGCAGCAACGCCTGGACCTTCAGCGGCCCGGGGACATCGACCTCGCGGCGAGGGTTGCGCAGGACGACCTTCATCGATGGTGACCACTCCCGTTGGGGACTTCAGGGTACCGTGCCGACGCCCCGATCCCGGGGCGCTCGGGCCAGCTCCGTCGACCATCGGACCGACGATGACTCCGACGACCGCTCAGCGAGACGGTGGGATCGCGGTGATCGTCACCGACTGCCCGGGAAGGAGCTCCTCGATGGCGAGGACCTGGGTCTGGCGATGGCGCGACGAGAGCCGCCGGATGATCGCCACGCCCGACATCGCGATGCCGAGGACGGCCCACGAGGTGGATCCCTGCCGGAAGCCCTTGCGCAGGCCCGTACGAGCCAGTCGTTCGATGAGCGCGCCGATCATCGGAGCACGCTCACACCCGTCGGATCTCGACGATGGTGGTCTTCTTCTTGCCCCCGGATCGTCCGAGGAAGTACAGCAACAGGGCTACGAGCACGGCCGCGGCCACGCCACCAACCTTGGCCTTGTCGAGCACCTGACGTTTCACCGTGTCGACCTCACCGCGGATCTCGACCAGCTTGGCCTCGATGTCGGCTCGGGTGATCTTGGGCGTGTCGCTCGAGGCGCTCATCGCACGGCCTCCCCGTCGCTGGTGCGGCTCGGTTCGTGACGGTCGGTGCGCAAGCGCCACACCAGCACGGCGCCCACGAGGAGCACCACGACCATGATCACGTACGGCGACCACGACCAGTTGCCGTCGAGGCGACCGTCGGTCTCGGTCTGGATGGCGCGCAGGCCGGCCAAGGTGATGAACACGACCCCGATCCCGAGGAGGAACGAGCCGGCGACGCCGAAGGCCACGAAACGCATCAGCGCCTTGAGCGGATCGACCGCCTCCTGCTTGAAGTAGGCGATGAGGAGGGTCTTGAGCTCGGCAGCTTGCTCGGACAGGCGCTTCTTGGCCACGGGTTCCTCAAGAGAAGGTCGACGGAACGGTCGGATTGTCGTCGGTCGGAGCGGGTCGCGGCAAAGCGCGGGACTTCGAGACCCCGCTCAGGTGCCCGGCGGGGCGATCGTCGAAGGGTCGAGGGCCCGGACGAGCCACTCGTTCACCTTCGTTGCGACCTCGACCCGGTAGTTGCGGAGCTCGTCGTCGGAGGCGGCTTGGTTGACGATGAAGGCGAACGTGACCCTGCGACCGCCGCTCGTGTCGACGGCGGTCGCGGGAGCGGCGGCGGCGGTCGGGGCCGCGAGGTCGGGGTCGTCGACGAAGCCGGCCAGGCCCGCGACGTCGTCGAGGAACCCCGTCTTGGCCCGGAGGCGACCTTCCAGCGCCGTCCCGGTGAGTCGCTCCCGAAGGGTGCCGCTGACGCCGGCGACCGCGAGTCCTTCGTAGAGCACGGCGTAGCGGGGATCGTCATCGACGAGCGCCAGGGTCGACAGCAGCGCCCGGCACGTCGCCTGGTTGGCGCGGTCGAGGCCCGAGCCGTCGATGATCGTGACCCCCCCGAGCGGCACGCCCAGCGTCTGCAGCGTCGACGCGACCGCAGAGGCTCCACCGGCCGTGGTGCCCGGGCCACCAGCCGTCAGCGCCAGCTCTTTCACGAGCATCTCGGCGATCGCGTTGTCGGACTCCCGCAGCATCGTGGCGACGATCTCGCTCAGGGGTGGCGAGCTGATCTGGGCGAGCTGCACGGCGCCGGGCGGCACGACAGCGCGGTCGAAGGTGGGTGCGACGGCGACTCCGGCCCCCGAGAGCATCCGGGCCAGCTCGCCGGCCGCCGCGGCGGCCGGATCGGCGGCCTGCACCCGTGATCCGTCGGGCGCGCTCCATCCGCCGTTGGTGACGAGGGCCCCGATCGAGCCGACGACGCCCGAGGTCGCGTAGGTCGGCTTCCACGAGGCCACGGTCGTCAGATCGTCGTAGCGCGATCCGTCACCGTGCACCGATCCGCTCACCGACCGGACGCCGAGCGCCGCGACCTGACCCGCGAGCTGGTCGAGCGGCGTCAGGGCGTGACCCGTCGACAGGGGTTGCTCATCGAGGTACGCAGCCCACTCGGGGACCATCAGGACGGGATCGCCCCCGCCGACCAGGTACAGCTCGGCGACGCTGCCGTCGGCGCCGATCGGCCCGCTCGAATACACGGTGGTGACGAAACGGTGATCGGGTCCGAGGTTCGTCATCGCCGCGGCCGCTGTGAACAGCTTCTGGGTGGAGGCCGGGATGAAGGGATCGTCGGGCCGGGTCTCGCCGAGCACCCGGTCGTCCTCGGCGATCATGAGGCAGTGCTCGGTGGAGGCCAACGTGGAGGCCACGACGTCGCCGACCTGGTCGACGGCGACCTCCACCGTGATGGCTTCGGGCAGGCGACGCAGCGACCACAGGGGAACCTCCGCCGACGGGAGCGGCTGCACCGGGATCGGCTCGGACAGCGCCGGATCGTGCGTGGCGTCCCAGCTCAGGAACGACGCCGTGCCCAGCAGCACGGCGATCAGTCCCCCGGCGATCAGCGTGCTGGGATGGGCCACCTCAGCCCGCTCCCTGACGTTCGGGCCGCAGCCCGCGTCGATCGAGCCAGCGGGCGTGACGGGCCAGGTGCTCGAGAGCGGCCACGGCCCGGTTGGCCGATGCGTAGCAGAGCCGTCCCGAGGCCCGCACCGCAGCCGGACCAGCGTTGTCGGGGAACGCGACCGCCAGCTCGGTCGCGGTGAGGATGGGCTTGCCCGTCTCGTCCGAGATCTCGGCCGCCGCCTGCGCGAAACGGGCGTCCTGGCGCTCGTGGTAGGCGACGATCCGCTCCAGCCCGTGGTCGGGGTAGAACCGCGACTCGCGCATGAATCGGGCCTGGTTCGACTGGATCCCCAGCCCGAGGTAGACGATCGCATCGACGTCGGGATGCGTGGCAACGAGGCGCATGACGTCGGGGACGGTATCGCGCGTCTCGCCGCCTGCGAGGTCGACCGGGTTGCTCTTGGACCATCGGGGCGGCAGGTGGGCGTCGATCGCCTCCTTCAGATCGTCGGGGAGCGCGATGAGCTCGAGGCTCGACCGGGTGATGGCGTCGGCGGTGACCACGCCCCAGCCGCCGGCCGTGGTGAGCACGACCGTGCGGGGGCCACGCGGCAGCGGCTGGGTGGCGAAGGTGGCTGCGGCCTCGAATGCGGCCTCGACCGTGTCGGCCCTGATGGCCCCGGCCTGGCGGCACATCCCGTCGAAGACCCGATCGTCGGCCGCCAGGGCCCCGGTGTGGGACGCCGCCGCGTGCTGGCCACCAGCGGTCGCGCCGCCCTTGAGCACGACGACGGGCTTTTGGGCCGCGACCGCAGCCAGACGGTCGAAGAACGCCCGGCCGTCGGGGAGCCCCTCGACGTAGACGAGGCTCACCGCGGTCTCGGGGTCGTCGGCGAAGTACTCGAGGTAGTCGGCGATGCTCGTGGCGGCGGCGTTGCCGGCGCTGACGGCCCGACTGATCCCCACGCCGGTCTGGGATGCGACGTTGAGGAACGACGACACGAAGTTCCCCGACTGGCTGGCCACGGCGATCCGGCCGGCAGGCGGGTACGGGGCCACGATCTGGGCACACATCGACGCCGGTGTCGACACGACTCCCTGGCCGTTGGGTCCCGCGAGCACCATGTCGAGCTCGTTGCACAGCGCGACCAGCTCGGCCTCGGCACGGCGCCCGTCGTCACCGGCCTCGCCATAGCCCGCGGTCGTCACGAACGCGGCCTTCACGCCTCGAGCTGCGCACGCTCGGAGCAACTCGAGGTTCGCTCCCGGCGGCGTGCACACAAAGACCAGCTCGGCACCACCGTGGGGCAGCTCGTCGATCGAGGTGAGCAGCGCAACGCCGAGCACCTCGCCCCCGTCCCGGTTCGTCGCGAACACCCGACCCTGATACCCGCTGGCCAGGATGTTGTGGAGCGCGACGAACCCGAACTTCCCCGGATGGCTCGACGCTCCGGCCACGACCACGCCACTGGGCTCGAACAACGACGCCAGCCGGTGCCGTGCGGTCATCGCCCGCTCCCGTCGACGACCACGAGCGCATCGACCGCGACGGGGAGCCCGTCAACGACGATCAGGGGATTCACGTCGACCGAGACGATGTCGGGCCGATCCTGTGCGAGCTGCGAGAGAGCCACGAGCACCCGAGCCACGGCGTCGCGATCGACGGGCGGCTCGCCCCTGAAGGAGGCGAGCAGGGCCTGGGTCGACAGGTCGTCGAGCATCTCCCCGGCGTCGATCTCGCTGATCGGCACCAGCCGGAACGCCACGTCGGCGATGGCCTCGGCGAAGATGCCGCCGATGCCGAGCATGACGCACGGGCCGAACTGCGGGTCGCGGTGCACACCGGCGATCAGCTCCCGATTGCCCTTGACCATTGCCGCGACGAGGACGCCCTGGACGTCGTCGTCCGGCTCGGCCGCCGCGAGCAGCTCGGTGGCAGCCCGCGCCACCGCATCGTCGTCGGCCAGACCGAGGCGCACGAGTCCCCGTTCGGTCTTGTGGGCGATGCCCGTCCCGCAGAGCTTGAGCGCCACGGGGAACCCGACGATCCGGGCTCCGTCGACAGCGCCGGCGGCGTCGATCGCCAACCGTTCGGCCGGGACCGGGACGCCCCGCTGGGCGAGCAACATCTTCGAGTCGTGCTCCGAGAGCGTCATCACCGCATGGAACCTAGTTTTCGTGGGGGTCGCGCAGCGGTGCAGCGATGCTCTGGAGGGCCTCGATGTACTCATCGCGCAGCAGCCGCTTGAGCAGCTTTCCGGCGTCGGTGCGGGGCAGCTCTGAGCGGAGCTCGTAGCTCCTGGGGCGCTTGTAGGCCGCCAGCCGGGTCTGGAGGAAGGCGTCGAGCCCGACCGCGTCCACGGTCGAGTGCGGCTGGAGGGCGACCACGCAATGCACGGCTTCGCCCCACTCGTCGTCGGGGACGCCGAAGACCCCGGCGTCGAGCACGTCCGGATGCTCGTGGAGCACCGCCTCGATCTCGGCCGGGTAGATGTTGACGCCGCCCGAGATGATCATGTCCTTCAGGCGGTCGCAGATCGAGACGAACCCCTCGTCGTCGATCAGGGCGACGTCGCCCACCGAGAACCACCCGTCACCACCTCGGTCACCGTCGGTCGGCACTTCGGAGTCGCTGTCGCTGCCGGCACCGGGAATGGTCGCGAGCTGCTCGGACGAGCGGTGGTAGCCGTCCATCACCAGCCGACTCCGGATGAACAGCTCGCCGGGCTCGCCGACGGGGGCGTCGGAGCCGTCGGAGCCCACGACGCGCACCTCGATCGAGCCGTAGGGGCGCCCGCAGGATCCGGGCTTGCGCAGCTGATCGGCCGGTTCGAGGATCGTCGTGACCCCGATCTCGGTCGAGCCGTAGACCTCGAACAGGAACTCGGCACCGAACCGCTCGATGATCTGCACCTTGAGCGCGTACGGAACCGGCGCCGCGTTGACCACGAGCGAGCGCATGCTCGAGAGGTCGGCCCGGGCCAGCTCGTCGACCGGAAGCGCCATGATCCGCTTCATCTGCGTCGGGGCGCTGAAGGTGTTCGTGACGCGGTGCTGGGCCACCAGGTGCAGCCAACGCCGGGCGTCGAAGCGGCGGAGCACGATCACGGTCTGACCGCTCGAGTGCGCAAGCGACGCCCAGGCCAGCGGACCGGAGTGATAGAGGGGCCCGGTCGTGAGGTGCACGTCGCCGGGTCGGCCGAGCCGGAGCGTGTCCATCATGACCGCCACCGTGGCCGGGTCGCTCCTGGTTCGGAGCGCGCCTTTCGGATGACCGGTCGTTCCCGACGTGTAGATCATCGCGGCACCGGCCGAGGCCCCGGACACCCCGGGCTCCTCGGCCGAGCATCCGTCGATGAGTTGATTCCACCCAAGCCAGCCGGGTGGTCGGGGCGTGCCATGTGCACCAGTCGCTCCGAACACCACGACATGGCGCACCTTGGGAAGGGCGTCAGCCACCTGGGCCAGCACATCGGCGTGCTCGGCGTCGATGAAGACCAGCGCGGCATCCGAGTTGTCGATGACGTAGCGCATCTCCTCGGCGACGAAGCGGTACGACAAGGGCACCGCGGTCAACGAGGCCTTGCGGGCCGCATGGACGACGACCAGCAATTCGAGCGAGTTGGGGCCGCACCACACCACACGATCACCCGGTACCGTCCCCAGGCGGCGCATGCCGGCAACGACCCGGTTCACCAGGGCGTTCAGCTCGGCGTAGCTCGTCGACGACGCACGGGCGCCACCGCTTCCGTCGACGACGACGGCCCGCGTGTCGGGCTGTGAGGCCGAATGCCGGGCGAGGGGGTCGATCGGTTGACTCACACGAACCTCATCAGAATGGAGAACACCGCGGACCACGGTGCGACATCGCGCCATCAGGGCGCCGGTAGCCTACCGACGTGCCGAGATCGTTTGAGGTTGTCGAGTGCGCGGTCCGTGACGAGCCAAACGACGCAATCCAGAGCGATCGGGCGGTCCGCTGAGCGCCTCATGCCCCTTCGCCAGTTCAGGTGGAGCGGGATCGGAGCCGATGTCTCATCCGTGGCTCTGCCCGACCTTCAGCCGCCGTTTCTCCGCGGCCTCGACGGGGCTCGCCGCGTGATCACGGTCGTCATGCCGGCCCACAACGAAGAGGATCTGCTCGCCGAGGCGGTGGACGTCGTCGTCTCGGGCCTCGAGGCCGACGGGACCGACTTCGAGATCGTCATCGTCGAGAACGGCTCGAAGGACCGGACCTGGGGCATCGCCCAGGATCTCGAGCGCGCCAACCCGCGGATCAGGGCCCTCCAGTCACCCGAGCCCGACTACGGGCGGGCGCTGCGAGCCGGCTTCATGGCCGCGACGGGCGACGTGGTCGTGTCGTTCGACGTCGACTTCTGCGATCTCGACTTCCTCCGCGCTGCGGTGGCAACGATCGAGCAGCCCGGCGGCCCGGCGATCGTCGTCGGCACCAAGCGTGGTGCCGGCTCGAACGACACCCGTCCCTTCTCCCGGCGGCTGGTGACGGGGGTCTTCTCCCGGCTCCTCACGGTGGGCTTCGGGCTCAAGGTCTCCGACACCCACGGCATCAAGGCGTTCCGGCGTTCGGCGGTGACGCCCATCGTCGAACGGTGCGAGTTCGGGACTGACATCTTCGACACCGAGCTCGTCCTGCGGGCCGAACGGGCGGGGCTGCTCACCGACGAGATCCCGGTGGTCGTCGAGGAGCGGCGCCCGGCCCGGTCATCGATCGCCCGGCGCATCCCTCGCACCCTCAAGAACCTGGCCCGGCTGCGGATCGCGCTCTGGCGCCGGCCCTGACCGCCGTCCGCCGCCCGACGGGTGCCGTAGCCTGACCGACCGTGGACCTCAACGACCCGGCAGCCGTCAGACCCCAGGTCGCGCTCTTCGTGACCTGCACGGTCGACAGCGTCGCCCCGAAGGTGGGGACGGCCACCGTGCGGCTCCTCGAAGCGGCCGGCGTCGAGGTTGTCGTGCCCGCAGCGCAAACCTGCTGCGGACAGCCCGCGGCCAACAGCGGTGCCCCCGAGGCCGCCGCCGTCCTCGCCCGTCACTTCGTGGAGGTCTTCGAGCCCTACGAGACCATCGTCTCCCCATCGGGATCGTGCGTCGCCATGGTGCGGCACTGGTATCCCCGGCTCCTGTCGGGGAGTTGGCGGACCCGGGCCGAAGCCGTCGCCGAACGCACCCACGAGCTCACGGCGTACCTCGTCGACGTGGCCGGACGGGCCGATCTGGGCGCCGTGATCGACGGGGGCCCGCTGACCGTGCACGACTCGTGCCACGGCCTGCGCGTCCTCGGGCTCGGCCATGCCGCTCGGGAGCTGTTGGGCGCCGCCGGTGCCAAGATCGTCGAGATGGACGATCCCGAGGCCTGCTGCGGCTTCGGCGGGACGTTCGCGCTCAAGCACACGGCGGTCTCGACCGCCATGGCCGACGCCAAGCTCCGTGACTCCGCCGCGACCGGAGCGGCCTGCATGGTGGGCGGCGACGCCGGCTGCCTCGTGCACCTCGAAGGTCGCCAGCGGCGGTGCGGCATCGGTCCGGCCGTCCGCCACATCGCCGAGGTGCTGGCCGAGGCACTCCCGTGACCCTCGCCGCCCGGGCTCCCGCCGCGCTGGCCGACGAGCACCTCCAGCAGGCGCTGGGCCGCATCACCGACCGGTACCGCCTCGTTCGCGCCCGCGCCCGGGAGACGCCCGACACCGACGACCGCAAGCACCGGGCCGGGGCGCTCCGACGCGAGATCCTGGCCGACCTCGACGGCTGGATCGACAGGGTGACCAGCTCCCTCGAGCGGGTCGGAGCGGTCGTGCACCGTTGCGCCACCGCGGCCGATGCGGCCGAGACCGTCGTCGCCATCGCCCGTGCGGAAGGCTCCCGACTCGCGGTCAAGTCGAAGTCGATGGCCACCGAGGAGATCCATCTCAACGCCGCCCTCGAGGCGATCGGCGTCGAGGTGATCGAGGGTGACCTCGGCGAGTACATCGTCCAGATCGCCGGCGAACGGCCGTCGCACATCATCACGCCGGCCATCCACAAGACCCTGGGCCAGGTCGCCGATCTGTTCAGCCCGCTGGCCGGTCACACCCTCCCCGTCGAGCGCGAGGCTCTCTGCGCCTTCGCCCGCGATCACCTGCGCACCAAGTTCCTGAACGCCGACCTGGGCATCACCGGGGCCAACTTCGTCGCGGCCGACACGGGGACGATCGTCCTCGTCACCAACGAGGGCAACGGTCGCATGGCCACGACCGTCCCCCGGGTCCAGGTCTCGGTGGTACCGATCGACAAGATCGTCCCCCGGCTCGCCGATCTCGGGGCGATCCTCCCGTTGCTCACCGAGCACGCGACGAACCAGTCGATCACGGCCTACCTGTCGATGACCACCGGGCCCCGGCGGGCCGGCGAGATCGACGGGCCCGAGGTGCTCCACGTGGTCCTGCTCGACGGGCACCGCCGCGATCTGGTCGGTACTCCCTACGAGGAGATGCTGGCCTGCATCCGGTGCGGGGCCTGCCTCAACGCCTGCCCGGTGTACGCCAAGGTCGGTGGGCACGCCTACGACTCGGTGTACCCGGGGCCCATGGGGTCGGTGCTCACGCCGTTGCTGTCGGGCGGCACCGAGGGACGCGACCTCCCGTTCGCCTCGTCGCTGTGCGGCGCCTGCACCGAGATCTGCCCGGTCGGCATCCCGTTGGCCGACCTCCTCGTGCGCCTCCGAGCCGACCTACGCACGCCGGGTCCGGTGGTGCCCGCACGCGTGGGCCGCACGCCGCCCGGCAGGGCCGGGCCCCAGGCCGGCCCCGGCCCTGTCAGTTCCCCGGGCACCCGTCCGCCGGCTGCGGGTTTTCCGTGGCCGGGCGCCGACGCCGCGCTGTCTCGCCAGCCGTGGTACCGCAGCCTCGGCTGGAGCATCTGGGCCCGGGTGTGGAGCCGGCCCCGGCTGTACCGGGCCACGCTGGCCCTCGGGCGGCTCGTGACGCGGCGACGAAGCGGCTGGTGCCGTCGGCTTCCCGGCTCAGGCGGCTGGACGGCGACGCGCGACCTGCCGAGCCTCGCCCAGCCGGGGTTCCGCAGGCTCTGGACCGATCGGGAACACCGACGATGACCGACGCCGTCTCTCTCCTGTCCGAACGCCTGCGTGCCAATCGCTGCGCCGTCCACGGTCCCGTCGATCGGGGGCATCTCGGTGCGACGATCGTCGCGGTGCTGGGGGCCCTCGTCGACAGCCGGCCCGTCGCCTTGCCCAGCGCTCCCGATCCCCTCCTCGACGCTCCCGGCGTGACCGCCGCGTTCGCGGATTGGCCCGGCTCCGTCGACGTGATCCGTCCCGATTCGCCGCGCTGGCCCGACGAGATCGCCGGCTGCTGCGTCGGGATCGCCGTCGCGACGCTGGCAGCCGCCGATCTCGGGATCGTCGCTGTCGCCTGCTCCCCCGGCGCTCCCCGCTCCCTCACGTTGCTGGCACCGACGATCCTGCTCGTGGTTCGGGCCGAGACGGTGCACCACAGCTTCGAAGACGCTTGGGGAGCATTGGCCTCGGGAAGCCTGGCGTCGGGCGCGCTGGCCTCGGGCGTGTCATGGATCAGCGGGCCGTCGCGCACCGGCGATCTCGAGATGATCCTCACCTGGGGCGTGCACGGCCCCGCCCGGGTCGAGGTCGTCATCGTCACATCCGATCCTCCCGCTGACGTCATCGGGGCGGCCGCGGGGATCGACGGGGCCGGCATCGAGGTCAGCCGGTAGCGTTGGGCCATGGCGCCCCCCGTTGTCCTGCCCTTCACGCCCGACCACGCGGCCAACGAGCTCCTGGCCAAGGAGCCCTTGGCGTTGTTGATCGGGATGCTCCTCGACCAGCAGTTCCCGATGGAGCGCGCCTTCGCCTCGCCGGCGCTCCTCAAAGAGCGTCTCGGGCGCCTCGACGTGAGCGCGATCGCCGAGATGGACCCCGACGAGTTGGCGTCGGTCTTCGTCGGCCCGCCCGCCCTGCACCGGTTTCCCGGCTCGATGGCCGGCCGAACCCAGGAGGTCTGCCGGCACCTGGTCGAGCACCACGGGGGAGTGGTCGCGAACCTGTGGAATGGGGCAGCCGACGGGCAGGCCTTCTACGACCGGGTGCGGGCGCTCCCCGGCTTCGGTGACGCCAAGACCCGCATCTATGTCGCGATCATCGGCCGCCGCCTCGGTGTCGCGCCGGCCGGGTGGGAGGCCTACGCCGCCACGTGGGCCTCGATCGCCGACGTCGACACGTTCGAGAAGATCGGCGAGATCCGCGAGCAGAAGCGGGCGATGAAGGCCGCGGCCAAGGTCCCCAAGACCGCCGCGGGCGGCTGAGGCCCGACATGGAGATCGTGGCGGCGTTGTTCGTCGAGGACATCACGTTCCGTACGGTGCCTGCGGTTCCGAGCCCGTCGACACGCATCGACCTCAAGGGCGTGTTCTTCTCACTCCCGGTCAGCGCGTTCCCTGCCACGATCGAGCCGCATCTCGTGGTGCTCGTGCGGGTCGCGTCCGAGCACCACGGAACCGGTGCCCTGGTCGTCACCTACCACCGTGACGGACTGGAGATCGCCAGGAACCGCCAGGTGTTCACGGTCGAGCCCGGGAAGTTCGGGTATCGACTGGTCAAGAGCGAGCTGGTCTTCGACGAGCCGGGGGCCATCGAAGCCCGGTGCGCCATCGACGGCACGCCGACGGTCATCACCGTTCCCTTGAGCGTCATTCACGCCGCCTGAACCCTGGAGGAGCTGTGACGGCTCGATTCGCGTCCGGCGTGTCGCAGCACCCGACAGCAAGCGTGGCCACGGGTGAGGCCGCTGGTCAGGTCATCGAGGCGCTCGACGCCGCGGCCCCCGATCTCGTCGTCATCTTCGCCTCGGTCCATCACACCGACGCGTTCGCCGACATCGTCGCCTCGGTCCGTGAGCTCGTCGGGGCTCGCATCGTCATCGGCGCCACGGCCAACGGGATCGTCGCCGACGCTCGCGAGATCGAGGACGGGCCGGCCCTGTCCCTGTTCGCGGCGGCTCTCCCGACGACGCACCTCGATCCGATTCACCTGCAGCATTTCCAGGCCCCCGACGGATCGACGTTCGTGGGTTGGCCCGACGAGACCGGGCCGCGCCGTCGGGTTGACGAGACCGGGCCGCGCCGTCGGGTTGACGAGAACGAGGTCGCGGGCGATGCGGGTCCGAGCGCGCCGACGAGCACGCTTCTGCTGCTCGCCGACCCGTTCTCGTTCCCTGCCGACGCGTTCCTGGCCCGGCTCAACGTCTCACACCCGGGCCTGGCCGTCATCGGCGGCCTGGCGTCTGCCGCTCGGGGCCCCGGTGGCAACCGGCTGGCGGTGCTCGGCCCCGATTCCGACGGCAGCGGCGTCGTCACCGGAGGAGCCGTCGGCGTGGTGTTGACGGGTGGGGTGGAGATCGCCACGGTGGTCTCGCAGGGATGTCGACCGGTGGGGCGTCCCCTCGCGGTCACCAAGGGCGAGCGTCAGTGGATCGTGGAGCTGGCCGGTCGCCCTGCTCTCGAACGGCTCCAGGAGGTCGTGGCCGACGCGAGCGACGATGAGCGCGAGCTGTTCCGGGGCGGTGTGCACATGGGCCGCGTCGTCGACGAGCACAAGCTCGACTTCGAGCGCGGCGATTTCCTCGTCCGCACCGTGCTGGGCGCCGACCAGAGCACCGGGGCCGTCGCCGTCGGTGACGTCGTCGAGATCGGCCAGACGGTGCAGTTCCACGTTCGCGACGCGGCCTCGGCCGACGACGACCTGCGCACGCTGCTCGAGGGCTGCCACGCCCGGGCGGCGCTCGTCTTCACCTGCAACGGGCGAGGTCGCCACCTCTTCGGCGCGCCCGATCACGATGCGGGCATGATCGACGATCTGCTCGGGCCGCTCCCGGTCGCCGGGTTCTTCTGTGCCGGCGAGCTGGGCCCGATCGGAGGTCGGAACTTCCTCCACGGCTTCACCGCGAGCATCGCGCTGTTCCGCTGACCGGTCTCTGGCCAACGTGCCGGCCTGCAACACGTGCAGCGTGATGACTGTCACGTCGGAGATTCCGTCGGACGGCGGACGTTCTCGGTACATTCGGAGCCGTCGAACGCGCCGGACCGGCGAGTCGAAAGCGAGGACCTCGTGCAGCGTTGCGCCATCCGTCCCCTCATCGGTCTCCTCTCGGTCGGGCTCGTGCTCGCCGTCACGGCATGCGGAGGTGACGACGACACCGGTACCCCAGCGGCGCCGGCCACCCTGCCGCCCGGCGCGGTGATCGTGCCCGCGGCCGACATCTCCTTTCCCGTCACGGAGTTCACCGCGGCCGCAGGCGACGTGACCATCCAGTACGTGAACGATCCCGGCCTGATCGCGCACACGCTCGTGATCGAGGACGTCGAGCGGTCCGACTTCTACCTCGAGATCTCTGGATCCGGTGACACAGCATCGGGCACCGTCGCCCTCACCGCCGGCACGTACACGATCTTCTGCGACATCCCCGCCCACCGCAGCGCCGGGATGGAAGGGACGCTGACGATCACGTGACGTGTTCGGTCGAACGGAGCCCCGGGCGGTACAGTCGGCCGCAGCCGGGCCACAGTGGGCGAGCGACCCGAGCCGGCTGCGAGATCCCCCGAGCGAGAGCTGAGCGGACTGTGGTGAGCGCGTCCCCCAGGCGGCAGGATTCAGCAGGGGCCCTCACGTCGCCCGGCCGACGTTGCCGATGCCGGACATGAGTGTGCGACCTGCTCCCACGCCAGCCGATGCGGCCGCCGAGGTTGTCGAGACGGCGCCCGTCCGGCCCGTGCTCGGCGTCGTCGACGGCTCCCCGCTGATCCCCTGGACGACCCGGATCAGCGCCTACTTCTGGCTCACCAAGCCCCGAGTCGTCGAGTTGCTGCTGGTCACCACGGTGCCGGCCATGATCCTGGCGGCCGGTGGCTGGCCGGGTCTCGGCCTCACCATCGGCGTCGTGATCGGCGGGGCGATGGCCGCTGGCAGCGCCAATGCGGTCAACAGCTGGATCGAGCGTGACCGCGACAAGTTGATGCACCGCACCGAGTCGCGCCCGTTGCCGACCGGCGCCGTCGAACCCACGATCGCGCTGATCTTTGCCATCACCCTGCAGGTGGTGGCCTTCGCCGTGCTCTGGCTGGCGGCCAACCTCCTGTGCGCGCTCCTCACCCTCGGCGCAGCGCTGTTCTACGTGTTCGTGTACACCATCTGGCTCAAGCCGAGGACGGTCCAGAACATCGTGATCGGCGGCGCGGCCGGAGCCGTACCCGTGCTCGCCGGCTGGGCCGCCGTCACCGGGACGCTCGATGCCTCGGCGTGGGTCATGTTCGCCATCATCTTCTTCTGGACGCCGCCGCACTTCTGGGCGCTGGCCATCAAGTACCGCGACGACTACGCCCGGGGCGGCTTCCCGATGATGCCGGTGGTCAAGGGCATCCCTCGCACCACGACCGAGATGCTCGTCTACACGGTGATCGTGGTCGCCACGACGCTGGCGCTCGTTCCCGTGGCCGATACGGGCCCGGTGTACCTCGTCGCCTGCTCGGTGCTCGGCGCGGCGTTCATCTTCGTCGCCGTGCGCTTGCGCCGTCGTCCCGAGCCGGGATCGGCGATCAAGATGTTCGTGTTCTCGAACCTCTACCTGGCGCTGATCTTCTGCGCCATCACCGTCGACACCTTCGTCTGAGGACTCCACCGGCCCGCTCCGCTGGTCCTGAGCGGACGGGCGTCGAACGCCCCGAGAACGCAGAGGACGCCCGATCAGCGCTCTTCCCAGCGGAACAGACGCGACGTCACGACGGGGGTGGCGATCGTCCAGGCTGCGAGCACGATGAGGCTCCAGCTGGGCACGTCGGCGCCGTCGGTGAGGACGCCACGGAGGCTCTCCGACAACGCTGCGCCGGGAAGGGCCTGCGCGACGAGCTCGACGGCCCGGGGCATCTGCTCGAGGGGGTAGGCCATGCCACCAATGGCCGTGAACACGAGATACAGGCCGTTGGCCAGGGCCAGGGTCGCTTCGGCTCGGAGCGTGCCGGCCATCAGGAGACCCAGGGACGCGAAGGCGACCGTCCCGGCGACGACGAGCCCGAGGGCCGGGACGATCCCGGCAGCGTCGGGACGCCAGTCGAGCGCCACCGCTGTGACGACGAGCACCACGATCTGCAGGGCCTCGATGGCCAGGACCGACGTGATCTTGGCGGCGAGCAGTCGTCCCCGGGTGAGCGGCGATGCTCCCAGGCGTTTCAGCACGCCGTACCGGCGCTCGAAGCCCGTCGCGATGGCGAGCGAGACCATCGCCGACGACATCACGGCCAGCGCGAGCACGCCCGGGGTGAGGAACTCGACCGGGGTCTCGACGCCGAGGTCGACGAAGTCGGCCTTCGAGAAGAAAGCCAGGATCCCGACCGGGATCACCAGGGCCACGAGGAGGCTCTCGCCCCGCCGCAAGGTGAGCGCCAGCTCGACGCGAACCTGCGCCAGGACCGACCGGGTCATCGACGCCGACGCGCTCACTTGAGCGCCCCGTCGTTGGTGAGACGGAGGAAGACCTCTTCGAGCGTGCGCCGTCCCGCCCGGAGATCGCCGATCGGCTCGTCGCGGTCGCGCAGCCAGCAGGCCAGGTCGGCGACCAACGCCGGGGTGGCCTCGGCCACGATGCGGTACTGCCCGGGCTCGTCCTCGACGATCGCATCGACGGCCATTGCCAGCGCACCGGCCAGCGAGTCGCGATCGAGCCCCGGACGGGCCGAGAAGCGCGTCTCGCTCGAGGCCAGACCGGCCCCGAGCTCGCCCGGGGCGCCCAGGGCCACGAGGCGACCCTGATCGACGATCGCCACCCGGTCGCAGAGCCGTTCGGCCTCGTCCATGAAGTGCGTCGTGAGCAACACGGTGGCGCCGCCGTCGGCCAGGCTGCGCACGAGCTCCCAGGTCCGGGTACGAGCGTGGGGATCCATCCCGGCGGTCGGCTCGTCGAGGAAGACGAGCTCGGGACGGCCGACGAGTGCGAGGGCGAGCGCCAGGCGTTGACGTTGGCCGCCCGAGAGGCGACGCACATGGCTCGAGGCCACGTCGGTGAGGCCCACGAGCTCGAGCAGACCCTCGGGCGACTCGGGCTCGGCGAAGAACCCGGCGTACTGGCGCAGCACCTCATGGGCCTTGATCCCGGGGTACAGCCCGCCGTCTTGGAGCATGACGCCGACGCGGGGCTTGAGCGCGCGCCCGTCACGCCACGGATCGAGCCCCAGGACCTGTACCGACCCCGCGTCGGGCCGGCGGAAGCCCTCGAGGATCTCGACCGTCGTCGTCTTGCCGGCGCCGTTGGGTCCGAGCAGACCGAACACCTCGCCGGGCGCGACCGTGAACGACAGGTCGTCGACGACGGCCCGTTCTCCGTAGCGTTTGGAGAGGTGATCGACGACCACCGCCGCCTCGACCGGCACGGCCGGGGAGCGTAGCCAGCTCGACGCCACAACCTCGTTCTGTGTCTCCACGACCTCAACAGGGCCTGGAAACCACGCGTCACCCGACCGGAGCGGCCGCGCCGGCCATCGGTGAACCGGGGTAGGTTCTCGCCATGACAGATCGAGCTGGAGCCCATCGGCTGCTGAGCGTCGGCCGGGCCCTGTCCGACATCACGATCCTCGACGCCCACGGCACCCCGGTGGACGTGGCCTCGTTGGCTCGGCCCGGCCAGGCGCTCGTGGTCGTTGCCATCAGGTACTACGGCTGAATCCCCTGCCAGGAGTACCTCGTGCAGGTACGCCACCGGGCAGCCGAGCTCATCGAGACCGGCGCGAGCGTCGCGGTCGTCGCGACCGGGGCCGACTGGCAGGCCCAGCGCCTCATCGACGACGGGTTCCCCTTCCCGTGCCTGGTCGATCCCGACGCCCGGCTGTACGAGGCCATGGGCATCACGCGCCTCACCTGGCGTTCGGTGTTCAACCTCCGCAACTGGCGGAACTACCTCCGGGCCCGGCGAGCCGCTCGCCACGATGGGATCGGCCAAGGCGAGGTCACCGGAGACTGGAAGCGGCTCTCGGGCGTGCTCGTGGTCGACGGCGCCGGCGTCGTCCGCTTCATCCACCGGGCCCGCGCGCTGGGCGACTATCCCCCGGTGAGCGAACTCATCGACACCGTTGTTCGTCTCGACGAGCGCGCCACCCGCAGAACCGGATGGGAGGAACGGGAACGGTAAGGTACGCCGCCCGAGCGACGCGACGACGGAGTCCCCATGGAACTACGCCCCACCATTCCAGACCGCAACCTGGCGATGGAGCTCGTCAGGGTCACCGAGGCCGCAGCGATGGCGGCCGGGCGCTGGATGGGCCGCGGTGACAAGAACACGGCCGACCGGGCGGCCGTCGACGCCATGCGCACGCTCCTCAACAGCGTGCAGATGCACGGCGTCGTCGTGATCGGCGAGGGCGAGAAGGACGAGGCGCCCATGCTGTTCAACGGCGAAGAGCTCGGCGACGGCACCGACCCGTCGTGCGACATCGCCGTCGATCCGATCGACGGGACCACGCTCACCTCGTTGGGCCGTCCCAACGCCGTCTCGGTGATCGCGCTCGCCGAGCGGGGAACCATGTTCAACCCGGGTCCGTGCGTGTACATGGACAAGATCGCCGTGGGCCCCGACGCCGCCGACGTGATCGACATCAACGTACCGGTGATCGACAATCTCCGGGCCGTCGCCCGGCGCCTCGACCGCAACGTCGCCGACCTCACCGCCGTCATCCTCGACCGCGACCGTCACGCCGGCATCATCAGGGAGTGCCGGGAGGCCGGTTCCCGTATCCGGCTCATCCCCGACGGTGATGTCGCCGGCGCCATCTCCGTTGCCTGGCCCGACTCGGGTGCCGACATCCTCTTCGGGATCGGCGGCACGCCCGAAGGGGTGATCGCCGCCTGTGCGCTCAAGTGCCTCGGCGGGAACATCCAGGGCAAGCTCTGGCCCCGAAACGACACCGAGCGCCAGGCCGCACTCGACGCCGGCTACGACCTCGATGCCGTGCTGACGATCGACACGCTCTGCAGCGGCGACGACATCTTCTTCTCGGCCACCGGGATCACCGACGGCGACCTGCTCCAGGGCGTGCGCTACTTCGGCGGCGGCGCCACCACCCACTCGCTCGTGATGCGCTCGCGCAGCGGCACGATCCGCAAGATCGAGAGCACGCACCACTGGCACAAGGTCCAGCAGTACCCGCCCGTCGTCGTGTGACGGCGCGCCCCCGCCGGGCGATCAGCTCGCCGCGGCAGCCGCTTCGTACACATCGACGGCGTGCTTGTAGTTGGCGGCGATCTGGCCGGCTGCTGTGGCACGGTCGATCTCGCCGGCCCGGAAGGCCGTCAGCGGCTTCGACCAGATGGTCCGGCCGATCGCGAACCCGATGTAGCCCGGGACGCCTGCGCCCTGACGGAGCCAGAAGTCGACCTTCTCCTGGCTGGCACCACGTCCGAGCACGACACAGCCGACACCGTCGCGACCCCCGGCCCGAGCCTGCGCGGCGAGCCGCGCGCAGTCGTCACGGCTGTCGATGCCCTCGATCTTCCAGATGTCGGCCTCGACGCCAGCCGCTTGGTAGTGCTTGATGACCTCGACCATGAGGTTGGGACGGATCTCGGCGTCGTAGCGGGCGTCGTCGCCATCGACCGTGGCCAACTGGTCGGCCGTCGCCGGCACGAGGAGCTCGAACAGGAACTTCCGGTCGTGAGCATGCAGCCAGTCGCCGAGGCGCTTGAGCCGCTCGGTTTGACGGGCGTTCATCCCGGGATCGCCCTCGGGGTTGTGGCGCACCAGCACCTTCGAGAACACGGGGTCGAATTGCTCGATGTGGACGCCGAAGTCGTCGCCGTACTCGAAGTCGAACTCGTCCTGGCCCGACTTCTCGACGGGCATCGCCAACGACAGGCCCTTGGCCCGGGCGGTCGCGGGAACGTCGCCGCCGTATTGCTCGTCGACGAGCACACCGGCGCTGACCCGGTCGATGCCCAGGCCCAGCGAGACCTCGAGACCCTCGAAGATGAGGGCCTTGGCGTCGCGAATGACCGGGAGGCGCTCGGCGTCGGGCTTGCCCGCGACCCCCAGCATCTTCTCGAACGATCCTCGATGGTCGAACGCGAGGATGTACAGCGCCTTGTTGTATCCGAGCGACACGATCAGTCTCCTCGTCGAGCGGCCGTGAACGACCTGCATGAGCGGTGCGGCACGCCTCGACCCGCCTCGACCCGTTCGACGGGTCTGGTGACGCGGCGGCGGCCGAGTGACGCTATCAGCGCCGCTGAACCATCTCGGACACGGCACTGGGCCGGATCAGCCGAAGAAGATCTCGGCGGTCTCGTACAGGTCGGGGTCGATGGTCTTGAGCCGATCGGTTGCTTCGTGGAGGGTCACCAGCTCGATCTTGGTGCCCCGCAGTGCCGGCATGGTGCCCAGCCTTCCGGCGTGGACGGCGTCGATGGCGGCGACGCCGAGGCGTGTGGCCAGCACCCGGTCGTGGGCGTTGGGGGTGCCACCCCGCTGCACGTGGCCGAGGATCGTCACCCGCGACTCGAACCCCGTCCGGCGCTCGACTTCGCGGCGAACCACATTCGAGATCCCCCCCAGTCGCGGACGGCCCGATTCGTCGAGGTCGTACTCGGGCGCGTCGATCGTCCCGGGCCGGGGGAAGGAGCCCTCGGCCACCACCACGATCGAGAACGAGGCCCGGGCGTGTCGTTGCCGCAGCCGCTCGCACACCTCGTCGATGTCGAAGGGCCGTTCCGGAACGAGGATCACGTCGGCACCCCCGGCCATGCCCGCGTACAGCGCGATCCAGCCCGTGTGCCGGCCCATCACCTCGACCACCATGACCCGGTCGTGCGACTCGGCCGTGGTGTGCAGCCGGTCGATGGCGTCGGTGGCGATCTGCACTGCCGTCTGGAAGCCGAACGTGACATCCGTGGCATCGATGTCGTTGTCGATGGTCTTGGGCACGCCGACGATCGGGACGCCCTGGTCGGACAGGATGCGTGCCACCGACAGCGTGCCCTCGCCGCCGATGGCGATGAGCGCGTCGATGCCGCGCCGACCGAGGGTGGCCCGGAGGATCTCGACCCCGTCGGGCGTGCGGAGCGGCGTGTCGCGGGAGGTGCCCAGCATCGTGCCCCCCCTGTGCAGCATCCCCCGGGTGTTGGCGATGCTGAGCTCGATGGCCACGTCGTCGAGCGCGCCTCGCCAACCGTTCCTGAACCCCACGAAGGTGTCACCGTGGACGCGTTCTCCCTGGCGGACCACGGCCCGGATCACGGCGTTCAGCCCCGGGCAGTCGCCGCCGCCCGTCAACACTCCCACTCGCACCAACCCAGTCTCGCGTACTTCGCCGACAGCAGCGTCGACACTCGGGCGGGGGTACCCTGGTCTCGACCGAACGACCAGGATCGGAAGATGACCATCACCACCGTGCTGCTCGACTTCTACGGGACCCTGGCCCGAGCCGTCCGTTGGGGGACCTCGTTCGACGTCATCCTCGAGCGCCACGGCGCGAGCATCTCGGCGCTGGTCCGAGAGCGGTGGACGAGCGACTCGTACGACGGCCACGACCTGTCGGAGCACTCCGGGTCACGCCAGGCCTACGTGGAATGGGAGCTGGCGCGCTTCGAGCGGCTCGCCGGCGACGCCGGCATCGCACCGGCCCGAGCTCGCGACGTGGCCCAGGAGATGTGGGACGCCGCCAAGGGCTACGAGCTCGAGCTCTACGACGACGTGCCCGATGCCCTCGAATCCTTACGCGACAAGGGCTTGCGCCTCGTGATCTGCTCGAACTGGGACTGGGATCTGCCGGAGGTGATCGAGTCGCTCGGTCTCGCCCCGCACTTCGATGTCGTGGTCACCTCGGCGCGGGCCGGGTCGCGCAAGCCCCATCCGCAGATCTACCGGCACACGCTCGAACGGGCCGCCGTCGGAGCCGGCGAGGCCGTGTTCGTGGGCGACAGCTGGGGGCCCGACGTGGAAGGTCCGCGCGCTGCCGGAATCCGGGCCGTGCACATCGCCCGCACCGACCGCGACCCCGAGCCCAGCTGGCCGGCCCACGACGCCCTGCCGACGGGCACCCATCGCATCGTCGATCTCGGCGCACTGATCGAGTTGCTCTGATGCCCCTGCGGACGCGCGCCGGGGCAGGCGAGAGCCGTACGCCCGACAGCGACGACGCCGAGCCGGGCCGACACGTCCCGTTTTGGCTCCACCAGCTCGTCGAGTACCTGCTCGGCGCAGGGCTGCTGTGGGCTGGTGCTCGCGTCGAAGGCGACGGCCGCATCGTGGCCTTTTCCCTGGGCGGCGCCCTGCTGGTGTTCAGCGCGATCAGCGACGGTGGGCTCGGCGCGGGCCGGCTCCTCGAGCGTTCGCAGCACCGCATCGGCGACATGATGCTTGTCGTTGCCATCCCTGTGGTCCTGGTGATCGTTCCCGGGGCCCGGACTGCCATCGTGCTCGTCCCCGGAGGTGCCAGCGTCGCGATGCTCGTGTACCTGCTGCGCCGGACCCGCTACGAACGCCGGCCGCCCCGCACCCTCCCTGCCCTGCCGCCGGTCGTGCGCCGCCTGTCCGGGGTCGCCAAGCCCGTCGACGGCGCCACTGTCGCCCGTCGGGTCGGACGGTCGCTCGGTGGCGACGGCTCCCCCGTCGCCCGTCGGGTCGGACGCCTGTTGGGACGTACCGCTCGCCGCTCCCCCACCCGTCCCCGCGACGACGGCTGAGGCCCGCGCCGTGCACCCCATCGAACGATTGCGGGCGCTGGCGCGCACCCATCCCGACCAGGCCAGCGCGGCTGCCCGAGCCGCGGTCGACGCCCTGGCCGGCCTCCATGACGATCCGGCCGGGCTGGTGGTCGCCTGCCGACGTCTCGTCGACCACGAGCCCGCCATCGGCGTGATGTGGTGGGTCTGCTCCGAGCTGCTCGCTGCCAGCGACGTGGGCGACGCCGCGTGGCGGATCGCGGCGGTCCTCGATGCCGACTCGACCCCGGAGACCCTCGCCACCGAGCTGCCCAGCGAGCGCACCGTCGCCATGCTCGGGCGGTCGGAGGAGATGCTCGGGGCCCTGGGCCTGCGCTCCGACTGCTGCGGCGTGCTCGTCGACCTCGACGACGGCGGATGGGCTCCGCGGCGACGGCGGGGCCCGGCCCTCGACCACGCCGACATCGACGAGATCGCCGAGGTGCTCTCGCCCGGCGACGTGCTGCTCGTCGACGTGCTGGCACTCTCGACGAAGGGCTGGGTGGGCCGCTGCGAGGTTCCCGAAGCGGTCGGCGAGGCCCGGAGGGCTGGAGCAGAGGTGTGGGGCGTGGCCGGAACCGGGCGTCAGCTCCCGGTGGCCGTCTTCGACGCACTCTGCAGCCGCCTCGAGCACCGCGAACGCGTTGGTGGCGCGACCCCGGCGTCCACCGGCGGCTACCAGCGCCACGACCTCGCCTTGGTCGACCTGGTGGTGGGCTCGGGGACGGCCTGGCTTCCCGACGAGCTCGACCCCGGGGCGGCCTGTGCAGTCGCCCCCGAGCTGCTGCGCTTCACCTGAGCCGGCAGCGGCGCGGGCGCGGTGGCCGTCCGGGGCCTGCCCGGGCTCCGGCCTCACGACCCCGCCAGCCATGGGTGGCGCGAGCGCTGGCGTCGGTGGCGGCGAGGTCCATCCGCGCGTCCTGGACGCCTGCTTCGTACACTCGCCGCCCCAGACCCGGACACGCCTTGTGGAGTCGCCGTGACCGATCGCTCGCTCTCGCCCGCCGCGGCGCTGGTCGTCCCGCCCCGGTGGGCGCCCGACAGCGTCGACCTGTCGACGGTCTGCCTGGCGTGCGACACCCCGATGCGCCCCGAGCACGCCCACTACCGGTGTCCGGCGTGCGGCTGGCGCGACTCGTGCTGCGACGGGCCCTACTGAGCACAGCGTCCCGCCGCTACCCATCCTGAACAGCATCTTCGTGGCGCTCCGATGCCCGGCGGGGGCGCTACTATAACGCTGTTGTATCACGATGTTCGTTCAGGATCGGGAGGTGAGCTTCGTGCCCAGGCTCGTCGATGGCGACCAGCGCCGCCGGGAGATCGCCGATGCGGCCTTCGACATCGCCCGCGAACGCGGACTCGATGCGGTCACGTTCCGAAGCGTCGCCGCCAGGATGGGCGCGGCCTCCACGACGGTCGTCACGCACTACGCACCCACCCGGGAAGCCCTGATGGGCTTGCTCGCTGCACACGTGCTGCCCATTCAGCAGCGGCTCATCGACGAGGTGATCGAGACGCTCGAACCCGTCCCCGCCCTTCGGGTGCTCGTCGACGCGCTGCTGCCGACCCGCCGGGTGAACCGGCTCATGGCCCGGCTGGTGTTCGGCCCGCTCGCCGATCTGGCCACGATCGAAGCCACCCACCGGGCCTTCCTCACCTGGTTGCGGGCCACGATCAACCGGGTGGTGTCGAGCCTCGACCCGTCCGACTCCCCCGGCACCCTCACCGAGCTGGTGATCGTGGCCATCGCCGGCACCACCACCATGGCCCTGGCCGACCCCGAAGGGTGGCCGCCCGACCGTCAACGGGCCTTCGTGGCCCTGCAGCTCGATCGGTTCGGGCTCCCGATGGCTGGCCCCGCTCGCGGCTGAGCCACCGAGTCACCCGTCCGAGCGCCGACGACGCCAGGAAGGGAAAAAGCGATGGGGTCGGGCGCCGTCCCGGGCTACGTTCGACAGTCGTCCCTCCACCGAATCACCGTGCAGCAGGAGTCCAGGTGCCCGTCGTCGAAGCAGTCGATCTCGCCAAGAGCTTCGGAGAGACCCAGGCGTTGCGCGGACTCGATCTCACCGTCGAACGGGCGACCGTGCTGGCCGTGCTCGGTCCCAACGGGGCCGGCAAGACCACTGCCGTGCGCATCCTCACGACCCTGGTGCGACCCGACTCCGGCCACGCCACGATCGACGGGATCGACGTGGTCGCCGAGCCGGCCCGGGTGCGGGCCAGGATCGGTCTGACCGGGCAGTACGCCGCTGTCGACGAGCGCCTCACCGGGCGCGAGAACCTCGAGCTGATCGGACGGTTCTTCCGCCAGTCGGGCGGTCGGGCCCGTGAGCGCGCCACCGAGTTGCTGACCGGCTTCGATCTCGTCGACGCGGGTGACCGGGTCGTGAAGGGGTACTCCGGGGGCATGCGCCGCCGGCTCGACATCGCCATGAGCCTCGTGGCCCGACCCAAGGTGCTCTTCCTCGACGAGCCCACGACCGGCCTCGACCCGAGGAGCCGTCTCGCCATGTGGGAGCTCATCGAGAGCCTCGTCGCCGAGGGCACCACCACCATGCTCACCACGCAGTACCTCGACGAGGCCGATCGGTTGGCCGACTCGATCGTCGTCGTCGACCACGGAACGGTGATCGCCCGAGGCACCCCGCAGGAGCTCAAGGACCGGCTCGGCGGACACACCGTGACCGTCGACCTGCTCCCCGGCGCTGGTCCCGAGACCCCGGCCGCCGTGGTCGCCGCGCTGGCACCGCACCGAACGGCCGGGCCGGTGCGCCACAGCGACCGCCACCGGGTCGTGGTGAGCGTGCGAGCGGACACGACCACGCCCGACGTGGTCCACGATCTCGACGCCGCCGGCCTCGTCGTCGCCGACGTCACCGTCGAGCGGCCCACGCTCGACGACGTGTTCATGGGCCTCACCGGACATGGCGCCTCCGAGAACGAGCTCACGACCGAGAACGGCACCGGCACCAGGACCGGCACCAGGAGCAAGAACAAGACCAAGACCTCGAGCGGGGCGAAACCATGACCACGCAGCTCTCCGACTCCGCCACCGACTCTGGCCCCGTCACCGACGCGGAGTTCGTCGAGCCTCCGCAGACCGTCATCTGGGCGCTGCGCGACTCGTGGAACGAGGCCACGCGCCACCTGCGGGCCGTGCCGCGCAACCTCGACCTGCTGATATTCGCGACCCTCCAGCCCATCATGTTCGTGCTCTTGTTCCGCTACGTGTTCGGGGGCTCGATCTCGGTCCCGGGGTTCAGCTACAACCAGTACCTGATGCCGGGGATCTTCGCCCAGACGATGGTCTTCGGCTCGGGCTTCACCGGGATCGGCCTGGCCGAGGATCTCCAGCGGGGCTTCATCGACCGACTCCGCTCGTTGCCGATCTCGCAGTCGGCCGTGCT
This sequence comes from Actinomycetota bacterium, assembly GCA_009886115.1. Taxonomy (GTDB): domain Bacteria; phylum Actinomycetota; class Acidimicrobiia; order IMCC26256; family VFJJ01; genus VFJJ01. The sequence goes on from VFJJ01000060.1 coordinate 40,179, forward strand.
CGTCGGACGCACCGTGAGCGACCTGCTCCGGAACCTGCTCACCTTCGCGGTGATGCTGGCGGTGGCCTTCGCCATCGGCTTCCGGTTCGAGGGCGGCCTCGTCCGCGGGATCGGCGCCAGCGGGTTGTTGCTCTTCTTCAGCTACGCGTTCTCGTGGATCCAGGCCCTCATCGGCCTGTCGGTGAAGTCGGTGGAAGCTGCGAACTCGGGCGGATTCCTCTGGATGTTTCCGATGACCTTCGTATCGTCGGCCTTCGTGCCCACCGAGGACATGCCGTCATGGCTCGCCAAGGTCGCTGACGCCAACCCGTTCACCGTGGCCACCAACGCCGCCCGGGCCCTGTACAACGGCAACGACCCAGGATCCGACGTGTGGCAGGCCCTCGCCTGGGCCACGGGTATCACCGTGGTCTTCGCCACCCTGGCGATCCGCCGCTTCACCCGCACCGCCAGCCGCTGACGGCTGTTCTGCTGCTTCGCTGCTGCCTGCCGGCTTGCTGCCGCGTGGCGGCGTGGGGCAGGCGCGGCGGCTGCTGCCGGCGCGCCGAGCAACCGACACGCCAACGTCTCAGTGGCGCTCCATGGGGATGCCCACGACCGCAGCGACCCGGTCGAGGTCGACGTCGGCGGCCAGCAGATTGGCACCGTGGCGTCGGGCCACAGCGGCGATCATGCAGTCGACCATGCCCCGCGGCGTGACACCGGAGCGACGGCACATCCGGTAGATCCGCATCGCACCATCGAAGTCGATGGCAGCATCGAACCGCATGAGCGAGAAGCGTTGCATGAGACGACGCAGCTCCTGCTCTCGCCGATCGTCACGCGCCCCTGCGAGGACTTCCATGATGACCGGCTCGGTCACGGCGATCTCATCGGTGGTGGCGATCAACTCCGTCAATCGAGTGTCGATCGGGCTTCCGGTCGCCCGGTCGAACTCGACCCACGCCGAGGTGTCGACCAGGATCACGCGACGATCCCGGGCCCGGCGTCGATGGGGGCCTCATCGATGGCGTGGCGGCCCCGCATGGCCAGCGCTTCCTCCCGAGTCATCGGTTGCCCGGCGAGGTGGCGCAGAGCCAGGTCAACGGCCTCGGTCTTGGTGTGAACGCCGAAGCGGTCCATGATCGCCTCGACGTAACGGTCCTCGAGCTCGATGTTGGTTCGCGTCTTCGCCATACACGTAGCGTACACGTCAGGTGTACCAAAGGTGTAGCGCACCCCGGCACAGCGTCCGATCGGGAGTAGCCCTGCGCAGCGATGCAGTCCGCCGCCTGGGCCCTGAAGACATCAGGGTCCTCTCGGGGCAACTGGTCGAGCCAACCACCGACGACGCCGTTGAGCTCGCGCTCTTCGCAGTTGACCAACACCTCCTCGGCCCGGTTCATCCCCTCCTTGGTCGCCACCCCGCCAGTTCCGACCGCGTCCACCCGGGCAGCGTTCGCGCCGGATCAGGGTCGGGCACGGCCCGCGGCTGCGGTGCGGAGGTGCTCGGCGAGGCTGGACACGGTGGCGTGGGCGTTGAGGCCGCTCGGGTTGGGCATCACGTAGACGGGAATGCCGGCGAGGGACCGGTCCTGCCAGCCGGCGGTGGCCCGGCGATCGACGGCAGACCGCCATCCGGCCAGACCCAAGAAGCACACGGCGCCGGGCCGGAGCCAATGCACGAGACGCTCGACCCGGGCCAGGCCGGCGGTGTACTCGTCGGCGCTCAGCTCGTCGGCCCGGGGCGTGGCCCGCTTGACCAGGTCGGTCATCCCGACACCATGCTCAGCCAGCGCGTGGTCGGGGTCGCGGTCGCGGCTCACGATCCCTGCGGCCAGCGCGGCGGGCCAGAAGCGGTTGCCGGGACGGGCGAAGCCGACCCCCACGTCGGCGGCGTACAGGCTCGGGTTGAGGCCGCACACGAGCAGGCGCATCCCCGGACCGACCACGTCGGGCAGGCTTCGGGCCCGGGTCGCCCGCACGACGATCCGGTGCGCCACAGCTGTGATCGACGGCTCCTCGGCGGCGATCATGCCGTCGATGGTGAAGCCCGCTCCACGCACCACGTCACACAGCGCATCGGCGCCCAGGGGCCATGAGCTCCGTCCCGACGGCTCCGGGTCGCGACAGTCGGAGCGGTCGGAGCCGTCGTCGGACCCGTCAGCACCGTCGGCACGAACGCCGAGGCGGCTGGCTTCGTCGGGGCGGTCGTCGAGCCGGTCCTCG
>VFJJ01000123.1 GCA_009886115.1 Actinomycetota bacterium
CACCTCGACCTCGCTCGACGATGACGATGACGACGATGACGACCGCACCTCGACCTCGCTCGACGATGACGATGACGATGATGACGACCGCACCTCGACCTCGCTCGACGATGACGATGACGATGACGATGGCGACAACTCGGGTTCGGGCGGTAACTCCGGTTCCGGGAGCGACAACTCGGGCTCGGGGAAGGGCTCCGACGACTGACCCGTCCACGGGGTGATGGCCGCCGATGTCCCGGCTGTCGTCACCCCTGGTGCATTACCCTGCCCCGGTGCTCGTCGTCGACCAGCTCCCCAGCCTGAACCGACCGGTCTTCGTGGTCGCGTTGTCGGGCTGGGTCGATGCGGGGACGGCGGGTGCCGGGGCTGCGGAGTACCTCGAGAACCTCCTCGTCGATCCCGTGACCTTCGCCCGGATCGACCTGGCCGACATCGTCGACCTCCAGCACACCCGGCCACAGGTCGGGCTCGACGGCGGTGAGACTCGCATCATCACCTGGCCCGAGATCACCCTGGTGGCTGGCCAGGTGCCCTCGTCCGCCCGGCTCGCTGGTTCGCTCGACAGCCAGCACGTCGTGGTGATCCGGGGTCCTGAGCCGGGCCTGCAGTGGCGGGCGTTCTGCGCCGAGCTGGTCGACCTCGCCCGCTCCGTCGACGCCCGGCTCGCCGTGATGCTCGCGGGGATGCCGGTGGTGGTGTCGCACCGCCGCCCGATCCGGGTGCTGGCGACGGCGACGGCCCGTTCCCTGGCCCAGGAGGTCGAGCCGCTCCGGCCCGACTACGAGGGCCCGACCGGCGTTCAGACGGTCCTCCAGCACGCCTTCGGGGCGGGAGGGGTTGCCGCCGTCGGGCTGTGGGCCCAGGTCCCGCACTATCTCGCCGGTGGCCCGTCGCCGGCCGCCACGGCAGCCCTGATTCGACGGTTGGCCGAGATCGCCTCGCTGGCCGTCGACCCCGTCGATCTGACCGAGACCATCGCCGAGTACCACGTCAAGGTCGAAGAGACGTTGGGCGAGCGTCCCGACATGGCCGAGTTCGTCGAGCAGCTCGACAGCTCGTCTGACGGTCTGCCGACGGGTGACGAGCTCGCCTCGGAGATCGAGCGGTTTCTTCGGGGCGACGAATGACGAAGTTTCTCCCGAAGTCCGCTCAAGTTCGTCGATCAGGGTGCCGATCCCTCCTAGGGGGATTCAACCTTGTGGAATACCCCCCTTCGGCCGTGCCCGGCGAGGACGCGAGGTGACGGAGCAGTGAGCAAGCGAATAGATTCCCGCTGTCCCACCTGCGGGCCGCTCGTCGTCGACGCCGGTTCGGTCGATGTTCACCACGACCAGGCGCGCGGCGTTGCCCGCTATTCGTTCCGTTGCGCCAGTTGCAGCGAGGTGATCGTCGGCGACCTCCACGAGGCCATCGTGCCGCTGCTCGTGCAGGCTGGAGCGCAGGTCACCGTGGTGTGCCGCTCGCCCGAGCTTCCCGAGGGGGAGCGGATCGACGCGCCGATCACCGAGATGCACGTCGCCGCGGCCGTCGCGCTGCTCGATCGGGTCGACCCCATCGCCGCGCTCCTGGCCATCGACGGCTGAGTCACCCTCGACGCTTCGAACAGCTCGGCGCGGCCGGGCTCAGGTGACGGCGAGCCCGAGGTTCGCGTACACCTCACGCGTGGCGCTCGAACGGTTGAGCGTGTAGAAGTGCAACCCCGGTGCGCCCCCTTCGAGGAGCTCGGCGCACAGCTCGGTAGCGGCTTCGACACCGATGCGCCGCACGTCGTCGGGAGTGGCGCCAGCGCGGAGGCGCTCGACGAGAGCGCTCGGAACCGCGGCACCCGACATGGCGGCCATGCGCTCGATCGAGGCCAGGTTCGTGATCGGCATGACGCCGGGGATGACGGGCTTGGTGGCGCCCAGGGCGGCCAGCTCGTCGACGAGTCGGCGATAGTCGTCGGCCCGGAAGAAGAACTGGGTGATGGCGAAGTCGGCCGTCGACAACTTGGTGGCCAGGTTGCGGCGATCGCTCGCCCGGTCAGGTGAACGCGGATGCACCTCCGGGTGGGCCGCGACACCGATCGAGAACGGGCCGACGCCACGCACCAGCTCGACGAGCTCGTGAGCATTCGCGAGATCGGACTTCGGGGCATCGAGATCCTGGGGTGGATCGCCTCCCAGGGCCAGGATGTTCTCGACGCCCTCGTCGCGGTAACGGGCCACGATGTCGACCAGCTCGGCGCGGGTGTGAGCCACACAGGTCAGGTGGGCCATGGGCGTCATGGCTCCGGCCCGGAGGATCGAGGTCACGATCTCGTGGGTACGTTGCCGGGTGGAGCCACCGGCTCCATAGGTCACCGACACGAACGATGGCCGCAACGGGGCCAGCTCGCCGAGCGTGGTCACGAGCTGGATCGCCGCCTGCTCGGTCTGGGGTGGGAAGAACTCGAAGGAGAATGTGCGTCCTCGAGCGAGAAGGTCGGTGATGTTGGCCATGCCCGAGAGTCTCGCGCTCGCGCCGGCGCGAGCCGGGTCTCGAGTGCCGCCTGCGCTAGAACCATCCTCATGTCGGTCGTGGAGATCAACGCCCTCATGCTCGCGGTCGGTTCGGCAACGCGGCATGCGCTCGACATCCACGCGTGGTGGGGGTGGGTCGCCATCGTGGCCAACGGCGCCGCGGGGGTCGTTGGCCTGGTGCTGTGGAGGCACTGGCAGTGGCGCGGACGCTGGTACTGGTGGATGTGCGCGACGGCCCAGGCGATCATGCTCGTCCAGGTGTTCCTGGGTGTGGTGGTCGTCTCCGACGAATCGATCGTGGCGCCGCGCTTTCACATGTTCTACGGGTTCGTCGCGTTCATCACCGTCGGGCTCGTGTACTCGTACCGTGTGCAGCTCCCGGGGAGGGTGGAGATGCTCTACGGCTTCACCGGGCTGTTCATCATGGGCCTCGGTCTGCGGGCCTGGTTGCAGGTGGCCTGATGGCCGGCCATGGACGTCGCCTGCGGGTGATGCTGCTGTTTGGTGGCCGCTCGGCCGAGCACGACGTGTCGCGCGTCTCTGCCGTGTCGGTGGGCCGGGCGCTCGATCCGGCCCGGTTCATCGTGGAGCCCATCGGCATCACCCGCGAGGGCCTCTGGGTGCGCGCTGACGCGGCCCGTGAGCTCCTGGCCGATCACGCGCAAGCCCTCCCCGAGGGTCTCCCGATGGAGGGCCGGCTCATCGGTGGCGGTACCACGCTCCCGGGCCCGGACCTGTTCGGCCCAGGCACAGCCGACCCCAACGGCCAGCCGGTCGACGTGGTGATCCCGCTCCTGCACGGCCCCTACGGCGAGGACGGGACCATCCAGGGGCTGCTCGAGATCGCCGGGGTGGCCTACGTGGGCTCGGGGGTGCTCGGCTCGGCGTTGGCGATGGACAAGGTCTCGATGAAGCGGGCCTTCCTGGCCTGCGGTATCCCGACCCCGAGGTTCATCGACTTCCGCGAGTGGGATGTCGGACCGGCGCTCATCGCCCGCATCGAACGTGAGCTCGGGTACCCGTGCTTCGTCAAGCCGGCCAACATGGGATCGTCGATCGGGGTGTCGAAGGTCGTCGATCGCGCTGGCCTGGCTGGTGCCATCGCCCTGGCCCTGGAGCTCGACGAGTACGGGATCGTCGAAGAAGCGGTGACCGGGCGGGAGATAGAGGTCGGGGTCCTGGGTGATCACCCGCCGATGGCCTCCGTGCCGGGCGAGATCGTGCCGGGCGCCGAGTTCTACACCTACGACGACAAGTACCTCGACGGGCTGGCCCAGCTGATCGCACCGGCCGCTCTCGGCCCTGCCGACATGGCCGAGGTGCGGCGACTCGCCATCGAGGCGTTCGTGGCCTGTCGCTGCGATGCCATGGCCCGGGTCGACTTCTTCTTCGAGGAGGGCGGTCGGGGCTTCGTGTGCAACGAGGTGAACACCATCCCCGGGTTCACGGCGATCTCGATGTATCCCCGCGTGTGGCAGGAGTCGGGAGTGAGCTACCCCGAGCTGGTCGAGCGGCTCGTGGAGCTGGCCATCGAGCGCCACCAGCGTCGCATGCGTCGGGCCGGAGCCCCGCGTCGGTGAGCCCTCGACGCCCGATACCCTGCTGCCTGCTGCCCGCTGCCCGCTGCCCGCTGCCCGCTACACGGCCGTCACAGGTGGACGATGGGGCAGGTCAAGGTGCGGGTGATGCCGTCGACGAGCTGGATCTTGGAGACGACCATCTTGCCCAGGTCGTCGACGGAGTCGGCCTCGGTCTTGGCGATCACGTCGTAGGGTCCGGTCACGTCCTCGGCCGACAAGACGCCGGAGATGGCTCGGATCGACGTCGCGACGTGGGCCGCTTTGCCCACCTCGGTTTGGATCAGCACGTACGCCTGGACCGACATCGGACCTCCCGGAGGGTTTCGGATGCGTCACACTAGCGCCGGCTCCGTGACGGGGCCCGGGGAACGCCCGAGGTGGGCTCCGACGTCGAATCAGTCCTGCGCGAGCCGCTTCTCGAGGTCGCGCAGCTGATCGGTGAGCGCTCCCGGCATGTTCTCGCCCAGTGTGCCGTAGTACTCCTCGATGAGCGGGATCTCGTGGCGCCACTCGTCCTCGTCGACGGCGAGGAGCTGCCCGAGCTGATCGGGGGAGATCGCCAGACCATCGAGATCGAGGGACTCCGGTGCGGGCACCCAGCCGATGGGCGTCTCGACGGCCGAGCCGGCGTCGGTGACACGCTGCACGATCCACTTCACGACCCGGCTGTTGTCGCCGAAGCCGGGCCAGAGGAACGAGCCGTCGGCGCCCCTGCGGAACCAGTTCACGTAGAAGATCTGGGGGAGCTTGGCCGGATCGGCGCCGGCGCCGATCTCCAGCCAGTGTGCGAGGTAGCCGGCCATGTCGTAGCCGCAGAACGGCAACATGGCGAACGGGTCGCGTCGCACGATTCCCACGCCGCCCGATTGCGCTGCCGTCGTCTCGGACGAGACGACCGATCCGAGGAAGACCCCGTGCTCCCATGAGGCCGCCTGGGTGACGAGGGGGATGGTCGACGCCCGACGACCGCCGAAGAGGATCGCCGAGATCGGAACGCCTGCCGGGTCTTCCCACTCGGGGGCGATCGACGGGCATTGGCTCGCCGCCACCGTGAAGCGGGCGTTGGGATGCGCAGCCGGGGTTCCCGAGGCGGGCGTCCAGTCCTGACCACGCCAATCGGTGAGGTGCGCCGGAGTCTCGCCATCCATACCTTCCCACCAGACGTCGCCGTCGTCGGTGAGCGCGGTGTTCGTGAAGATGCAGTTGGCGCGGAGGGTCTCGAGGGCATTGGGATTGGTCGTGGCCGAGGTACCGGGCGCGACCCCGAAGAAACCGGCCTCGGGGTTGATCGCGTAGAGGCGTCCGTCGGCCCCGAACTTCATCCACGCGATGTCGTCGCCGACCGTCTCGATCTTCCATCCTGCGATCGTGGGGACCATCATCGCCATGTTCGTCTTGCCGCACGCCGACGGGAACGCAGCGGCGATGTAGCGCTTCTCCCCGTTGGGAGGCGTGACGCCGAGGATCAGCATGTGCTCGGCCAGCCAACCCTCGTCGCGAGCCATCACCGAGGCGATCCGGAGCGCGAAGCACTTCTTGCCGAGCAGCGCGTTGCCGCCGTACCCCGAGCCGTACGACCAGATCTCGCGGGGCTCGGGGAAGTGCACGATGTACTTGCGGTCGGGATCGCACGGCCAGGCGACGTCGGCCTCTCCGTCGGCGAGAGGCTTGCCGACGGAGTGCAGGCAGCGCACGAACTCGCCGTCACCGAGGGTGTCGAGCACCGACTGGCCCATGCGGGTCATGATCCTCATGGAGGCGGCGACGTACGGGGAGTCGGTGAGCTGCACGCCGATGTGGGCGATCGGGCTGCCGAGCGGGCCCATCGAGAACGGCACCACGTACATGGTGCGGCCCCGCATCGACCCGGTGAAGAGCGCGGTGAGCTCGGTGCGCATCTCGGCCGGCGGGCGCCAGTTGTTGGTGGGACCGGCCGCCTCGGCGGTCGCTGAGCAGATGAAGGTGCGATCCTCGACGCGAGCGACGTCACCCGGATCGGAGCGGGCCCAGAAGCTGTTGGGACGAAGCTGCTCGTTGAGCGGTGTGAACGTGCCGGCCGCGACGAGCTCCGCGGTGAGCCGGTCGTACTCGCTCTGGGAGCCATCGCACCAGACCACGTGGTTCGGCTCGAAAATCCCGGCCCAGGTTTCGACCCAATCGAGCAGCGGACGATTGCTCGTCGTCGCAGCCATCTGCGCTCCTTCCGGCGCCCCGTCGCGCCGTCACCGGACCGTTCATCCATTGCGGCGAACGGCCTCCAAGAGGTCCGAGGATGGTACTTGTCGGCGACCCGACCCGAGGAACGGCCCGCGCTCGCCGGCTGAACCTCCGAGGCATTCGGCCCGATCGAGATCGCGTGGTCGTCGTCGCGGCGATCGCGCCGGCCTCAGCCGGGGCGGGGCAGCCCCATGTCGACCTCGGCGCCTGTGCGGAGCCGGCGGGCGTGACCATCGTCGTCGAGGTCGAACACCACCCGCTGACCCTGTCGCAGCATCCGGAAGATCGACCCGTCGAGCGCGTCGCCCGCCAGGAGGTACTCCGTTCGGTCGAGGTCACGCACGACGATGCCCTCGCCGGTGGTCGGATCGTAGGCCTTGATCACACCCTGCATGATCCCGAGCGTAGTAGCGACCCGAACCCGGTTCTCGGCTCGACCCAGGCGCACGAGGGCCGTCCCAGGCGACGGGTACGCTTCGGAGGTGACCGTGCTCGACACGCTGGCCGCCGACGATGTCTCCCGGGTCACCGTGTGCTTTCGCGACGCGCTCCGCGACCATCAGGACGAGCTGAACCGCCTCAACGTGTACCCCGTCCCCGACGGCGACACCGGCACCAACATGGCCTTGACGATCGAGTCGGTGGTGGCCGAGCTCGTCGGCGCCGACGACATGGGCTCGGTGTGCGCGGCCCTCGCGCACGGCTCGCTCATGGGCGCCCGGGGCAACTCGGGCGTGATCTCGAGCCAGGTGTTGCGGGGCTTGGCCGAGACCTGGCGTGAGCGCAGACAGGTGCGGGCCCGCGACATCGCGACGGCGTTGCGTCGGGCCACCGATGCGGCCTACGACGCCGTGCTCAGGCCCGTCGAGGGCACCATCCTCACCGTGGTGCGCAAGGCGGCTGAGGCGTGCGAGGCTCGACTGGCCGATGTCGACAACGCTGGTGTCGATCCTCCCTTGGGGGAGATGGTCGAGGTGGCGTCGAACGCCGCTGCGCGGGCGCTGGCCGAGACGCCCGATCAGCTCAGCGTCCTCGCTGAGGCCGGGGTGGTCGACGCCGGCGGCAAGGGCTTCACGCTCCTGCTCGACGCGCTCCGTCATGTGGTGGGCGGGCGACCCGTGCCTCGTTCAGCCCCGGCGCCGTCGACCGGTGTCGACGCGGCCCGTCCCACAGCGGTCGCGGCCGGCGCGGGTTCGTCCGACATGGTCGGCTCGGCCCGCTACGAGGTGATGTTCCTGCTCGACGGGCCGTCGACGGCGCCGTCGGGGCTCAGGCGGGCGTGGGATGCCATCGGCGAGTCGATCGTCGTCACGGGGGGCGAGGGTGTGTACAGCTGTCACGTCCACACCGACGACATCGGGGCCGCGATCGAGGCCGGGATCGCGCTGGGGCGCCCGCATCGTATCCGGATCACCGACCTGCACGATGAGGCCGGCGCCGATGTCGCCGATCCTGTGCCCGCGCCGCCTCGGGCGGTCTCGGCTCCTGGTATGAGCGCCGTGGTCGCGGTGGCGGCCGGAACGGGTGTCGCTGAGCTGTTCCGGACGCTCGGGGCGGCGGTGGTCGTCCCGGGCGGACAGACCATGAACCCGTCGACGGCCGACCTGCTCGTGGCCGTGCGCTCGGCCGGCGCCGAGCACGTCATCGTGCTGCCGAACAACAAGAACATCGTGGCCGTCGCGTCCCAGCTCGCCGGCCTCGTCGAGCTCGCCGGGCAGACGGTGCACGTCGTGGCGACCCACTCGGTGGCCGCGGGTCTCTCAGCCATGGTGGCCTTCGACGCCGCGACGTCCGGGGCCGCCAATCGCCAGAGCATGGGCGACGCTGCATCGCGAACCCGAACCGCCGAGGTCACGCGCGCGGTACGTGCTGCCTCCACCGAGGTCGGTGTCGTCACCGAGGGACAGTGGATGGCCTTGGCCGAGGAGCACATCGTCGGGGTCGCCGATGACGCAGTCGCCGCCGTGCTCGCGGCGCTCACGCCCCTGGTCGAGGACCGCACCGAGCTCCTCACCGTGATCGTGGGCGCCGACACCGATGCCATGCTCGTCGACGGGGTTCGCCGAGCGATCGCCGAGGCCTGGCCGGCGGTCGCCATCGAGGTGCACGACGGCGGGCAACCCCACTACCCGTTCGTCATCGGCGTCGAGTAGGCGTCGGGCCGCTCCGTCGGACATCGGGGACTCGTCGTGGTGGTCACGTTGGAGGTGCTCCAGGCGACGCCGGTCGTCGCGCTCGACGGAGTCTCGGCCAAGATGGAAGCCGAGCTGGCCAAGCTCGGGATCGAATCGGTGCTCGACCTGCTCGAGCACTTCCCGCGCCGCTATCACGATCGGCGCAACCGGGCCTCGATCGCCGAGCTCCAGGTGGGCCAGGAGGCCACGGTGGTGGCCGAGGTCGTGCGGTCGCAAGAACACCGGCGAGGCCGCAACGTCCGGGTCGAAGTGGCCGTCACCGACGGCCAGGCGATGCTCTCGTTGACCTTCTTCGGTCAGGGTTGGCGCATTCGACAGCTCACGCCGGGCACCGAGGCCAGCTTCTTCGGCAAGGTCGACCGCTTCCAGCACAAGCTGCAGATGGTGAACCCGGTCGTCGACGTGATCGGCCCCGAAGGGGAGGCGCACAACCAGAGCACAGGGGTGATCGTGCCGATCTACCCGGAGTCGGGCAAGGCCGACGTCGCGACCTGGCAGCTGCGACGGTTCATCGCCGAGGCCCGTGAGCGTTTCCCCGACATCGACGATCCGCTTCCCGCCGACCTTCGGGCCCGGGCCAAGGTCATGAACAGGGCCGATGCCTATCGCGGGATCCACCAGCCCGAGAACGAGCGCGACCACTACCAGGCCCGTCGCCGCCTCGTGCTCGACGAGTTCCTCCGCATCCAGCTCGAGCTCGTGCAACGCAAGCGGATCGCCGAGACGACCGAGCGGGGAATCGCCCACCAGGTCTCGGGCGCGCTGGTCGACGAGTTCCTGGCATCGCTGCCCTTCGCGCTGACCGCCGGTCAGCACGGCGCCCTGTCGGACATCGCGAGCGACATGGGCGGTCCGCATCCCATGCATCGCCTGCTCCAGGGCGACGTGGGATCGGGCAAGACCGTCGTGGCGGTCGCTGCGCTCCTCATGGCTGTGCAGAGCGGGCACCAGGGGGCGCTGCTCGCGCCGACCGAGGTGCTGGCCGAGCAGCACCATCGCAGCGTCACGGCGCTCCTCGGCGACCTCGTCGTCCCGGCGCCGGTCGGGGAGGGGTCGTTGTTCTCGGCCCGGCCGCTGCAGGTGCGGCTGCTCACGAACCGGACGACACCCAAGGGCCGTCAGCAACTCCTGGCCGATCTGGACGCCGGTGCGGTCGATGTCGTCGTGGGCACGCACGCCCTGCTCGAGCCCGACATCGGCTTCCGGTCCCTCGGGCTCGTGGTCGTCGACGAGCAGCACCGCTTCGGCGTCGAGCAGCGCACGGCCCTGCTCGACAAGGGGCACCATCCCGACGAGCTGGTGATGACCGCGACGCCCATCCCCCGCAGCGCTGCCATGCTCGTCTACGGCCACCTCGAGCACACCGAGATGCGCGACATGCCGGTGGGCCGTACCCCCATCACCACGATCTGGTGCCAAGACGCCGATGAGCGGGCGGTGGCGTACGAGCGCGTGCGCGCGGAGGTGGCCGCCGGACGTCAGGCGTACGTCGTGTGTCCGCTCGTCGACCCGTCGACATCGGGGGCGGGGTCTCGGGGCGATGGCGCCGCCGAGGTGAAGTCGGCCCTCGAAGAACGCGACCGCCTGGCCGAGGAGGAGTTGAAGGGCCTCACCATCGAGGTGCTGCACGGCAAGATGCGCCCCGCCGACAAGGAACGCGTCATGGCGGCCTTCCGGTCGGGTGAGATCGCCGTGCTCGTCGCCACGACCGTCATCGAGGTCGGCGTCGACGTTCCCAATGCCACCGTGATGATCATCGAGTCGGCCGACCGCTTCGGGCTCTCGCAGCTGCACCAGCTGCGTGGCCGCGTCGGGCGGGGCGGCGGAGCGAGCTGGTGTCATCTCTTCGCTGAGCCCACCACCGAGGACGGCCTCCGGCGCATGGAGGCCATGGTCGCCTCGACCGACGGGTTCCATCTGGCGGAGGTCGATCTCGATCTCCGAGGCGGCGGCCAGATCTTCGGCGAGCGCCAGCACGGCCGGTCCGACCTCAAGCTCGGGCGCATCCCGCGTGACGAGAAGGCCGTGGCCTTCGCCCGCAAGGAGGCCGAGGGCCTGCTCGACGCTGATCCCACCCTGGCTCGTCATCCTGCCCTGCGGGCCGAGGTGGCGTGGTACCTCTCGACGCTCGAACGCGACGACGTCGACTTCGCCAAGGTCTTCCGGAGCTGAAGGCTGGGGGTGAGCCCCGGCGCGGGCGGGTGCCGGCAACGTCCCGAGCTGTGCTCCCTTGGACGTCACATGGCCCGTCCGTGCGAACCGTGCTCGGGTGGGGTGTTGGCGGGACGCGTCATCGGCGGCCCAGACTGCGGGACATGGCCGTCGACCTTGCTGAGCTGCTCGACCCGACCCACACCGCGCTCGTCTTGCAGGAGTGCCAGAACGGCATCATCGGGACGTCGTCAGCGCTCCCCGCGCTGGCCTCCTCGCCCACGCTGGTGCCGAACCTGGCCCGTCTCGCTTCAGCGGCCCGGGCTGCCGGGGTGCGGGTCATCCACTGCACCGCGCATCACCGCCCCGACGGGTTCGGTGCCAACCGCAACGCCCGCCTGTTCCGGGCCATGGACAAGTCGCCGGTGAAGCTCCACGTGGGTACCGAGGCCGTGGATCCCGTCCCCGAGGTCGGTCCTGAGCCCGAGGACCTCGTGCTGGCGCGCTTCCACGGGCTCTCGCCGTTCCAGGGCACCGAGCTCGACTCGATCCTGCGCAACGCCAAGATCTCGACGATCGTCGGGGTGGGCGTGTCGGTCAACGTCGCCATCACCAACTTCACCTTCGACGCTGTGAACGCGTCCTACGACATGGTGATCCCGCGCGACGCGGTGATGGGCTTCCCTGCGGAGTACGTCGACATGGTCTTCCAGAACACCCTCGGCCTGCTCGCCACGATCACCACGACTGACGCCGTCGTCGACGCCTGGGCTCGCTGACGTCGTCGGAGCGCCGACGATCCAACCACGAACGAGACGAGGACCGCATGGGAACACTCGACGGGCAGGTCGCGATCATCACCGGGGGCGGGCGAGGGCAGGGCCGTTCCCATGCCGTGCACCTGGCGCGAGCGGGAGCGTCGATCGTGGTGTGCGACGTCGCGACGGATCCCGGTACCGCCCGCTACGAGAGCTCCACACCCGAGGATCTGGCTGAGACCGTCCGTCTGGTGGAAGCCGAGGACCAGCGCTGCATCGCCGTGCACGCCGATGTCCGTGACCATGCGCAGATGGTCGCCGTGGCCGACATGGCGGTCGCCGAGTTCGGCAAGATCGACATCTTGTTGGCCAACGCCGGGGTCATGCGCATGAACGCCGTCCACCTCATGGAGCCCGGCGATTGGAGTGATGTCATCGACACCAACCTCACGGGCGTGTTCAACGCCATGCACGTGTGCATCCCCCACATGATCACCAACGGGTACGGCCGGATCGTGGCGACCGCCTCGACGATGGCTCGAGGCGCCGCCGGGAACTGCTCGGCCTACACGGCCTCGAAGTGGGGAGTCGTCGGTCTGGTCAAAGCGGCTGCCCAGGACGTGGCCATGCACAACATCACCGTGAACGCCGTGGCTCCCACCGCGGTGGGGACGCGCATGATCTTCAATGACGACCTGCTTGGCTTCTTCCGGCCCGACCTCGAATCGCCGACGCCCGAGGACGCGAAGGAGGCCATGAAATCGCTCAACGTGCTCCCGGTGGCCTGGCTCGAGCCGGCCGACATCTCCCGGTCGATCCTGTTCCTGCTGTCTGACGACGCGAAGTACATGACCGGTGCCGTGCTCGACATCAACGCCGGCCACTCCGCCCGGGTCCCCACCTGAGCCCGGCCACCGGACTGGATGCCCGGCTTGGGCGTCCCCGACCGACCCGACCCGTGCGCCTCACAGGTGGCGATCGAGGAACGGGTACGCGCCTTCGTTCCAGCGGTGGCCGCCGTCGAACACGTCGAAGCCGAGGCGGTCGGTCGCGTCGAACGCTCGGTAGACCTTCTGGAGCCGTCCCCACGCGTGCGCGGCGACCTGGACCGGGAAGATGGGGTCGGCAGTGCCGCTCTGGATGAGAAGCGGACGGGGCGCGATCAGCGCTCCGAGGTCGACGTGGTCGAACGCGCCGAGCATCCCGAACGTCACCTGCGAGCCACACAGGTTCCAGGGCAGCGCCGCGGCCTGTACGAACGACGAGAAGTAGCCCGACACGACCGCGCAGGAGATCCGCTCATCGAGAGCCGCGGCGAACAGGGTCATCGTGGCGCCCTGCGAGAGGCCGACCATGCCGATGCGTGACGGGTCGACGAGCGGATGCGCGGCCAGCACGTCGATGCCGCGGGCGACGTCCCACAGGTCGAGGGTCAGCTTGTTGAATCCGAGGAGCGCCAGGTGCACGAAGTTGAGGTCGCAGGGATACCGCTCGGCCGGGCTCAGGCCGTCGCGGCGCTCGCCGAAGGCCCGGAGGTCGGGGGCCAGCACGACGTAGCCTCGGAGGGCGAGCTGGTGGGCGTAGTCGCCGTGGTCATCGGGAGTCGCGTGGGCGCCGACCCCGCACACCTGCTCCTTGCCCGGCCCGTGACCGTGCTGGGCC
Organism: Actinomycetota bacterium; assembly: GCA_009886115.1. Lineage (GTDB taxonomy): Bacteria > Actinomycetota > Acidimicrobiia > IMCC26256 > VFJJ01 > VFJJ01. Next base: position 13,068 of record VFJJ01000123.1, read on the forward strand.
AGGACCGCGGGGCCCACGCCGCCAGGTCGCGATGACGGGATCAGCAGGTACGCCGGCACCGACATGAACCGCTCGGTGTCGTAGACGACCTTCTGTCTTGTGTATCCATCGACGACGATCTCGTCGAGCACCTCGAAGTTCACGGGTACGGGCTCGGGGGTGGGGCCGAGGTGCCGGGCCAGACGAGACCGGAACCGCTCCCGCCATGCAGGGATCGCCGAAGCGATGTCGACGGGAACGGGATCGTCGACGTGGCGCTCGCCGGCTCCGGCGAGGAAATGCTCCCAGGGCGAGAAGTTCCGGCGGCTGGTCACGGGTGCCCTCGGGAACCGGACGCCCTGTGCCCGTCGGGGCGTGAGGAGTCGGTGGCGGTCACGAGCCGGTGAGGAGTCGGCGGGGGTTGTCGGTGAGGATCGACTCCACGACGGCCTCGGAAACGCCTCGCTGCAGCAGGCGCGGGACGAAGTCGGTGGCGAGGTAGGTGTAGGGGCGTTGCCAGACCTGCCAGTCGATCTCGGCCTGACGGGCGGCGCGGGCCTGCTGCTGCTCGGGCGGCACGTAGTAGCTGCTCCGGGGAGCGGTGAGCGTGCAGATGTGGTCCTGGGACAGGCAGAGCCGGTGGGCGAAGCCGTCGTGCACCAGGCTGGCGACGTGGTCGGCCCGGCGCTCGTCGGGGGCCAGCAACTCGAGCCCCACCCGATCGATCCCCACGAACGTGCCGCGTTCGGCCAGTGCTCGGATGGGAGCCACGCTGGTCTGCTCGTCCTGATGCCCGATCATGATCCGGCTCAGGTCGGCCCCGTGCTCGGCGAAGATCTCCTGTTGCACGTCGCCGTGACGGGAATTCTCGGTGTGGGTGATGATGGCGACGCCGCGCTCGCGCTGCGCGATGGCGGCGCCCCCCAGGACCCGACGCTCGGCGGCGGTCACCTCGAGGCCGCTGGCCGCCTTGATGATCCCGGGTCGGATGCCGGTGTCTCCGATGCCGTCGGTGAGCTCGGCCACGTAGAGCTCGGCGATCTCCTCGGGCTCTCGAGCCCGCCAGTAGAACGGCAGCCCCGAGTCGAGGTGCTGGGTGTAGAACCCCGTTGCGCACACGATGTTCATGCCGCTGCGCTGGGCGATCTCGGCGTAGAGCTCGGGATTTCTCCCCAGCTCGATGGGACACGGGTCGACGAAGGTGCGGAAGCCGATGTCGAGCAGCTCGGCCATCTTGTCGAGCGCGATGGCCACCGTGTCGGCGGGCTTCCACGTGCGCTGCGGGTCGAGCTCCTCGCCGGCGTAGGAGATGACGATGTGCTCGTGGACGAGCGCTCGCCCCAGCGAGCCGGCCTCGACCGGTCCGGTGACGGTCATCACGGTCGCCACGGCAGCACCTCCGCCCACGATTCGATCTGGTCGTGCACCTTGGCGCGCCCGCTCGCGCCCTGTCCAGCGGTACGCCCCGCCGGCTCCGGCGCCGGAGCCCCGAGCGGCTCGGTCGGCGGGCGCCGCTGCCGCCGCGCCGAGCGCGGTCGGCCGTTGACCCCGAGGGCGCAGTGGGCACACACCAGCTGCTGGAGCACGACGGGCGTCTCGCTGCCTTCGGCGAGCAGCCCACCCTCGCCGAGAAACCCGAAGTAGGCCCAGAGGGCCTCGCCCAGCGCCACCGGGCGGGCGCGGCCGGTGGCCTCGCACCACAGCAGCACGTCGACCCAGATGAGGGCCTCGACATCGCTGCCCGTCCACATCGACGGGCTCGAGAGCGGCCGACCGGCGGCCCCGACGATGGCCTCGACGGCGTCGGGCTCGACCGACCGTCCCCGAGCGAGCGCCCAGATACGGAGCGCGAGCACGAACCGACGGAGCTCGGCGGACTCGACGGTGGTCGGGGTTCCGGTGGCGATGGTGGACATGGTCGGAGCATGACAGGCCCCTGTGACAAGAACGCCGCCATCCGGACGGACGCCGGGTGCCGCCCGCCGACTCGTCGAGACCCCTCGGTGTCTCCGGTATCGCCGGTATCTCCGGGCTCGCAGCCGAAGGGGGGGCGCCGATAGCCTGCCGGCGATGACACAGATCGAGCTCGGCCACGCCATGGTCACCATGGTCGAACCCCACCGCGACACCCTGCGCGAGTACAACACCTGGTACGAGCACGATCACTGCTACTCGGGCGTCATGTGTGGACCGGGGGCGTTCTCGTTCAGGCGCTTCGTGGCGACCAAGGCGTTGAAGGCGCTTCGGTACCCCGCCGACGGTCCGATCGCCGACCCGGTCACGTTGGGGTCGTTCATCGCCCTCTACTGGATCGAACGCGACAAGATCGACGATCTCTTCGCCTGGTCGTATGCCGAGATGCCGGCGCTGATCGAGCAGGGACGCATGCACCCCGGGCGCGACCACGTCTCCACGGCCTGCTACGACCGCCTGGGCGGCTCGGCGCCGTCGGTTCCCATCGAGATCGCGCTCGACCATCCGTACACCGGCCTGGTCTGCACCTGGACCGATGTCGCCGACGGCGTAGCGACGGCCGACCTGTCGGCCTGGTTCGCAGCCGAGTGCTTCCCGGCCGTGGTCGGGGCCGGGTCCGGTCGAGGGGGAACGGGCGGACCCGTCGGGCAGGTGGTCGAGCTCGTCGTGCGCGACTTCCCGGGCACCCCGAGCGGCGTACCCTCGGCCCCGGGTGTCGGTACCCGCCTGTTGCACACCTGGATGCTCACGGTGGAGCCAGATGCGTGTTGGGCGTCGCACTTCGCCGGCCTGGGCGCCTCGATCACGTCCTCGGGCCTCGGGCGCCTGGCGCTGGCAGCTCCGTTCGTTCCCACCGTCCCGGGAACCGACCGCTACCTCGATCAGCTCTGGTAGCTCGCGCGCCGGGCCCGCCGGCTCCGTGCGATCGAGCCGTCGCCTTTCGCGCCAAGTGTCCCTGCGCGAGGCGCTGAACCGGAGCAAGTCTCACGGGGGCCCGGAGACGGGACCGGTGTCGCTCGGTACAGTTCCGTCGACCGCCAGGCGATGTGAGTGCCGACCGCGGCGAGGCTGGCGCACGAGCTGCGTGGCCCTTCCGTGGAACGTTCGTGTCCGACGATTGAGGGAATGCCCGTCCCATGCCCGAATCGAGCCCGCTGGAGTCTTCGGAGCACGGGGCCGGCTCGCCCCGCGCCACCGACCGGCCCGGCGAGGCCACGTGCAACTTCTGCCGCGCTCCGCTGCAGCAGGTGTTCACCGATCTGGGGATGCATCCGCTGTGCGAGCGGATCATCCCGCCCCAACGGGCCCTGGAGATGGAGCCCTTCTACCCCTTGCGGGTGCTGGTGTGCGAGCACTGCCTGCTCGTCCAGGTGCCCGAGTGCGCCAGCGCAGCCGAGATCTTCGATGACGAATACCCGTACTTCTCGTCGTTCTCCGACTCGTGGGTCGAGCACGCCCGGCGTTTCGTCGAGTCGTCGATCGACCGGTTGGGCTTGGGGGAGCACAGCCTGGCTGTCGAGATCGCCAGCAACGACGGCTATCTCCTGCAGTGGTTCGTCAAGGCCGGCGTGCCCTGCTTCGGGGTCGAACCGGCGGGCAACGTGGCTCGGGCGGCCGAGGAGCGCGGCGTCACGTCGATCGTCCGGTTCTTCGGACAGCAGACGGCCCGCGACCTCGTCGCCGACGGCCACCGCGCCGATCTGCTCATCGGGAACAACGTGCTGGCCCACGTACCCGACATCAACGACTTCGTCGCCGGGCTGGCGATCCTCCTCGCCCCCCGGGGTGCGATCAGCATGGAGTTCCCCCACCTGCTCCGGCTGATCGAGGGCACCCAGTTCGACACCATCTACCACGAGCACTTCTCGTACCTGAGCTTGGGTGTCGTCGAGCGCATCTTCGCCCGGCATGGTCTGGCGGTCTACGACGTCGAGGAGCTTCCGACGCACGGCGGATCGTTGCGGGTGCATGCCCAGCATGCCGACTCCGGCCCCCACCCGTCGACAGCACGGCTCGCGGCGCTCCGGATCTCGGAAGACGATTTCGGATTGTCGCGGCTCGAGACCTACACCCGCTTCGACGAGCGTGTGCAGGCCGTGAAGCACGGGCTGTTGGAGTTCCTGCTCGCGGCGCGGCGCGAGGGCAAGACGGTCGTCGGCTACGGCGCTCCGGGCAAGGGCAACACCCTCTTGAACTACTGCGGTATCAAGCCCGACCTGCTCGAGTACACCGTCGATCGCAACCCGTACAAGCACGGGAAGCTCTGCCCGGGAAGTCGTATCCCGATCCTGCCGGTGGAGGCCATCGGCGAGACCCGTCCCGACTACGTCCTGATCCTGCCCTGGAACCTCACGACCGAGATCACCCGTCAGATGGCATTCATCGCCACCTGGGGCGGGCGTTTCGTGGTGCCGATCCCCGAGGTGACGATCGTCCCCGTGGCCGAGACCGGGGAGGGGCCGTGAAGGTCGTGCTGTTCTGCGGCGGCCTCGGGATGCGCATTCGCGACTACAGCGACAACATCCCGAAGCCCATGGTGCCCATCGGTTATCGACCAATCATGTGGCACGTGATGAAGTACTACGCACATTTCGGCCACAATGATTTCGTCCTATGTCTCGGATATCGGGCGGACGTCATCAAGCGGTATTTCCTCGATTATGAGGAGTGCCTATCGAATGACTTCGTGCTGAGCGGTGACGGTCGTGCGGCCGAGCCGCTCAAGACCGACATCACCGATTGGCGGATCACCTTCTGCGACACCGGGATCAACGCCAGCATCGGCGAACGGCTCCGTGCCGTGAGACGCCATCTCGATGGGGAGGCGGAGTTCCTCGCCAACTACAGCGACGGGCTCACCGACTGCCCCCTCGACGATGTCGTCGAGTACCACCGGCGGATGGACGTCACCGCCACGTTCATGGCGGTGACCCCGAACGTGTCGTACCACTTCGTGCAGTCCGACGCCGACGGATACGTGCACAACATCGAAGCGGCGTCGAACATGGGGCTGCGCATCAACGGCGGCGGGTTCGTGCTCCGCAACGAGATCTTCGACGAGCTCCATCCCAAGGAGGACCTCGTCACCGACGCGCTCCCACGTCTCATGGCGCAGCATCGCGTGGCGGCGTTCCGATACGACGGCTTCTGGGCCAGCATGGACACCTTCAAGGACAAGCAGTCGCTCGACGAGATGCACTCGGCAGGGAACGCGCCTTGGGAGGTCTGGGAACGCGACGGCGATCCCCGCCCGGAGGCGGTCGGGGCGTGAGCGCGCTCCGGCTGCCGGTCGAGATCCCCGAAGGACGCCCGCTGCGGGTCTTGGCGCTCGGGGCTCATGCCGACGACATCGAGATCGGCTGCGGCGGTACCCTCTTGCGCCTCGTCGAGGAGGTGCCCGGCCTCGAGATCGGCTGGGCCGTCTTCTCAGCACGGGGAGAGCGTCGATTCGAGGCCGAGCGGGCCGTCGAGCTCTTCGCCGGTGCGGCGGCCACGCACGTGGAGTTCCACGACTTCGACGACTCGTACTTCCCGGCCGCCTTCGCCGAGCTCAAGGACGCGCTCTTCGCATTGCGGGCCCGGTTCGTGCCCGACGTCGTGCTCACCCACGCTCGCGACGACGCCCACCAGGATCATCGGACGATCGCCGAGCTCACCTGGAACACCTGGCGTGACCACCTGGTCATGGAGTACGAGATCCCCAAATGGGATGGTGACCTGGGTCGCCCCAATTGCTATGTTCCGCTCAGCGAGACCCTGCTCGATCGCAAGATCGAACTCCTCCACAAGGCCTTCGTGTCCCAGGCATCGAAGCGGTGGTTTGCCCCATCGACGTTCAGAGGGCTGGCCCATCTCCGCGGGGTCGAGTGCAACGAGGTTGCAGCCGAGGCGTTCACGTTCCGCAAGCTCGTGCTCTGACATGGATCCCGAGCTCGCCCCTTCCGCCGCTTCGCTCGCAGCTGGTGGCTCGCCGCTGCCGTCCGACCACGTGAGCATTGGGCTGCCCGTCTACAACGGTGCTCGCTACCTGGCCGAGACGCTCGACGGTGCGCTGGCACAGACGCATCGGAACTTCTCGATCATCGTGTCCGACAACGGCTCGACCGACGACACGTTGGCGATCCTCGATCGCTACGTTCGCCTCGACCCGCGCATCAGGGTGATCGCGCACGAGCGCAACCGGGGCCCGGCGTGGAACTTCGAGTTCGTGCGCACACAGGCCGAGGGTTCCTACTTCAAGTGGATGGCCCACGACGATCTCCACGCCAGCACGTATCTCGAGCGGTGCGTGGCCGCCCTCGAAGCCGATCCCGAGGCCGTGATCGCCCAGCCCCGGGCGATCTACATCGACAGTGACGGAGCCGAGCTGCTGCGATCGTTCCGCAACGCTCCCGGACCCGCCGCCGGCCCCGCGGCCCGCTTGCGCTACGTGCTGGAGCGGGCCCACGACTTCACCTTCGGCTTCGGTGTGATCCGCATGCCCGCGCTACGCCAGCTCTCGCCGTGGCGATCACGGTACGGGGCCGACGAGCTGCTGCTGGCCGAGCTGGCGTTGCTGGGCCGGTTCGTCGAGCCGCACGCCCACCTCTTCATGAATCGCCTGCACCCCGGGCGATCGATGGTTGCCAACAGCGGCATCCGCCAACGCCTGTACTGGAACTCGTGGTGGGCGGCGACGCCAGCCCGGGGCGCCGAGTACCCGTCATGGCGCTTCCTCGCCGACCTCCTGGCCATCGTGCGCCGCAGTCCCATCTCGGTGGCTGAACGCCGCGAGTGCCTGTCGTCGATCGCACTGTGGATCAGGTGGTACTGGCCGCACTTGGCCATCGACGTTCCCCTCGGAATCGAGCAGTGGTGGCGAGTTCGATCCGCGTCGTAAAGACCTGGGAGGAGCTGGCCGCTGCCCGGGCGGCCTGGGTCGACCTCGTCGAACGCTCCGGCGCGCTCCCGACCGCGTCGCCCGAATGGGTGCTCCCCGGTTGGCGAGCGTTCGGGTCGGGGCGCCTCTGCAGCGTCATGGTCGACGATCCCGTCGACACGGGACGGCTGCTCGGTCTGGGTCTGTTCATCGAGAGTCGGGCTCCGGGGCCGCGCCTGGTGCGCTCGGTCGTGGCTTCGACCGGAGCCGTCGCCGAGATCCTGGTCGATCCCGACCATCCCGATCTGGCCCGCGAGATCGTGGTCGCGGCGTTGGGCTCGTCGCCGGCGCTGTTTCGCTGCTCGGCGTTCCTCGGTGGCGAGGGCCTGCGGGGAGCGACACTCGACGATGTCGCCGGTGCTGGTGGCGCCGGGCGGGCAACGGTGGTGCTCCGACCGAACGACGCGGGCACGACCCTGTGGGAACTGACGGTCGACGCGCTCGAGAGCGGGCTCTCGGGTGTGGCCGAGGCCGCCCGGGACGCCGGTCTCGAGGTCCGCCTCGGCCGTGACGTCGATGTCGACGAGAAGGCGTTCCGCCATCTCGACCACGTGTTCCACGGGCCCGAACCGGTGGACGGCGCCGATCGGCGGGCGGCGTTCGTCCCCGAGGTGCTCGACGGCTTCGCCCGTCACGGGCGCCTGGTGTGGCCCATCGTCACCCGGGGCGAGGAGATCGTGGCCACCAGCGCCTGGCTGGTCTCGGGTCACCGGGCGATGCTCTGGCTCCGGTGGGAACTCGATCCGGTCGACGGTCCGGGCGTCGACGTCGTCGCGGCGATCGAGCCGTTGCGCCGTGCGGGCGTCACGTCGATGGCCGTCTCCGACCGACTGGTGCTCCCGGCGTTCGCCGCGGTCACTCGACGGGTGCCCGACCTCGTGGAGGTCACGAACCGTTCCTGGCTCGGGGCGGCCGGGCGCCTGTGCTCGCGAAGCGCAGCCCGGCGCCGGCGATGACGTCGGGCCATCGGGAAGCCGCTGCGGCACAGATCGAACCGCAGGCGTCAGTGCCCTTCCGCGACCTCGAGGCCGACATCGTCGAACGTCTGCTCGTCGATCTCTACCCGATCGGGCGATCGATCACCGGTGACGGCGTGCGGGCGACCCTGCACCGCATCGCGAACGAGATCCCCGACCTGGTCGTCCACGAGGTGCCGTCGGGCACGGCCGTGCTCGACTGGGTGGTGCCCGACGAATGGAACCTGCGCCAGGCCTGGATCGCCGGGCCCGACGGCCGACGCCTGATCGACGTGGCCGACTCCTCGCTGCACGTCATGGGCTACTCGGAGCCGGTCCGAGCCACGATGACGCGCGACGAGTTGCTGGCCCATGTGCACACGCTCCCGACCCAGCCGACGCTCGTCCCGTACCGGACCTCGTATTACAAACGGGCCTGGGCGTTCTGCCTGAGCCACGACCAGCTCGACGCGCTCGGCGATGGTCCGTTCGACGTGTGCATCGACGCGACCCTGGCCCCCGGCTCGTTGACCTACGGGGAGTTGACGATCCCGGTCAGCACCGGAGTGGTCGACGAGGGCGAGGTGCTCCTGAGCACCCACGTGTGCCATCCGGGCCTGGCCAACGACAACCTCACGGGCATTGCCGCGCTCGTCGCGATGGCCCGGCGCCTGGCGGCTGCTCCGCTGCGACGACACACCGTGAGGATGCTCTTCATTCCCGGGACCATCGGCGCGATCGCCTGGCTGGCGACGCATCGGGCCGAGGTCGAGCACATCCGGGCCGGCCTGGTGGTGACCGGCCTGGGCGACGCTGGGGGGCTGGTGTACAAGCGCAGCCGGAGGGGAACGACGCTCGTCGACCGGGCCGCGCATCACGTGCTCGGACGGGCCTCGACGCAGGGCGTGGCTCCGCGGATCGTCGACTTCTCGCCCTACGGCTACGACGAGCGGCAATTCTGCTCCCCGGGCTTCGATCTCCCGGTCGGACGGCTCACGCGCACTCCGCACGGCGAGTACCCCGAGTACCACACCTCGGGCGACGACCTGTCGTTCGTTTCGGCGAGCCAGGTGCTGTCCGCGGTCGACGACATCGAGGCCATCGTGGCCGTGGTCGACCGGAACGCCACCTACGTGAACCTGGCTCCGTTCGGTGAGCCGCAGTTGGGTCGCCGCGGTCTCTACGGCGACACCGGCGGCACCCGTCCCGGCGTCGAGATGGGCTATCTCTGGCTGCTGTCGTGCTCGGACGGCTCGAGCGACCTGCTGGCCGTCGCCGAGCGATCGGGGCTGCCGGTCGACGACCTGGCCGACGCCGCCGACCGTCTGGTGGCCGCGGGCCTGCTGCAGCGGATCGCCTCGGACCCGAGCGGCCCCGAAGCGGGTGCAGGGCTCGAAGCCGTTGCCGACACTCAGGTCCCGGCGACCTCGTAGGGCGCAGCGGCATCGTCCTTCGTGGAGATCCGGGCGATGGGCACGGGCCAGGTGATCGCGAACGCCGGCGAGAGGTGGTGGGCCCCTCGCTCGTGCTCGGGGCTGTAACGCTCGCTCATCTGGTACGTGATCTCGGTGTCGTCGGTGAGGGTGACGTAGCCGTGGGCGAACAGCGGCGGCACGTACAGGGCCCGACGGTTGTCGGCACTCAGCTCCACGGCGATGTTTCGGAGGTGGGTGGGGGAGTCGGGGCGCAGGTCGACGATCACGTCCCAGATGGCGCCCCTCGTGCACCGGACGAGCTTGGCCTCGGCGGCCGGGGGCACCTGGTGGTGCATGCCCCGCAAGGTCCCTGCGACGTGGTTGTACGCGATGGAGCACTGGGCCACGACCGGGCTGAGCCCGTGCGCCTCGAACTCGTCCCGGCAGAACGTCCGGGCGAAGAAACCGCGATCGTCGCCGCGGCGATCGACGTCGACGAAGAACGCGCCGGGGAGCTCGGTCTCGGTGAAGATCACGCCAGTCGGCTCCCTGCGCTCGCTGAGCGATCGACGAACGGTGAACGTAGCATCGCCCACATGGAATACCGATTGCTCGGTGACACCGGGATCCGCGTCAGCTCGTACTGCCTCGGCGCCATGATGTTCGGCGAGGTCGGCAACCCCGACCACGACGAGTGCATCCGCATGACCCACCGGGCACTTGACGCTGGTGTCAACTTCATCGACACGGCCGACCGGTACTCGATGGGCGAGTCGGAGGTCATCGTCGGCAAGGCGCTCAAGAACCGCCGTGACGACGTGGTGATCGCCACGAAGTTCCACGGCCCCATGGGTCCCGACCGCAACCAGCAGGGTGGGTCGCGCCGGTGGATCGTGCGTGCGGTCGAGGATTCGCTGCGGCGGCTCGACACCGACCGGATCGACCTGTACCAGCACCATCGGCCCGACTGGGACACCGACCCCGAGGAGACGCTCTCGGCGCTCACCGACCTGGTGCGTCAGGGCAAGATCCGCTCGATCGGCACCTCGACGTTCCCGGCCGAGCGGATCGTCGAGATGCAGTGGATCTCACAACGACGCGGGTTGGAGCGGGTGCGCTGCGAGCAGCCGCCGTACTCGATCTTCGTCCGGTCGATCGAGCGGGCCGTGCTGCCCACCTGCGCCCGGTACGGGATGGGCGTGATCGTCTGGTCACCGCTCAACGGTGGATGGCTGGCCGGGCGCTACCGCAAGGGTGAGCAGCCGCCCGAGGGGTCGCGCGCCGCCCGGCGGTTCGTGTCGAGGAAGCGATGGTCGGAGGAGATGAACCCGGCCGTGGGGCGCAAGCTCGACCTCGTCGAGGAGCTTCGTTTCATCGCCGACGGCGCCGGGATCACCTTGTCGCACTTGGCGCATGCCTTCGTGCTCGAGCACCCGGCAGTGACCTCGGCCATCATCGGGCCGCGGATCCCCGAGCAGCTCGACGATGCGCTGGCCGGCGTCGACGTGCGCCTGAGCGCCGACGTGCTCGATGCCATCGACGGACTCTGCCCACCGGGTTCCGACGTCGACCCCGGCGACATGGTCCTGATGCTGCCGTGGATGGCCGTGAGCGAGCGCCGCCGCCGCGGCGTGTGACGCCCGAAGTGTGCGCGGAATTGCTCATGACATGAGCAATTCCGCGTAAGATTGGTGTCGGGGGGTTCAGAGGCTGCGGTAGACGGCGTCGAGGAGGGCTGAGGCGCGCAGGTCGCCTTGCGGCTCGTGGCACTGGTTCATCACGTAGCCGATGGCCAGCCCGGCGTCGGGGTCGGCCATGCCCAAGGAACCGTAGGCGCCACCGTGGCCGAACGACCGGGGTCCGGGTCCGAGCCGCAGGTACGCCCCGGGGAGCATGTACCCCAGACCGAAGTGCGTGTCGGCACCGATCGTGCGGTCGGGGCCGCGGCACTGGCTCGTGGTCGCGGCCTCGAGGGTCGCGGCGGGGAAGAGCCGACCGTCGATCACCGCGGCGTACACCCGAGCCAGTCCTCGGGCGTTGCCGTGCCCGTTGGCACCGGGGATGGCCGATCGCCTCCAGGCGTCCGTGTTGACGATCGGCGGGGTCAGCAGCGCGGGATCATCGATCCGCTCGACGGTCATGGGGTCGATCCCCAACGCGGCCATGGCGATGGGCCCGAGCATCGTGTCGGGCCCGGGCATGAGCATCGGGTTCACCCGGCCGTCGTCGGCCGGATCGATCCCGATCATCACGTCGGCGCCGAGCGGCCCGGCGACCTCCTCGGCGAGGAACTGCCCGATCGGGCGCCCGTCGACCCGGCGCACGATCTCGCCGACGAGATGACCGAAGCTCAGCGTGTGGTAGCCGTGGGCCGTGCCCGGTTGCCAGTGGGGCGCTTCGGCGGCCAGCGCGCTGCACACGCCGTCCCAGTCGAACAGGCCGCCCGCCGGGAGGGGTTCTCGAAGGCGGTTGAGCCCAGCCTGGTGCGAGAGCACCTGGCGGACCGTCACCTCGTCCTTGCCCGCGGCGGCGAACTCGGGCCAGTACCGGGCGACGGGCGCGTCGTGGTCGACGAGGCCGCGGCCGTGGAGGACGTGGAGACAAGTTGCAGCCATGGCCTTGGTGCAGCTGAAGAAGCACACGACGTCGTCGCGCTTCCAGGCGTGCTGCTCGGCCGGATCGCGAAAACCTCCCCACAGATCCACCACCGGGTGCCCGTCGACGAGCACGCACAGCGCGGCACCCACGTCGCCCCGCTCGGCGAACGATGCCACGAACGCCTCCCGAACCCCGGCGAAGCGAGGTTCGCACAGGCCTTCGACCGTGATGTCGACGTTGGCGGGTCGGCTGGCCTCGTTCACCGCTGTCTCCTCGGCTCGGTGCGCTGCAACCGTGGCGGCCCTCGGCCGGGTCTGACTCGGCCGGGACGGCCATGCTGTTCCGGCCGGCCATGTCGGCCGGAGTCGGTCGGGGTGGGGCGCCGCCGGGAGCGTACGCTCGGCTGCATGGTCGCGTCGGTGATCCGCCTGGGTGTGAGCTCGTGTCTGCTCGGCGAGCGGGTCCGGTTCGACGGTGGACACAAACGTGACGGGTACCTGGTGGGCACCGTCGGTCCGCTCGTCGAGTTCGTGACCATGTGCCCCGAGATCGAGATGGGTCTGGCGGTGCCCCGCGAGGCGATCCGGCTCGTCGCGGTGGCTGTTGCCGACGGGGCCGACGATCCGTCGGCCCAGACGGCGAAGCCCATACGCCTCGTCGGCCGTCGCTCGGGGATCGACCACACGGAGCGGATGGCCCTGTGGGCCGAGCGCCGCTTCGCGGAGCTCGCCGCCGCGCCATTCGACGGGTTCGTGCTCAAGCGGGGTTCACCGTCGTGCGGGCTCAAGGCCAAGGTGTACGACGAGTCGGGGATGCCGTCGACGATGGCGAAGGGCCGTTTCGCCGAGGCGCTCACGCAGCGCTGGCCCCATCTCCCCGTCGAGGACGACGGTCGGCTCCAAGATCCGGCGCTGCGCGAGCATTTCTTCGTGCGGGTCTTCGCCCACCACCGTTGGCGGGCGTTCCTCGCGAGCGGTCCAACGACCCGCGATCTCGTGGAGTTCCACAGCGCCCACAAGTACCTGCTCCTGGCTCACAGCCCGGCCCACGCCAAGGCGCTGGGACCGCTCGTGGCCGATGCGGGCCGACGGGCGTTCCCCGAGGCCCTGGCCGAGTACGAGGAGCTGTTCTTCTCGGCGATGGCGGTTCAGGCCACCGTCGGCAAGCACGTCAACGTGCTCCAGCACCTGGCGGGCTTCGTGAAGGACGCCATCGACGCTGATGACCGAGCCGAGCTGGCGGGTCTCGTCGACGACTATCGGGCCGGCATCGTCCCTCTCCTCGTGCCCGTGACCCTCCTCCGACACCATCTGCTCAAGCGCGGGGTGCACGAGTGGGCCCGTCATCAGGTGTACCTGGCGCCCCATCCGAAGGAGTTGGCGCTGCGCACCGGATGGTGAGAGCGAGATAGCGTCCGAACCGATCACGCGAGCACTCGATCGCTCGCTGGCGCGGTCGCACGGGGACGAACACGAAACGGGGGCGGGATGGTCGCATCGCTCGACGGTAAGGTCGCCATGGTCACCGGGGCCGCGGGTGGCATCGGCTCGGCCTACGCCCGGGCGCTCGCCGAGGCGGGCGCGGCGGTCGTCGTCGCCGACGTGAACACCGAGGGCGTCAAGACCCAGACCGACGCGCTGCTGGCGGGCGGCCACCAGGCGATGGGCATCACGATCGACATCGGCGACGAAGCGAGCGTGCGCGACGGTGTCGCTCGCGTCGTGGGCACGCTCGGTGGAGTCGACATCCTCGTCAACAACGCCGCGATGATGGCCGAGATCGGCTACGGCACGGTGAGCGACATCCCTGTTGACCTGTGGCGCAAGGTGATCGACGTCAACCTCACCGGCGCGCTCTTGTGCATCCAGGCCGTGGTGCCGTCGATGAAAGAGCGCGGCGGCGGCAAGATCGTGAACCAGTCCTCGGGCGGGGCGTTCGTCGCCGGAGGGGTCTACGGGGTCTCGAAGCTGGCGCTCGTTTCGCTCACCGTCACGCTGGCTCGTGAGCTCGCGCCGTTCAAGATCAACGTCAACTCGATCGCACCCGGCTTCGTGAACACCGAAGCGGGCCTGCGGGCGACACCCGACGAGATGGCCGCCATGCGCGATCTCATGGCGCCGTTGAAGGGACTGGGTGAGACCGACGATCTCCTGGGCGCGCTGCTCCTGCTCGTCACCGACGCCGGATCGTGGATCACCGGCCAGACCATCAACGTCGACGGCGGCTGGGTGATGAGGATCTGAGCTCCCACCCCGACTCGACTGCTTCCCCGTCCGTTTCGACGTCCGCCATCCGCCAGGAGACACCGTGAAACCGGCACCGTTCGAGTACCACGCCCCCGAGACGATCGCCGACGCCGTCGGCCTGCTCGCCCAACACGGCGACGACGCCAAGCCCCTCGCCGGGGGTCAGAGCCTCGTTCCCCTGCTCTCCTTGCGCCTCACCCGCTTCGACCATCTGGTCGACCTCAACAAGATCGGCGCGCTTTCGGGCATCAGCCGAGACAACGGCCACGTCGTCATCGGCGCCATGACCCGTCACCGGGCGGTCGAGCTCGACCCGTCGATCGCCACGTCGGTGCCGATGCTCGCCGCGGCGATGCCGTGGATCGGCCATTTCCAGATCCGCAACCGGGGCACGATCGGCGGCTCCATCGCCCACGCCGATCCGGCCGCCGAACTCCCGGCCGTCGCGGCCGCCCTCGACGCCGAGCTCGAGATCACGTCGAAGTCGGGGGTTCGCCGCGTTGCGGCCGCCGACTTCTTCCAAGGTACGTTCATGACGGCCATCGACACCGGCGAGCTCCTCACCGCGGCTCGCTTCCCCGTGTGGGGTAAGGGCTCGGGATTCGCATTCACCGAGTTCGCCCGCCGCAGCGGTGACTTCGCGATCGCCGGTGTGGGCGTGGGGCTCGAGGCCACCGGGGGGAAGATCACCCGGGCCGCCATCGCCTTCATGGGGATGGGACCGGTTCCCGTGCGCGCCACCGATGCCGAGAAGGCGCTCCTCGGCGTGAGCATCGCCTCGCTCGATGCCGCTGCCGTCGCCCGGGTTGCCGTGGGCGCCACCGACCCCACCGGCGACGTGCACGCCTCGGCCGCCAACCGCACCAAGATCGCCACCCATCTCGCAGAGCAGGCCCTCACCCGAGCGGCCTCGAACGCTGCGGCCAACGCCTGAGAGTCGAGCCGACCATGAGCGAAGTCACAGTTCACATGTCCGTCAACGGCACGGCCCGCCGAGGGCGGGTCGAGCCCCGCAAGACCCTCGCCGACTTCCTCCGCGAGGACTGCGTCGCAACGAGCGTCCACCTCGCCTGTGAACACGGCGTGTGCGGCGCGTGCACCGTCATCGTCGACGGTGTCGCCTCACGCTCCTGCCTGATGTTCGCCGTGCAGGCCGACGGCGCGTCGATCACCACGGCCGAGGGGCTCGCCAATCCCGACGGCTCGCTCGGGATCGTCCAAGACGCCTTCCGGCAGTGCCACGGGCTCCAGTGCGGCTTCTGCACGCCGGGCTTCGTGGTCTCGGTGACAGCCTTCCTGCAGGAGAATGCCGACCCCTCGCTGGAGGAGATCCGGGAGGGCATCGCCGGAAACCTCTGTCGTTGCACGGGATACCAGGGGATCATCAAGGCCGTTCAGCACGCAGCCGCCACCATGGCGGGCACCCCGACGGCCATGACCACCTCGACGGAAGGGAACTGACATGGCGCAGGCTCACGTCCCCATGGCCGACAAGCACCGCGACCGGGCCCCGCTGTTCGAGGGCACGGCGGCCCGCTTCGTCGGCCAGAAGGTGCTCCGCAAGGAAGATCCCCGTCTCGTCACCGGCCATGGCCAGTACGTCGACGACATCGTCCTGCCCGGCATGGTGCACGCGGCGTTCCTGCGTTCGAACGTGGCCAAGGGCCGCATCACCAAGCTCGACACGAGCCCGGCGCTCGCGCTCGACGGGGTCATCGCCGTGTACACGCACGCTGATCTGCGCTACGTGCCGGGCACGATCGTCGCCACGATGATGCAGGCCATGGGCGGGGCAGCCTGTCCCGAGAACCTCCTCGCCACGGACGACGTCCGCTTTGTCGGCGACTGCATCGCCGTCGTGGTGGCCGAGAGCCGCTACATCGCCGAGGACGCACTCGAGCTCATCGACCTCGTGGTCGTGGCGGAGACGCCCGTCGTGAACCTCGAGGAGGCGCTCACCGATACGCACATCGTCCACAAGGAGCTCGGCACCAACATCACCGGGACCATCGACATCCCGCGTGATCCCCACATCGAGGGCCTGCTCACCGAGTCGGCGCACGTCGTCACGGCCACGTTCAATCAGGCCCGCCAGACCAACAGCCCCATGGAGACGCGGGGGATCGTGGCGTCGTGGGACCGCTTCCGGGGCGAGTTGCAGCTCCACATGTCGAACCAGAACCCCCACGAGATGCGCCGACGGGCCGCCGATCTCCTGGCGGTCGACGAGTCGAAGGTGCACGTCGCCCAGCAGGACGTGGGTGGCGGCTTCGGCCAGAAGATGTTCATGCCCCGCGAGGAAGCGGTGATCGTGTTGCTGTCGCGCGAGGTCGGCCGTCCGCTCAAGTGGATCGAGGACCGGCGCGAGAACCTGATGGCGTCGAACCACGCCCGTCGCGACCGCGCCACGGTCACCTTCGCGCTCGACGCCGACAAGAAGATCGTTGCGGGGTACGTCGACATCAACGAGGACGCCGGCGCGTATCCCTTCGGTGGCGCCGGCGCCGGCGCCATGGCCGGGATGCTGCTGCAGGGGCCGTACAAGCTGCAGCGAACCGCGTTCAAGTCGTACGCGGTGTTCACGAACACCTGTGGACGGGCGGCGTATCGCGGCCCGTGGCAGTTCGAGTCGGTGATTCGCGAGCAGATGGTCGAGCACGTGGCCCGGCGCATCGGGATCGACCCCGTCGAGCTTCGGCGCCGCAACGTGATCCAGTGGGAAGACCTCCCGTGGACGACCCCGATGCAGGTGATGGTCTACGACAACATGTCGCCGGCCGAGACGCTCGACCAGGCCGTCGAGATGATCGGCTACGAGGCCTTCCGGGCCGAGCAGAAGCGGGCCTTCGAGGAGGAGGGCCGACTGCTGGGCATCGGTTTCTCGCTCTACATCGAGCCCTCGGCGCAGAACATGGGTGCGTTGGCGACCGAGGGGGCGACCGTCCAGATCAGCGGGACCGGCAAGGTCGACGTGTTCATGGGCACCGGCTCGCACGGCCAGTCGATCGAGACGACCATGGCCCAGATCGTGGCCGAGGAGCTCGGCGTGCACGTCGACGACGTCGAGGTGCACCAGGGCGACTCCAACACGCCCTTCGGTGGGGGTACCGGCGGTTCACGGACCGCAAGCATCGTGAGCGGTGCCGGTCGGGCGGCGGCCATCCAGGTGCGACAGAAGGTCTTCCAGATCGCCGCGCACCTCCTCGAAGCCAACCCCGACGACCTTGAGATCGACTCGAGCGTGATCTCGGTGAAGGGCACGCCGGCCGGCAAGACGGTGACGCTGGCCCAGGTGTCCCACACGGCCCTGTACGCCACCGAGGGCCTTCCCCCCGGCATGGAGACCGGCCTGGAGGCCACCGCCCGGCATCGTCAAGAGGCCGTGACGTGGTCGAACGCCTGCCATGTCTGCACCGTGGAGATCAACCGCAACACGGGCGCGGTGAGCTTCGCTCGCTACATCGTGAGCGAGGACTGCGGCCTCATGATCAACCCGATGGTCGTCGAGGGCCAGGTGGCCGGCGGCGTCGTGCAGGGAATCGCCGGGGTGCTCTACGAGGACTTCCGCTACGACGCCGACGGCAACCCGCTCACGACCACGTTCATGGACTACCTGTTGCCCACTGCGGCCGAGGTACCGATCATCGAGCACGGCCACATCGAGACCCCGTCGAACACGCCCGGCGGCTACAAGGGCATGGGCGAAGGCGGCGCGATCGGCGCTCCACCGTGCGTGTTCAACGCCGTCGCCGACGCCCTGTGGTTGCTCGGCGTCGAGGTCTTCGACCACCCCCTTGGCCCCAACGAGATCCTCGACGCCCTGGCCACCGCCGGCTGAGCCCCGATCTGACCCCGACCCCACCCGTTCTTTGTGGCTGAGCCCGCGCCAGGCGTGGTCCTGGCCACAAAGAACGGGGATGGGCGAGCGGGCGGGCGCTACTTCGCGCCGTCGAGGAGCTCCTGGAAGCCGTACTGGTCGTGGGGGCCGATGATCATGAACTCCCACAGGCCGTGGCCGACCTTGCCGTCGAGCTCGGGGCGGGCCGGGGCTCGCACGGTGAAGCGGCCGACGCTGTCGATGATGCCCCACTTCTGCGCCTGGGCCTCGGGGGTCGCGAGGTCGACGACGACGGCCTCGGTCAAGGCCTGACCCTGGTACATGCCGTGGCGCCAGCCGGGCTCCGCGCCGTAGCCCGTCCCGATGCCGAGGTACACGGGGTAGCGCATCTCGACGTCGACCTCGATCGGTCCGCCGATGGCGTGCGGGAAGCGGATGACGCCCCGGTCGGCGATACGGGTCCCGGGCACGAAGTGCAGGTCGTGCTCGGGCCGGCCCAGCAGCTCCATGGGCTTGCCCGTGGCGTCGGGCCACATGAGCTCGCCGGTCTCCATCACCCGGGTACCGTCGCGCTCCTCCTGGCAGATGTAGATGAACGAGAACTCGTCGAACCGCACGGGCGCGTAGTTCCAGTAGAACGTCGACATCTGCGAGCCCTGGATGCCCGGGGCCTCGGGCTCACCGACCGGACGGACGCCCCACGAGCGGTCGCGTGAGCCCCACCACCGGTCGGGGGTGACCGCCAACGTTTCACCGGCAACCTCCAGCGTGCCTTCCCACACCCCGTTCTGGGCCAGGCGCTGGGTGTCGAACGTGACCCGTCCGTGCTTGCGGATGAAGTGCCGGGGCTCGAGCGTCGGATGGTGCGATCCGGTCCAGGTGATGTCGGCGGCGACGCCGGCGTCGTTGGGTTCCACGATCACCCGCAGCCGCTTGAGCCCTTCCAACACCTCGATGCGGATGGGTCCAACGCGGGTGTCCATCCGGTCGAGGCCGAGCTCGCGTGAGGACCGCACGACCCGTTGCATGTCGGAGCCCGCCGCGCCCGGCGTCGTGCGGCGCACGCAGAAGAAGGCGTCGGTGGTTCCCAGGTTGGGGTATTGCCCGAGCCCGAAGATGCAGAACACGTCGTCGGAGCACGAGTGCATGTTGAAGTAGTAGCGGTCGTAGAAGTTCCGATCGCTCGGGCCGGCATAGCGCATCGGCTCGGCGATCTGGTGGACCGGGTAGTCGTCGAGCGGCGAGAGCGGGTTGTCGAACGTCATCGGGATCCTTGTCGGACGAGGGGGACGGTGATGTGACGGGGCAGGGGATCAGGCGGGAGGGGCGAGGACACCGGGGGCGGGGAGCCCCAGCAGGCCAGCGGTGAGGTGCACGACGATGTTGTTCTCGTAGGCGTCGGTGTCGGGAGGCGCGATGTCGAACTTCACGAACATCGTGATGAGGCGGATCATCACCACGCTGAACCGGAACCCGGCGAAGACCTTGAACCAGTGGAGATGGTCGGCCCGCAAGCCGGTGAGCTCCTCCCAGCGGACCACCAGCGCCTCGTGCGACGGCAGGCCGGGCAAACGCTTGCCGCCGGCGCCGGCCGTGTGGAACTCGTCGAGGAACAGCCACCATCCGAGATCCATCTGCGGATCACCGTGACAGACCATCTCCCAGTCGAGGACGGCCGTCACCGTCCAATCCTCGAAGAGCTGGTTGCCCATCCGGGCGTCACCCCAACACAGGAAGTCGCGCGCTTCGGTCGGCCGGTGCGCCAGCAGCCACTCCCACACCGCATCACAGGTGGTGTACCCACGACCTGATTCGGCCTTGGCCCAGTCGTAGTACTCCTGGTAGTAGGCGATCTGCTGGTCGAGGCCAGTCCGTCCCCGGTCGGGCATCTCGACGACGGGTCCCAGCCCCAGCTCGCGCCAGGGCGTGGTGTGGATCTTGGCCATGGCCTCGATCCCTGACCAGGCCACCGATGTCTGGTGCTCGGGCGTTGCGTCGAACAGCCAGCCCTCGTTCATGTACGGCGGTTGGTCGCCAGCGGCCTGCCCCGGCATCTTGCCCATCACGTAGAACGGGGCGCCGAGCACCGAGGTGTCGGCTTCGAACCACAGCATCGGGGGGAGGGGTACTTCGGTGTGCGCGGCGAGGGTGCTCATGACGACCCACTGGCGGTCGAACCACGACTCCATGAACACCGTGTAGCCAGTGGGCTTGACCCGGACGACGAGACCCTCCACCACGGGCTTGCCGTCAGCGTCGGTGGAGGTCGCGTCGAAGATGATCGTCTCATTCGAGAACCCCGACGACGCGGGGCCGCCCAGCGTTCCGACACTGAGATCGGGGGCCTCGGGACGCTTCGCTCTCAACCAGTCCTGCAGGGCGACCCTGGTCTGCTCGGGATTGCGTTGCTCGGGGATGGGCATGACCGGGGAACCTATCGGGCTGGGGCCGGACGGTCGAGAAGCCCCGGCGACCCTTTCGCGGGTCTACTCTTCACGCCTCATGGTCCACCTCGAACCGCCGGACCCCAGCGAGATGCCTGACGACGGTCCCCTCATTCTGCGTCGACGCCCTCCGTCGGAGCCCATTCCGCGTTGGATACCTAAGGCGATGGTGGTTTTTTTCGCCATGTATGTCGCGGTGACCACCGGCGGTATATTGCTCGACAAGCTGCGGACGCTTATCATCATCGTCCTCCTATCGCTGTTCTTGTCATTCGCCATTGAGCCGGCGGTCAATGCCATGTCACGGCGAGGAATTCGACGGGGTGCGGCAACAGGGCTCATGTTTCTGATCCTGTTGGCGTTGATGGCGCTGTTCTTCTGGGCGATCGGCTCGCTCATCGCCGACCAGGTGGCCAAGTTCGCCGACGAGGCCCCTGGCTACGTCGACGAGATCGTGAACTTCAGCAACGACCGCTTCAACACCGACCTCAACGCCGACGAGCTCCGAACCCAGCTCACCGACCCCGAAGGACCGTTCCGGAGCTTCGCCGAGGGCTTGGCCGACGATGTCGTGGGCCTGAGCTTCACCGTGGTCAGCCTGTTGTTCCAGATGTTCACGGTTGGCCTGTTCACGTTCTACCTCGTCGCCGACGGCCCACAGTTGCGTCGGACGATCTGCTCGATGCTGCCCGAGGCCCGTCAACGCGAGGTGCTGAGGGCCTGGGAGCTGGCCATCGACAAGACCGGCGGGTACATCTACTCCCGGGCTCTGCTGGCCCTTTTGTCGGGTATCGCCCATTGGATTCTGATGGCGTCGCTCGGTGTCCCGTTCGCCTTGGCGCTGGCCCTGTGGGTCGGTGTCATCTCGCAGTTCGTGCCTGTGGTCGGCACCTACATCGCCGGTGCGCTCCCCATCCTCATCGCGTTGTTGAACGAGCCGGTGACCGCGCTGTGGCTCGTCATCTTCGTGTTCGCATATCAGCAGCTCGAGAACTATGTGTTCGCCCCCCGAGTCACGGCCCATACGCTGGAGATCCATCCCGCTGTGGCCTTCGGCTCGGCCATTGCCGGCGCCGGTATCCTCGGGCCGGTGGGCGCGGTGTTGGCCCTGCCGACCGCGGCGGTGTTGCAGGCGTTCATCTCCACCTACATCCGTCGCCACGACGTGGTTGACACGCCACTGACCGAAGAGGTCCGCCGACGTCGGCGGCGATGGTTGCGCCGCAAGACCGTCATCGTGGAGGAGCTCGAGGTGGAGCAACCCCCCGATCTCACGAGTTCGACATGAGCCGCTCAGCGTGAACCCTGAGCCTCAGCCGGGCTCGCAGACGAAGTCGACGAGACGCTCGACGGCCCCGACCAGGTCGGGCTCGAGGTCGGCGTAGGTTCGTACCCGGGCCAGCAGCACGCGCCAAGCCCGGCCGGGCTCGGAGGGCAGTCCGAGCGCCTCGATCATGCCGTCCTTCCACGACCGGTCGCGGGGGATGTGGGGCCAGGCGTCGATGCCCAGCACCTTGGGGCGGATGGCCTGCCACACGTCGACGTACGGGGTGCCGGTGACGAGCACGTGCGGATGGGCGACGGCCGCAGCGATGCGCCATTCCTTGGAACCGGGTACGAGATGGTCGACGAGCACGCCGAGGCGGGCATCGGGTCCGGGACCGAACTCGGCAACCACGTCGGCGAGATGGTCGATGCCGTCGAGTCGCTCGACGACCACGCCTTCCGCCCGCAGGTCGTCACCCCAGACACGCTCCACGAGCTCGGCGTCGTGGATGCCTTCCACCAGGATGCGGCTCGCTCGGGCGACCTGCGCTGCGGGCCGACCGGAGGCTGCGATCGACCCCGATGCCGTCCGACGCTGGAGTGGATCGCGATCGGGGTCGGGGTCGGAGACTCGTGCCCGCAGGGCGAGCGACACCGGGCGACCGTCGACGGCGAAGGAGCCCCGCTCCCACGGGAACGTCCGCTCGCGGCTCATCCGGTCGGAGAGGACGACCCCGGAGGGATCGACCTTCACGATGGCCCCGCAGAACCCGGAGTCACGGTGCTCGACCACCAGCCCGAGCTCGGCATCGACGTCGGGGTACTCGATCTTCTTCCGGCGCGGCTCGTTCAGGACGTCGTGTCCAGGCTTCCAGCGGGTCACCCCGTCACGGTACCTGGACCACCACCGCGGTTCGCGGCATGTCGCCCGATCCCGAGCGTGTGCGCTCGGTGCGGTCGTAGCGCCAACCGGGTGTCTCGAACGACCGCAGACGCGCCGGCAAGGGGCCCGGCGAGCAGAGCACGTGCCGGGCCAGGAGCCCCTTGACCGCCTTGGCGTCGTGGCCGATGGCCGTGCCCGCCCGGGAGCCCGACTCGAACCGCACGCACCACCGGTGGGCGACGGGGTCCCACGCTGCTGCGTGCTCGCCCGGCAACAGGTCGAGGACGTCGGCCTCGGCCAACGTCGCGTGGAGGACGCTCGAGAGCAGCGGCTTCCACCAGCGGGCGAGCACCCCCAGGTCGGGGAGGCGGACGCCCATCTTGAGCCGGTAGTCGGGCACCGGGTCGTTGATGTCGACGAGGCCCAGCAATCCTGACACCACGAGCACGGAACCCTTGGGGCGCTTGATGGAAGCCGGGTCGAGGTGTTCCCACACGACACCCGTGTATCGCCGTGACGCGGGCAGCGTCGCACTCCCGACGAGCTCGAGATTGGCGGTCCGAGCCCTCTCGAGGCGTCGCCCGCCGACGCCGAGCAGCCGGGCCGTGCCTTCGGGGTCGGCCATGGCCGCCGCCAGCGCACCGGCCACAGCGGCTCTGGCTTCCCCGAGCGCAGCGCCGAAGCGGCCATCGTGCGGATCCCACCCGGACCCGTCGCCGCCTTCGGCCTTGCCTTCCGACGGTGGGAGCAGGATCGTGACGGGTGATCGGGGAGAGGCCACGGCGGCGGAGAGTAGCGTCCGCGGGCGTGGAACCCGTTGTCCCGGTTGGAGACGAGCCTGTGGGTGAGCCCGAGTCTGACGACTCGGTCACGCCCTGGCGCACGATGTCGTCCCGGCCCGTCTACGAGAACCCGTGGATCAGCGTGCGGGAAGACTCGGTGTCGTTGCCCGACGGGCGCAGCACGATCTACGGGGTGGTCACGGCGGGGGAGTGCGTCGGGATGCTCCCCTTCGTCGACGACCATCACGTGTTGTTGGTGCGCCAGTACCGCTACGTGTTCGGCCATCCCACCTGGGAGATGCCCACGGGTGGCCTCCACGAAGGCGAGAGCCGGGAGGAAGCCGTCCAGCGCGAGCTGGCCGAGGAGGCCGGCTATCACGCAGATCGCCTGCACCCGCTGGCCTCGTTTCACACGTCCAAGAGCGTGATGTGGGAGATCGCCCACGTGTTCGCGGTCGCGGGCCTCACCTCGGTCGAGGTGCCGCCCGACGACACCGAGTTCATCGTGCCGCGGGTGTTCGGCTTCGACGACGTGGTGCAGATGGTCGACTCGGGCGAGATTCTCGATTCCATGACGGTCGTGGCGGTCCTCCATGCTGCGCGCCGTCGGGCAGCCGGCTGGCGGGCCTGAAACCCAGCACGGCCGCGAAGCGCAATTCCCGGCACGGCCGCAGGCGCATCTCCCGGTACGGCCGTGGGAACTCCTCGGTAGGGTGACCGCGTGGGCCTCCTCCGCCGCGACCGGCGTCTCCAGCGGTACCTGGTGTGTGAGTCGATCTCGGCGATCGGGTCGTGGGCGACGCTCATCGCCCTCTGGGGAGCAGCTGGCTACCGCTTCGACGCCGGCGCCGCAGGGGTGACGCTCATCGGGCTGGGCTGGTCGATGCCGGCCCTGGTGCTCGGACCCGTCGTCGGGGCGGTGATCGACCGGATCGGTCCACGCCGGGTACTCGTTGCCTCGCAGGCGGTCGCCCTCCTCACCTCGCTGTCGATGACCCTTGCTGGCTCGTTCGCGACGTTGGTGGTGCTGGGCTTCGTCAATGGCTGCTGCTCGGCGTTCGCCCATCCGGCGATGGCGGCGCTCCCGCCGAGGATCGTCGACCCCGTCGACGTGGCGTCGGTCAACGCCCTGGTGCGACTCACGCACAGCCTGGCGATCGTCGTCGGCCCGGCGCTGGGGGGCGCGGCGATCGCCACGGTGGGTGTCGACGGGGCGTTCCTCGTCGACGCAGCGACGTACCTCGTGGGCATCGTCGGCGTGGTGCAGCTCGGTCGGCGAGAGGATCGGGCGGGCCAACGCACGGCCGATGCGGGACCGAGACCGTCGATGTGGCGCGACGCAGGCGACGGGCTGCGTCTGGCCCGCGCCAACCCCATGGTGCGCCGCCTGATCGGGCTGAACGCGGCAGTCGGCGTGCTCTACGGCTCCGCGATCGTCCTGGAGCCGCTCTACGTGCGCACGGTGCTGCACGAGCCGGCATCCACCTTCGCCCTGTTGCAGTCGGTCTTCGGCGTCACCCTGCTCGGTACCGGGCTCCTCGCGGTCCGCCATGCCGAGCGGCTGGCCCGGGTGCGCCACGTCGCTCTCTCGGTGATCGCCTCGGGAGCGTTCGCCATTGTGTATCTGGGTTCACGCTCGGTCGTCGTCGCGTTCATCGGGGTCGCGTGCTGGGGCGTGGCCACGGCCTTCATCGGGGCGCCCGTGGCGACGCTGTTGCAGCGGGCGACGCCCCCACAAGCCCACGGTCGGATCATGGCGCTCGACCGGTCCGTCGATGCCGCGATGAAGATGCTCGCCACGGTGGTTGCCGGGATCCTGAGCGGTGTCGCCGGGGTCCGCGTTGCTGCATTGGTGCTCGCCAGCGTCACGGTGATCGTGGGCCTGGCCGGGCTCGTCCGGCGGGTCGAAGGTGGTGCCGGCACACCCGAACCCGTGGTACGCGCCAGAATCACGCTGTGACGCGACGATCGCATCCCCGTTCCATCGTGGTCATGGCATTCGCGGCCGTGCTGGCCCTGCTCGCCTCGGCCTGCGGTGACGACGACGATGATGATGGCGCCACCGTTCCCACGTCCGGCCCCTCCGAAGCGGCGGCAACCGCCGCGACCGCGGCGACTGATCCGGTCGCGGCGGTTGAGGCGCTCGACGACGTGTTCGAGCCGGCGGTCCTCACCGTCGCTGTCGACACGACGGTCACGTTCACGAACAACGGCCGCAACGAGCACGACGTCCTGCTCGCAGCCGCGGTCGAGGGGGCCGAGGGCTTCGGTGCCGACCGCTCGTCCTTTGTTCCCAAGGGCGGGACGTACAGCTACCAGTTCGAGTCGGCGGGGACGTTCGCCTACTACTGCTCGATCCACGGCACGCCCACTGCGGGCATGACGGGCACCGTGATCGTGGGCGACAGCGGTGAACCGCCGACGGTCGAGGCCACGACCCTCACCACGGCCACCCCCGACACCTCGGTGGACGGCGTGGTGCGGGTGCCCGAGGACTTCGACACCATCCAGGCGGCGGTCACGAACGCGGTCGAGGGCGACCTGATCCTCGTGGCGCCGGGGGAGTATCACGAGTCGGTCGCGGTGGAGACCCCGAATCTCACGATCAGGGGCCTCGACCGCAACGCGGTGATCGTCGACGGCGACTTCGCGCTCGACAACGGCTTCAAGATCCTGGCCGACGGGGTGGCCGTCGAGAACCTGACCGTCCGGAACTTCACCGAGAACGGATTGTTCTGGAACGGCGTGAGCGGCTACCGGGCGTCGTACGTCACCGTCTACCGCAACGGCGACTACGGGATCTTCGCGTTCGACAGCTACGACGGGCAGTTCGACCACTCGTACGCCTCGGGTAGCCCCGACGCCGGCTTCTACATCGGCGGCTGCTACCCCTGTAACGCCGTCGTCACCGACGTCGTCGCCGAGTACAACGGGCTCGGCTACAGCGGCACCAACGCCGGCGGGAAGGTCGTCATCGCCAACTCGGTGTGGCGCCACAACCGGGCCGGCATCGTTCCCAACTCGGGCGACTACGAACCCAACCCGCCCGCCCGCGAGAGCATCATCGTCGGCAACCTCGTGTACGACAATGGCGATCCGTCGACTCCGGCGATCGAGATCGCCGGGGTTGTCCACGGGAACGGAATCCTGGTGGCCGGCGCGGTCGACATCTCGATCGTCCGCAATCGGGTCATCGGCCATGAGTACTTCGGGATCACCCTGCTGCCGTACCTCGACGAGAACAACTACCTGCCGCAGCGCAACATCGTGCGTGACAACGTGATCTCGGAGTCGGGCGTCGCCGACCTCTCGATGGCGGCCAACCCCGATGCCGGAAACTGCTTTGCCGGCAACACGTTCTCGACGAGCCTGCCCCGCTTCATCGAGCGCGACGCGCCGTGTGACGGAGACGAACCGCTGGTGGCCGAGTTCGACGGTGCGATCGACTTCGCCGGCACGATCCTGGCGGTCCATCCGCCCTCGACCGACTACAAGGTCTCGCCCGTTCCGCCCACCCAGGCCCCGATGCCGGGTGCGGCGACCGCACCGGCCCGTCCGGCAACCGACGCGCCCGAGCCCATCGACGTCGACGCCATCGAGCTACCCGCAGCCCCCACCGACCGCTGAGGGATCACATGACCGTCTCGATCACCACGCCGCTCACCGACGAGGAGGCCCGGGTGCTGGGCTGCCTGATCGAGAAGGCCGTCACGACGCCCGAGTACTACCCGCTCACGCTCAACGCCTGTACCAGCGCGTGCAACCAGACCTCGAACCGCAACCCTGTCGTGCATTACTCCGACGGCGAGGTGCAGACGGCCCTCCTCGCCTTACGGGAGAAGGGATTGGCGCGGACGGTCAGCGCGCCGGGTAGTCGCGGACCCAAGCAGAAGCACGTCCTCGAAGAAGCGCTGGCGCTCGATGCCGCCGGCGTTGCGGTGCTGGCGATCCTGCTGCTGCGTGGCCCGCAGACGGTCGGTGAGATCAAGGGCCGCACCGAGCGCATGCACGGTTTTGGCGGGCTGGGCGCGGTCGAGTCGACGCTCGAAGATCTGGCCGGACGGTCCGAGCCGCTGGTGGTACGCCTGCCCCGACAGCCCGGCCAGAAGGAGGAGCGCTGGGTGCACCTCCTCTCGGGGATGCCCGATCTCGACGCGCTCTCGGCATCGGCGGCAGCTGCGGCCGAATCGGCCTGGTCCGGTGGGGCGGCGATCGCCCCATCCCGTCCGGCTCCTCGCGATGAACGGCTCACGCAGCTCGAGGCCGATCTGACCGCCACGCGTGACGAGCTCGCCCGGCTGCGGGCCGAGTTCGACGAGTTCAAACGATCGTTCGAATGACAGCCGCCGGGCCCCGTCGACAGGTCGCCGCGCTCGCGTGAGCAGGCGCGAGCAAGGCTGGGGGCGTGGAACGTGAGCAGTGCGACGCCGGTTGAACCTGAGCCGACCCCGTGGTCGTTCCCGTCGGTCGCCGACATCGAATCAGCCGAGGACGAGGTCGTCGGTGTCGGGGCCGACCTGGCCCCGGGAACGTTGCTCGCGGCCTATCGCCGAGGACTGTTTCCCATGCGGCTCAAGCGCAAGGGCCCGCTGGGCTGGTGGTCGCCCGATCCCCGCGGCGTCATCCCGCTCGACGGCTTCCACTGGTCGCGCTCTCTGCGGCGCTCGGCCCGGAGCTACAGGGTGAGCGTCGATCGCGATTTCGTCGCGGTCATGCTCGGCTGCGCCGACGGTCGTCGCGCGCACGGCTGGATCGACGGCGCGTTCGTCGAGGCCTATTCCGAGCTGCACCGGCTCGGATGGGCTCATTCCGTCGAGGTGTGGACCGCCGACGGTCGTCTGGCCGGTGGCACGTATGGTGTTTCGATCGGCGGCCTGTTCGCCGCCGAGTCGATGTTCCGCAACCTCGACCTGGGTCCGGCTTCGACCGACGCGGGCAAGGTGGCTGTCGGTCGGCTCAGCGATGTGCTTCGAGGGAGAGGGGCCGCCCTGCTCGACGTCCAGTGGGCGACGCCGAACCTCGTTCGTCTGGGCGCGATCGAGGTCCCACGCTCGGCGTATCTCGAACACGTTGCCGCGGCGGTCGCTGCGCCCGCCATCCCCTTCCAACTGTCAGCGTCAGACCCCGGATACGGGGCCCCACGCTGACAGTTGAGGGATCTCAGTTCGGAGCGTCGGACGGGGGTGTGGGTGTGGCCGGGGCCGGCTGCGCTGTGGCTGCCATCGCGGCCGCAGCCTCTCGAACCGGTGTCGCTTCTGGCGAGGCGCCGCCGGGTGCGTCGGTACCCGCTGGCCCCGTTGGCACTGGCCCCGCTGGCTCCGCCGGCACTGGGGGCACTGGGGGCACTGGGGGAAGCGCGGGACGGGAGCCGATGCCGAAGTAGCGCATCAGTGTGGCGGCGAGGCCCTCGACCGCGCCGCCGCCTCCGGTGACGAGCACCTCGGGCACGATGGTGAGCCGGCCGTCAGCGACGGCGTTGGCGATGGCGACGACGGCCGTGGCCTGTGTTCCCAAGGCTTCGCGCTGAGCCTTGAAGCCCTCGGCCCGGGCCAACCCGAGGGCCTCGACGGCCTTGGCCTCGGCGAGACCCAGAGCCTGGACCTTGGTCGCCTCGGCTTGACCGGTGCGCTCGACGAAGGCGGCCTCGCCCTCGGCCTCGGCCTTGCGGGCCTCGGAACGGTTGCGGTTGATGTCGATCGAGACCTGCGAAGTGGCCAGCTGGCCCTGCATGTCGGCGGTCCCCTTGGCCTTCTCGACGTTGATGCGGGCGGTCTGGGCGCGCTCTTGCTCCTCGAACGTGGCCTTCTCCTGCTTGGCGATCTCTCGCTGGGTCAGCACGGTCACGAGCTCGGCGGGGAACTGCACGTTCTGGATGTACACGCCGCGGGTCTCGACCTCGTAGGCGCTCAGATAGCGCGAGACGGCATCGAGCGCGGTCTGCTGCACCTGCATGCGGGTCTCGATGAATCGAATGGCTTCCTGGTCCTGGAGCGTGTTGCGGAAGTGGTTCCCGACCGCTGACGAGAGAACCTCGTTGACGAGGTTCAACATCGTGCCCACCATCGAGATCACCTTGGGGGCCTTGGTGTCGGGCACGTGGATCTGCACCTGCAGCTCGATCGTGAACACGAAGCCCTCACGGCTCTTGCCCTCGATGGGCGCCAGGTTGGCGTCGAGCGAGTGCGCCGACGAGACCAGGTTCGACCAGTTGAGCGTGAGGATCGAGGTGGGCACGATCTCGGCCGCGTAACAGCGGGGGTTGATGGGGTACTTGCCCGTCCGCAGGGGCTCGGCCCAGATCCCGCGATGGCCGGGAGCGACGATCGAGCCGAACTTGAAGTCGGTGCCCGAGGTGTCGAGGGTGGGGAGGCCCACGAACGCCTTGACCACGGCCACCTCGCCCTGCTGGACCAGGAGCATCGGTGTGAGCTCGACCTGGATCAGGAACGGGTTGAGGAGGTACGCCCCGTAGAGCAGCGGGTCGTGCTGGAGGCCGATCTTCCCGCCGGCGTCCATGAACTTCTGGAAGTCCTGGTAGTTGTTGTGGAGCGTGTTCTTGTTGCCGAGCAGGATCTCGATGATCGCCGCTGGCATGGCGTCGGCGGCTTCCATCGCCGAGACATCGTCGTAGCCCCCGAGGCGCGATGCGATGTCGCCCGAAAGCAGAGGCTCGCCTTCGAGCGCGGTGACGATGCCCATCACGTCGGCGTTGCCGACGGGCGCGATGACCACGACCTGGAGCTGCTCGTCGGTGAGCCCGAACGAGTCGGCGCCGAGCAGCCCACCGGCCGACGCCGCCCGGGCGTGCAGGTCAGGTGAGACGGGCATGCCGTAGATGGCGTGCGCCGTCAGCACGAGGAAGGCCACCGGGTGGATCGGCACGAGCGTGCCGGGAGGCAGCACCGGGCGCTGCACACCCTTTTGGCCACCGCCGTCGAGGAACGCCCGAAGGTCGGTGAAGTTCCCGAACGTGGGGTTGTAGAACGCGCTCTTGGCCCCGATGGGCAACGGACCGCCCACCTGGGAGATGACGACGCCGATCTCGCCTGCTGGCACTTGCACCCACGGGAACTTCTGGACGCCGTACATGGGCCAGATCTTGAACCGGAGGCCCGGCATCATCAGCTCGGCCTGAAAGCCGGCTTCCCCGTTGAAGGCGATCGGGTCGTCGTCGGTGAGCTTCTTGAACCCGAAGCGCTTGTTGAGCAGACCCACCTCGGACGGGCCGATGGAGTGCAACGACTTGAACACCGTGACGACGAGCAGAAGTACGACAACGCCGGCGAAGATGGCGATCGCCAGTCCCATGGAACGTTGCTCCTTGTCGGCACCGATCTCGATGGAGGATCGATCGCGGCGCGAACGCTACGCCTTCGGGGAGTCTCCGGTGAACAGATCGTGCACGACGGCGATCGGCTCCCCGAGCGGGCGGGGATACCCGTAGCGGATGTAGAACTCCCAGCCGAACGACTCGGCGAACACCTCGACCGGCATCTGCATGAAGAACGAGGTCTCGTCGATCTGGCTGGCATGCGCCGCCATGGCCTGGCGCTTGCGCGGCGCATGCTCGCGGACGTCGACCGCGTGGGTGATGCGCTCCTCGGGCACGCCGAAGTCGTCGTCGAACTCATCGATCTCCAGCATGCCCTCGGGCATCTGGCCACCGTTGCTCTCGGCGGCTGCGCGCATGAGTCGCTCGAAATGGGCCCGGTTGATGGTGGCCTCGTACACCTCGGTGACGCCGGCGATGGCTGCGGCCCGGAGTCCGACGCGGTGCACCTGGATGTGGTCGGGATGGCCGTAGCCGCCGTTGTCGTCGTAGATCGTGAGCACGTCGGCGTCGACCTCGGTGAGGATGGCGGCCAGTCGCTGCGCTGCCTCCTCGACGTCGGCCTGCCAGAAGCAGTCGGGGCGCTCGGTCGTGGGCGTCGCCTTCATCCCCGAGTCGTGGTAGCCCAGGAACTCGACCCGCTCGGCCCCGAGCACCGCCGCCGCGTCCGCGGACTCCGTGCTGCGCCGGTCGCCCAGGGTCTCGCCGGGTTCGAGGAACCCGTCGGCCACCTCGCCGACCTCGCCCCTGGTCGCCAGCACCAGCACGACCCGGTGCCCGTCGGCCGCGGCTCGCGCCATCAACCCGCCCGTGGCGATCGACTCGTCATCGGGATGGGCATGGAAACAGACCAAGGTGGGCATCCCGGAAATCATGACGCGCCATCGGTGGCCATCCGGCACCATGGCCCGATGGCGCCCTCGACGCATCGCCATTGGCCCCTCTTCGACCTACGGATCCGAACGCCCCGATTGGAGCTCCGACTTCCGAGCGATGCCGACCTGTTCGCTCTGGTTGACCTGGTGCTCGGCGGGGTGCATGACCCGGCCACCATGCCGTTCTCCGTGCCGTGGACGGATCTCCCGCGTCCCGACCTCGAACGTGGCGTCCTGCAGTACCACTGGGATCCCGGGCTGCATGGAAGCCAGGCGTGTGGGACCTTGGGCCGGCCGTCGTGCTCGGCGACGAGATCGTGGGGCAGCAGTCGCTGCACGGGCCGCGGTTCGGGCACGTGGGTGAGATCAGCACCGGCTCGTGGCTGGGCCAGCGATTCCAAGGGCGGGGGATAGGCCGTGAGATGCGCGTAGCCGTCGTGGACTTCGCGTTCTCCGTTCTGGGCGCCCGCGAGGTCGTCTCAGCAGCGAGGGTCGACAACGCCGCATCGAACGCCGTCTCCCGCGGCTTGGGCTACGAGGAGAACGGTCGCTACCTCGACGCTCCTCGTGGCGTGCCGGTTGAGTTCCTTCATTGGCGACTGACCCGATCTCGGTGGCTCGAGCTGCGCGAGCGTTACGGCGTTCCCGTCACGGTGACGGGTGTCTCCGAGTGCCTCGAGATGTTCGGCGCGCCGTCGGCCCAGGATGCCGCGACCGACGACGTCGATCGGAAGTTACGAGCGCTGCAAGTGGCCATGACCCACGAGTACCCCACCGGCGACATCGAGGACATGCTCGCCGAGATCGAGCGGGGCCGTGGCGATGGTGCGGCCGGGAACGAGCCGTAGGCTCACCAGCCATGCTCGCGATCTCCGTGGTGAGGCTCGATCCAGATCTCCCGCTTCCTGGGCAGGCCAACGACGGTGATGCTGGCTACGACCTCGTCGCCCGGGAAGGCGTCGTGCTCGCGGCCGGCGGTGGACGAGCGGCCATCCCCACCGGCATCGCGCTGGCGATCCCGCCCGGCTTCGCCGGGTTCGTCCTGCCACGCTCGGGCCTGGCGCTGCGCCACGGCGTCACCTGCGCCAACGCCCCCGGCCTGATCGACGCCGGGTACCGCGACGAGCTGCGGGTGATCCTCGTGAACCTCGATGTGACTCACAGCTACGAGGTGCACCGGGGTGATCGAATCGCCCAGCTCGTCATCCAGCGCTTCGAGGCTGTCGCCTGGCATGAGGTCGGCTCGATCGTCGAGCTCCCCGTTTCCGACCGGGGACAGGGCGGCTTCGGCTCGTCCGGCCGCTGACGCGCGAGCCCCCGGACAAGTTGACGGGCCGGCGAAGGGCGTTTGCTAGAGTCGCACCGTTCATGCGGACGTGGCTCAGCTGGTAGAGCATCACCTTGCCAAGGTGAGGGTCGCGGGTTCGAATCCCGTCGTCCGCTCCACAGAAGCGCAGCTCAGGGGCCATTTCGGTGGCCCCTGGTTCGCGTCTGGAGCGTCGAATCGGATTTCCATCTCGCGTCCATCCCGCGAGCGGATCATCGGGCCGGTCGCGGTTCCGGCGATGGATCGACCGGTCCGCACGTATTGAGCCCTTGCGAGGCTGACAGGCTGCAGAGCTGCGGTCGCCCGATGATCATCCCCACCGGCCTCATACAGCTCGGGATCGAGCGAGCCGTCAGCAACTACCGAGAGATGCGTGGGGCGTTCCGCGTCTACGTGTCGTCGTCGGACGGGCGCAGCATGGTCAGTCGCTGCAACCTGAGCTTCGTCTCGACCGACGACGGGCCCGGCCTCGCGCTCGTGGTCCGCGATCGGGACAGCGACGAGCGGTCCCTGATCATCCTGGGGTCGTCGATGACTGGAGCCGTTGCGCGATTGTTCGTGTTCCGCAAGGACGAGCTCTCGATCCGTCTGGCTGACGGCACGATCCTTCGGATACGGGACCTGGCGGACCAGGGCGACATGCGCGAGGTCGCGCTGTTGCTTCGGAAGTGGTGCGGCGTCGACGTGCTCAAAGCGCGCCGCTTCAGTCCCCGTTCAGCGATCGACTCGTAAGGACCAGAGGGCGCCCGCGTCCAAGCGCCGCAGTGGCTACCGAGACGCTCGCTGGTCGCCGTCGCATCCGTCGCACGCTGCTACCCGCCTACGTTCGCCTCCGGCACGTGTATCGGGATCGCGGCTGGGGCACCACGCGAGCCCCAGAGGACGGTGATGGCACAACGACGATGGCGTGACTACCGAACCGCAGCCGGAGCGCGACCGGTCCGCGACTTCCTCCGGGAGCTGTCCGACGACGACGCGGCTGCTGTGTTCGCCGCGATGGCGGCCGTCCGAGTTCAAGGGCTCCTTGGCGTCCTTGCGGGCACGAGCGCGCCGTTGAAATTGTCGACAGTTCACCGGCTTGCCGGTCGTGGGTCGCTGAGCGGTGTTCGCCGGGTGTTGGGCCGCCTTGTCGGGGCAGGCATCGTGCTCGACGTTCCTGGCGGGTATGTGCTCAACCGTGATCACGTTGCTGCTGCTGGGGTTGAGGCGCTGGCCCGATCATGGGGTGAGGTTGCGGATCGGATCCGACGTTGCGTCGACGAGTGGTCTCTGGTGCCGAGCCTTGTCGGCATCTTTGGGTCGGCGGCCCGGCGTGATGGCGATGAGGCCAGCGATATCGATGTGGTGGTGGTCTCCGATGCGCGAGGAGCCTCCGATGAGGCGGCGGAGTTGGCGGCGAAGCTCGAGCGGTGGACTGGAAATTCGACGCATGTTGTCACCGTGGGGTCGAAGGATCTTCGCCGGATGCGTCGTGCAGGCGAGCCCATTCTCGACGATTGGGAGCGAGACCTCGTGGTGGTCGTCGGCAACAGGGACGTGCTCAAGGTCACCCGTTGATGGCGGCCAAGGGGCCCAGGACCGTCGACTGTAAGGCCGCACACGGGAGATCCCGCTTGCAACAGGCCGAGGCTTTCGTGATGACCGCCGACCTCGGCTGAGCGACGACACCGACGCCGCCAGCCCGGGCGTTGCTGCTGCCATCGCCGTGTTGGCGGGCATCGCGGCGTCTGACGCAGCCTGCTGCACCAAGCTGGGTAGGCGATCACGCGGCCAGAACCAGATGGAGGCGGTCAAGATACTTCGCACGGTCGTACCCCACGGCGAGGACATGGCGAAGGATCTCGGTCGACTGCTGGCGGCCAAGGACGAATCGCACTACGGGCTGACGCTGGTCGACCGAGCGAAGGCTCGCCGGCTCCTGGGGTACGCCCGGCGTATCACCGAGCGAGCGGGCCAAGTCCTCGCTCAGTGACGTCGTGAGCGTCGAGGCCCGGTCCGGATTGAGAACGCCGTCTTGGTAGGGCGATGGTCACATCAGGCTCGCAGAGTGTCGAACGCGTTCGACGTCGACGGGCTGAATGGGGCGAACTCTGCGAACTGGGTGGACGACGCAGCTGAATCGAGCGTGCTCAGCGGACAGGGGGTGACTCGGGGGACGGCTCCCACGGCCTTGCCAAGGTGAGGGTCGCGGGTTCGAATCCCGTCGTCCGCTCGGAACAGGTCGGCGATCGTCACTTTGGACGGTCGCCGACCTGCGGTTTTCCGGCGGGTTGACCAACCCCTGACCGGTCCGCTGCATACGCAACTCGGTCCCGCTGCGCCGGAGCCGAGCTTTGAAGCGCGACG